>NZ_JAAIYB010000041.1 GCF_010894475.1 Myxococcus vastator
GGGTGGGGGCCACCTGGCTCGTGTTGTCGCTGAGCGTGGTGAAGGTCCCCGCCATCGCCTGGGGCGCGGTGCCCGCCGTCCTGGCCGCGTTGGCCATCGCGGGCTCGGATGCCAGACGCCACCCCGCGCTCGCGGCGGCGCTCCTGGCCGCGGTCGCCACGCCGTGGCTCGTCGAGCACCTGCCGGCGCTCGGCCGTGTCCGCGCCGTGCTCCCCGCGGTGCTGGCGCAGACGCGCGAGCGGCCCGGGCTCGCCGAGGGCCTGGTCGTGGCCTCCGCCGCGGCGCTGCTCGTCGCGCTCATGTGCTGGCGCCTGCCGCGAAAGCGGTCCTGGGCGCCCCTGGGCCTGGGGCTGCTGGCTTCGGGCGTGCTCGCGTGGCTGCTGGCCGTCACCTTTCCGGTGGCGAAGGCGGACTACCTGTCCAAGCACCTGGATGACCTGTACGTCACCTACTCCCGGGAGGTGGGGCGCGCGCTCGAACAGCAGACGCCGGCGCGCAGTGTCCTCTTCCTCGCGCAGGACTCGGACGTGCCCCACTCCATGGAGTACCTGAGCCTCATGTTCTGGAGCAACCGCATGACGTACCGGCGGCCGCCAGACATCGTGAGTGCCCGCAGGCGCGGCTATCACCCCTACCTCGTCTCGCCGCTCGCGGAGCGCTACGCCCCCGTCCCCGGTGTGCCGCCGGATGCCGCGCTGCGTGCCTATGACCTGGAGGCCCCCCGGTCCGAACCCGCGCCGCTGCCCGACGGAGTCACGCCGCTGGCCTTCCGTGAGAAGGACATGGAGGTGCTGGGCGTCGCGGCGGGCCACGCGGGTGGAGGCCGTGAGCGGTATGCCTTCTACGTCCGCGCCCGGGGGGCTCCTCGCGCGCTGCGCGTCGTCTTCCACGGTCCCGGCGGAAGCGTGGAGCGCAGGCTGGAGCCCGGCGCCGCGCTGCGAAGGGACGCCACGCTGCGGCGCGCCAGCTGGTTCATCGTGCCCGTGCTGGGGCCTCCCAGCGCGGACGTGACGCAGCTGGAGCTGGGCGCAAACGGCCAGCGGGTGACGCTCTCCCGCCCGGGCGCCTGAGGAAAAAGCGTCGCGACGCCCCGTGGGGCCAAGGCCTGTCGGGTGCAGGGAACTTCACTGCCGAGGCATCTCGCGGGCCAGGGGAAGCGTTTGCCCAGGTCGGCAGGGCGTGCGGACGGTCGCGGGTGGGGCAATTACCCTCCTCCCAGCGCCCTGATGTTGCTTCATGTCCACCGGCGCCGTCCTCACTGTGGGAGGTGATTTTCCATCATGCGAGAGGAAGGGCGTAACACCTACCTCCCATGGGGAATCCTTGTGTCAGGGGCTTGTCGCCCCGCGTCTTCCCAGACATGGCACAAACGGTGAAATCCGCCACGTCCGAGCCTGGTGCTCATGAACGAGGTCGGAACCATGCGGATGATGCTGAAGCAGCAGTGGGTTGCCGCGGCATGTGCGGCGGTGGTGGGTGGGAGCGGAGTCGCGAATGCCCATGACCTGATTTGCGAAAAGACGGTCAATGGCGCGTCGGTGGTGGTGGCGGATGATTATCCCTACACCGCGAACTACAGCTTCAGGGTCGAAAACGTCCATCCGACGTTGCCGTCCGTGTTGCTGACGGCGACCGACGACGTGCTGTCGAGCGAGGGCTTCTCGTTCGTCCCGGCGCCGCCGGTCATTATTCCCGTCAACGGCTCGGTGACGTCGAACTTCGCGCTGCAAATCGGCAGCTACGAAGAGTGTGTGGCCCTCGCCGCGCAGGACGGCCTGGCGGACAACCACATCGACAACACGTTCCGGGTGACGTTCGACCTGGGCTCGGCCATGTGCTCGGCGCGCCTGACGTGCGAGCGGGAAGAGCCGCCTCCGGTGGAGTGCACCAGCGCCACCCGGACGCTGGATTTCTTCAGCACCCGCATCCTGTCGCTCACGCAGTGCCTCGCGCTGGGCGCCCTCAACCTGGGCCCCATCGGGACCATCGTCACGCTGCCCGCCGCGGAGGGCATCCTGTGGGGCAGCCCGGCCATGTACCCGGCGGGAGGGGTGCGCAGCCAACTGGACCGGCTCCGCTTCCTGCTCGCGCGCCAGACGCTGGTGGGCGTCTGCAATCAGCGCCTGTTCGGCTCCACGCCCACGCCGCCGTCGCTGCTCACGGCCGCGGTCGCCGCGCTGAACACCACCGATTGCGACCTCATCTCGTCGCTGATTGACCCCGTGGATGGCTTCAACAATCAGTGCGACTCGTATCCGCTGCCCGCGAACTTCATCCCCGGCCCGGCCACGCCCCATGCCGCGCAGGCCATTGCCGTCGACCCGACCTCCAACTCCGGCCAGAGCTGCTCGCCCTGAGCCGCCCCCGCTTCATTTCCAGACACCCTTCAAATCTCAAGGAAAGACACGCCATGAAGAAAATCATGTTGTCCACGTGTGTTTGCGCGGCCCTCGCCCTCACGGCCTGCGGTGGGGGCACTGACCGGCTCGACTCCGTCCAGGACGAGCCCACCGCTCCGGCCGGCCCCGTCCAGACGGAGGACGGGCGGCGCTTCGAGCTGCGGCTCCGCGGCTCCGCGGCGGAAGGCTACGACAAGCTGGAGCTCCCCATCGGTGCCGTCCGCGTCACCGCGAATGGGGCTCCGCTCAAGGTGGAGCTGGCGAATGACCGCGTGGATGTGGCCCGGGCCGACCACGCGCACCTGGTGGCGTACTTCTACGTGCCGGAAGGCGTGGAGCGCGTCCGCGTGACGTTCCAGCTGGAGGGGCTGGGCGGCTATGCCCGGGCGGAGGGCTCTGGCTTCGTCGACGCCAGCGTCGCCCCGGTCACCTTCGAGGCGCCCGTGCACGAGCTGGCGCTGCGTGGCCGCGCGGTGGTGCAACTCGACGTGGCGCGCTCCCTCGTCGACCTGGGGAGCCACCGCCTGCTGCTCCCCAACGGCGTGGTCAACTACTGAGTCCCGACACCCCACTCAGCCACCCCACCTGCCGAATCGCTTGACAGGTCGCGTCTCACGCCACATATGAAGTGGCATGAGACGCGACAGTCGGCTCTCCGTCGCCTTGCATGTCCTCCTTCACATGGAGGACATGGGCCCCGTGGTGACGTCAGCGGCGATGGGGCGGCTGTTGAAGGCCAATCCCGTGGTGGTCCGGCGGACCATGGCCGGACTTCGGAATGCAGGCCTCCTCACCTCGGTGAAGGGGCACGGTGGAGGGTGGTCGCTGGCGCGCACGCTCGACACCGTGACGCTGGGGGACGTGTACGAAGCGCTCGGAACGCCGGCGCTCTTCAGTATCGGCCCCCATGATGAGAGTCCGGGCTGTCTCGTGGAGCAGGCCGTCAATGATGCGCTGGGAAAGGCGCTGGACCAGGCCGCGGCGCTGCTCATGCAACACCTTCGAAGCACGTCCGTGGCGGACCTGGGTCGCGGCGTCCGCCGCCGTCAGGCGCGTGCCGCGAAGCAGCGCGTCAAGCCTCGTGTCGGACGCGCCTGATGCCATGGCTCGCCCCCACCGTACCGTCACCTCCGGAGCACCCTCATGGCTGACATCACGCATCGAACCGTCAAGACGAATGGCATCCACCTGCACCTCGCGGAGGCGGGTTCGGGGCCGCTCGTGTTGCTCCTGCATGGCTGGCCGGAGTCCTGGTACTCGTGGCGCCATCAGCTCCCGGCGCTGGCGGCGGCGGGGTACCACGTGGTGGCTCCGGACGTCCGCGGCTACGGCCAGAGCGACAAGCCGGAGGCCATCGAGGCGTACAGCATGAAGCAGTTGGTGGGGGATGCGGTCGGCCTGCTGGACGCGCTGGAGGAGAAGACGGCCATCGTCATCGGCCACGACTGGGGCTCGGCGCTCGCCTGGAACTGTGCCGCCCTGCATCCCGACCGCTTCCGCGCGGTGGTGGGAATGAGCGTCCCCCATCTGGGGCGCGCGCCCATGCCGCCGATGCAGCTCTTCCAGCGCCTGTTCGGTGAGAAGTGGTTCTACATCCTCTACTTCCAGGCGCCCGGCGTGGCCGAGGCCGAGTTCGAGGCGGACGTCCCGAGGACGGTTCGGACGATTCTCACCGGCACCCCCGGCTTCGATGTGACGAACCCCGCCGTGCTGGCGAAGAAGAAGGGGGAGGGCTTCCTCGCGGGGCTCGACGTGCCGGAGACGTTGCCTGACTGGCTCACCGAGGCGGACGTCGCGTACTTCGCGAAGGAGCTCTCCGGCAGTGGATTCCGAGGCGGGCTCAACCGCTACCGCAACATGGACCGGGACTGGCACGAGCTGCCTGAACTGGCGACGGCGGTCCTCCCGCAGCCGGCGCTCTACCTGGTCGGAGAGAAGGACCCGGTGCGTGCCTTCTCACCCGTCGACGCCATGAAGGCCCTGGTGCCGAACCTGGCCGACATCCATGTCGTCCCCGGCGCGGGGCATTGGGTGCAGCAGGAGCGCGCCGCGGAGGTGAACGCCGCGCTGCTGACCTTCCTGAAGAAGCTGCCGGCCTGAGCCGCGCGGCCTCCGCGGGTGTGCTGCCCGGAGGGCGGCGCAACTGTGCTGCAATCCCTTTCATCCCGTGGCGGCGTGAGCGGGATGAAGTATAGGTGAGCGTCGATGCAACGGAGGTCGCGCTCATGGTGATTCCAGGGAAGTGCCACTGCGGGAATCTGTCCTTCACGCTCCTCTGGGAGCCGAGTCCGGACCCGATTCCCGCACGGGCCTGTGGTTGTTCGTTCTGCACCCGGCACGTGGGGGTCTGGACGTCCCATCCCGAGGGGACGCTCAAGGTCACCGTCCAGGAGCCGTCACAGGTCTCCCGATATGTCTTCGGAACGCGGACCGCGGAGTTCCTCACCTGTGGCCGGTGCGGCGTCGTCCCCGTGGTGACCAGCCTCATCGACGGCCAGCTCTACGCGGTCGTCAACGTCAACGCGTTTGATGGCATCGACCCGGCGCGGATTCGCCGTGGCTCGGGCAGCTTCGACGACGAGGATGCCGCGACGCGACTCGCGCGCCGGAAGCGCAACTGGATTTCCAACGTGGAGATTCTGGAGTCGCCGCGTCCCCCCTGAAGCGCGGGCGGCCCGCTACGGCTTCTGGGGGTCCACGACCTCGACGTTGCGGAAGTCCTCGCAGGGTTGCTTGAGGCCCAGCACGTACTTCATCGAGTTCAGCTCCAGCTTCAGCTTGGCCCAGAGCCTGCGCGGCAGGCTCGGGCGCACGGGCTCGGGCAGCGCGAGGACGAACGCGTTCAGGTCCAGGTAGTGCGTCGCCGTGCGCCCCATGCCCTCGAAGTCGTGCTCCAGCCCCTGGGTGAGCTGGCGGAGCTCCGGCGTGAGCCCCTGGTGCACGGGTTCGGTCATCAGGACGTACTCCGTGACGGGGACGTCGTTCTTCAGCATCCGGTGCACCAGGATGACGTCCACGCCCGCCAGCTCGGTGAGGTGCTTGACGCGCTGGAAGGCGACTTCACCGGCGTGGGCCACGAACTTGAGCGTCAGGGCGCCCACCTGCATGCAGCCGTCGCACCTGCACATGCGGTCAACGATGAACTGCTCTCGCCGTGAGACGAAGGCGCGGCGGATGTCCGCGACCTGCCGGGCGAAGGCGGGAAAATCGTCGCCCACGGAATAGAAGAACGCCGCGTCTCCTTCGAGCTTGGCGAGCTTGAGCGGACCCGAGGCATCAATGACGGCCTCGAGCAGTTGCGCCACCGTCTCCTGCGCGTGCGCGAGGCTGAAGCGGTGATGACTCATGAAGCGGGTGTATCCGCCGATGTCCGCGATGAGCAGGAGCGCCTTGTCTATCGCCATGCGGCGGCCACCCTATCACGGCGCCTGGAAGCTGGCGCGAACCCGGCCGGAACGTTCGCCGACCGGAGCGAGCCCGGCCCCGACCGACTCCGGGACGAGGCGGGTGTCGTGTTCCCGTCTGTCGCTTTCATGCGTGCGGGTTTCTGACGGGGCGGTGTTGCCAGGAGTTGCCGCTCAATTCAGTTTCGCCCGCTCACAACCCAAGGGAGCCGGTCGATGAACGTCATCAAGACGCCTGAGGTACTCACGAAGGAAGGCAAGGTGCAGGGCCTGGTCGAAGGGAAGATTTCTGTCTTCAAGGGCATCCCCTATGCGAAGCCTCCCACGGGAGCGCTGCGCTGGAAGGCGCCCGAGCGCGCCAATCCCTGGCCCGGGGTCCACGAGGCCTTCGACTTCGGCTTCTCCGCGCACCAGTCCCGTCAGGCCTGCATCGACGCCGGCGGCGGCGACCCCGGTGAGATGCATGAGGATTGTCTCTTCCTCAATGTGTGGACGCCGAAGCTGGATGCGGGCGCGAAGCTGCCGGTGGTGTTCTGGATTCACGGCGGCGCCTTCGTCATCGGCTCGGGCCGAGTGCCGCCCTATGAGGGGATTCACCTGGCGTCGCGCGACGTGGTGCTGGTGACCTTCAACTACCGCTTGGGGCACCTGGGCTTCTTCATGCATCCGGCGCTGGAGAGGGAGAACCCGGGTGGGCCGGCGAACTTCGGCCTGCTGGACCAGATGCTGGCGCTGGAGTGGGTGCGCGACAACATCGCGCGGTTCGGCGGCGACCCGGGCAACGTCACCGTGATGGGACAGTCCGCGGGTGCCAAGAGCGTCCTGTCGCTCTTCACGTCGCCGCAGGTCAAGGAGAAGGGCCTGTTCCTCCGGGGCGTGGCCATGAGCGCGTACGTGCTCCAGGAGAAGCCCCTGGCGGACGCGCGGCTGGCCGGCATGGCCTTCGCGTGGAGGAACGGGCTGGACCGGCTGCTGGCCACCATGAAGGACCTGCGCGAGCTGAGTCCGGAGAAGTTCTGGATGCTCCCCGCGGACACCGCGAACGCGCCCAGCCCCATCTACGGAGACTCCGTCCTCCCCGAGCCCATTCGCGAAACCTTCGCGCGTGGCGAGCAGCTCTCCCTGCCGCTCATCATCGGCAGCACCAGTGACGACTCCAGCGTGGTGTCCTCGTTCGGAATCGACCCCGGCACCATCCTCGAGCGCCTGGGCGCCTTCGCCGAGTCCATCCGCCAGCTCTACCCCAACGTGGACGATGACCGGGAGATTGGCCGGCGGATGTGCCGCGACTTCGTCTTCACCGTCATGCCGCGCTTGCTGGCCACCCGCCACGCGGAGCAAGGCGCCGCCGTGTGGCGCTACTACTTCGAATACCGCGCGAAGATGCTCGCCCCCCGGCAGCGCCTGGGCGTGCCTCATGGGGGCGAGGTGCCCTACTTCCTGGAGACGGCCGCGGACGTGCCGCCCGCCGGCGAGCTGTTCACGGAGGAGGACCGGACGTTCATGCGTCAACTGGTGGATTCCCTGGTCCAGTTCGCGCGCACGGGCACGCCCGGGCCCGTGGCCCAGGTGACCTGGGAGCGGCACACGGAGACGCAAGACACGCTGCTGAGGCTGGATGTTTCATCGCGGATGGTGACGGACTTCGAGCGCGACATCCTGCAAGCCGCCGAAAACCTCATGCCCTTCCTGGACGGCCTCGCCAAGCCGCCCCCGCCGAAGCTGCCGCGCTCCGCGACGTCGTCCAACCTCAGCGGCACCACACGGCCGGAAAATCGCCCATAGCCAGGGGTGTGGCGGACCCGGTGGTGTGTCGCATCACACCGCCGGGCTGCTTCATGTCGCCGTCGTCACCTCGACACGCGCCTCCAATGACATGTCATTGACGCTTCGTTCCATTTCAAAGTGTGGCGGGAATGTAATGAAACAGGCATGTCGCAACGCGCGGCCGCCGCCGGGCGCGGTGGCGGTTCCTCCGGGATGGGACTGGTAGATGGTGAAGATCGTGTGTTACGGTTTTTTAAGCGTGGGACGGCTATTCACTCCTTGCTGCTTCACGCCTCCCCTAAATACCTGAGGTCTCCATGATGTCAGTGAAGGTCATGCGGCGGTGGTCGACGGTTGGCGCGATGTCGTTGCTGGTCGGTTGCGGTCCGGAGATGGTCGAGGAGCAGGCGGAGGCGGAGTCGCCGGCGACCATGGAGCAGGACATCGTCGGTGGCGTGGAAACGACCATTGGCGCGAACCCGTGGCAGGTGTCCCTGCAGAACGGCACCAGCCACTTCTGTGGTGGCTCCATCCTCAACGAGAGCTGGATTCTGACCGCGGCGCACTGCGTGTCGAGCAGCTCTCGCCCCTCCATCCTGGCGGGCTCCACCTCGCGCACCGGCTCGGGTCAGCGGCGCGCCACGGCGGAGGTCATCCGGTATACCGGCTATGTCACGGCGACCCAGGGCAAGGACATTGCCCTGATTCGCCTGTCCACGCCGTTGGACCTCAATGGCACCACCGTCAAGGCCATTCCCCTCGTTTCGGCGGCGGATGCTTCGAGCGGCGCCACCAACGCGGGCGTGGTCGCGACCGTGACGGGGTGGGGCTCGACCTCCTCCGGCTCCTCGTCGTTGCCGGTCAACCTGCGCACCGTGAACGTCAACCTGATTACCAACGCGCAGGCGCAGAGCCAGTACCCGAGCTATTCCATTGGCGAGGACCAGCTTGGCGCCTCCGCGTCGGGCAAGGACTCGTGCCAGGGTGACAGCGGGGGTCCGCTCACCGTCAACCACAACGGCACTCGCAAGCTCGCGGGCGTCGTGAGCTGGGGCATCGGCTGCGCCGACTCGCGCTACCCGGGCATGTACGCGCGCGTGTCGCACTTCGAGAGCTGGATTGACTCCAAGATCAACGGGACGACTCCCCCGCCGACCGGCACCACGGTGCTCTCCCAGACGAACCTGTCGGGCTCCTCCGGCACCTGGAAGCACTACTCCATCAACGTCCCCAGCGGCACCACGTCGCTCACGGTGACGCAGGCGAATGGCTCGGGTGACGCGGACCTCTACGTGCGCCGCGGCTCGCAGCCCACCACCAGCGCCTACGACTGCCGCCCCTACGCGTCCGGCAACGATGAGACCTGCAACTTCTCCAGCCCCCAGTCGGGGACCTGGTACGTGTCCGTGCGCGGCTACTCGTCCTACTCGGGCGTGTCCGTGACGGCCACGGTGGCGCCGTAGTCACGCGCCAGCTCGCCGGTTGAGAGGCCCCCTGTCACCCGTGGGTGACAGGGGGCTTCGCGCGTCCAGGGCCTACTCCACCCAGTGCTGCTCCGTCAGCACGCGGTAGCCCGTCACCGTGTCGATGAAGAAGCTGACGGCGATGCCGGCCCACGGGCCCTTGCCGTAGCTGATGTAGCAGCCCTTGAACGTGCCGCCGTCGGTGCGCGCCTGGAGCTCCGCCAGGCCGTCGGTGATGAGCGCGTCCGGCAGCGGCTCATTGCGGTCGGCGTAGTCGACCGTGCTGGCGACCTGGTTGACGACCTCGGTGCCGGTGGCCAGCTGCGGACGGACCTGCCAGAGCGCGTTGGGGAAGAGGCTGGGGTCGATGCCGAAGCACTGCGCGCTCTTGAACTCGTCATTGCCGTGGGCGCCGGCAATCACGTCCTCCACCTCGAAGTCCTGGCTCAGGCGGGAGGTCCACAGGCTCTCCTCCTGTGCGTTCACCGCGGCGATGAGCGCCGTCAGCGCGTAGCCCTGCGTGGCCGCGTTGCGGAGGTTGCGCAGGCTGACCGCGCCAATGCCAGTCACCTCGGAGATGGCCCGCGCGGACGTGAAGGGCCGCAGGTTGAGGAGGTTCGTCGCGCCGTTCCACGCGTACGGCAGGACGGCGTACAGCGCGTCGCTGGGGATGGTGTTCACCAGGGTGACCACCGCCGCGGCGTCATCGGTGGAGAGCGCGAGCTCGTCCAGGATGCCGGCGCAGGTGCTGGTGATGTAGCCCAGCGCGCGGGCGCCACCTTCGATTTGCGCCAGGCGCACCGGGCCGACACCCTGGACCCCGGACACCTGCGCCAGCGTGGAGAAGGGCGCCGTCGCGCGGTAGCCGACGAGGTTCTGGGCGACGTCACTGGGAAGGTAGGCGTCCAGCGTGGAGAAGGGCGCCGTGTTGACGAAGGTGAGCAGGCCCTGGCACTCCGGGGCCACGTCCACGTCCGTGGTGGTGAGCGGCGCGTCCTGGTGCGCCGTGGACGGAGAAGACGGCTCGGAGTCGGCGCCGGTGGGACCACATCCGACCATCAGGCTCGCGGAGAGAAGGGCTGGAACGAGACGACGCATCGAGGATTCCTCCTGGGGGGTACTGCGGGGGAGGGGGTTCCATACACCAGCCCCCTGACTCGCCGAACATCCTTGAAATCGCGAGAACGTCGTGTTCACAAGAAAGTCATGCGGGTGCTGGAGAGAGGTGACGCGCGTGTCGAACCGGTCCGAAGACGTCGAGCGATTCATGCAGGAACTCGAGGAACGCGCCGAGCTTCTGCTTCAAGGGCGATGACCGGGTGACGTTCAGGCTGAAGCCCAAGGACTGTGTTCAGCTCGTCTTTCACCGGGGCGTGAAGGTGAAGTCGACGCAAGGCTTCTCCTTCGAGGATGCCAGCGGGCTGCTGCAGTGGGCCGCCGCGGACCGCGCCGTCGTCACGCTTCGCGACCTGGCGGACGTGAAGGCGAAGAAGAAGGCGCTGTGCCAGGTCGTGGTCCAGTGGATGGAAGCGACCTCGCAGTGAGCGCTCCGGTCTGAAGGGCCACCTGTCGCGGGTGGCTTCGAGGCAGCGCCCGGAAGCCCTGCCACGTTCCTCGGTTCAGGCCGCCGTGCGGGGCGTGTGGCCGCGCACCGCTTGCTGGGCCTCGGGGGTTTCTTCCGGGGCCGCGTCCAGCGCCGTACGGACATCGCGCACGAGCCCCAGCCGGCGAAGCCCCCGGATGACCCACCACCCCAGGTCCAGTTCGTGCGCTTGGTGGCCCATGCGCGCGGAGCCTGGGAAGGCGTGGTGGTTGTTGTGGAAGCCCTCGCCGAAAGACAGCACGCCCAGCACCCAGATGTTCGTACCGCTCTCCGCCGCGCCCGGCAGGGCATGGCGCCGCTCTCCCCAGACATGGGCCGCGTAGCCCACGGCCCAGTGTCCGAGGATGCTGGCGGTCGTGCGGGCGCAGACGCAGAGGGCCACGGCCTCGGGGCCCAGCACCACGAGCACCACCCCCGCCAGCCCGAGCACGTGGAGCGGCCAGGTGCGCTCCAGGAAGCGCAACCACGAGTCCTTCAGTACGTCTGGAGGAAGGCGCGCCAGGGCCCGGTCATCCGCGGGCTCGAAGCGCAGGTGCAGGTTCCAGCCGAAGTCGCGGGCCATGGAATGCCCATAGGCGAAGTAGGGCGGGCAGTCGGGGCGGTTCTGCCAGTAATCGCGCACCGCGTGCAGGCGTGCCCACGACAGGGGACCGCCAAGCCCGCTCAGCACGAACAGGTACGCGAGCACGCCGCGTGTGAGAGGGCCGGCCTCGTAGGTGCGGTGGATGACGCCGCGATGCAGGCCCACCGAGTGCCCCAGGCAGAGCGTCGCGAAGGTGAGCAGGAGCGACACCGCCACCGTGGTGGGCGTCGCCGCCGTGAGCCCTACGGTGACGCCGGGGATGAGCATGCCCCAGAGCCACAGGGCCCGCGCCGGGTCGAAGCGCAAGCGGCCCACGTCGGGAGGCACCGGGGCGGCGGTGCTCGCGAGCGGCTCGCCTGTGCTTCCCCCGTTCAGGGTGACCTCGGGAGGACCCCGCGTCGCGGTATTCATCGCGTCACCTCTTCCGCCCGTGCACGCGCCGGCTCTCCAAAGAGCGCCTGCCGGCAGAGGGCGTCCGCGCCCAGGACCCCGCTTCCGGCGCCAGGCAGCCGCAGCGCGAGCGACGCAGGGGGCAGCAGGCGCGCCAGCATCGACACCAGGCCATCGGTGGCGCGCTGACGTGGGCTCTTGTCGAGCAGCCACCACAACACCACGGCCAGGTGCGCGACGTAGAGCAGCCTGCCCAGCGCCTGGCCCACCATGGCGCTGCCCGGGGCGTCCGTGGCGCCCGCCACGGCGGCTCCAAAAACGGCCTGGACCCGCTGCCGGGAGAACGCCGTCTGCGGCGCGAACAGGCCGTCCTCCGCTCCGCCCACGAGCACGGGAATCAGCGCCTTGAGCACCTCGTGGTGCGGCCCGAGCACGCCAAGGCTTGCCCGGAGCGCGAACAGGAAGCGCTCCCGCCAGGGGCCCGTGGGCAACGCGGCGGCGCGCGCCGCATAGGCCGAGGACAGCTCGTCGTACAGCGCCAGGACGATGGCGCGCTTGCTGGGAAAGTACCGGTACAGCAGGCCGACGCTCACCCCCGCCTGCTTGGCGATGTCCCGCAGATGGGTGGCCTCGTAGCCCCGCGCGGAGATGAACCCCAGCGCGGTCGCGTACAGCCGCTGGCGTGTCTCATGGCCCTGCTCCGTCCGGCCTCGCGGGCGTCCTCGCTTGGGTCCTTCCGTTGCCCCGGCCTTGCTCCGCGTCGCCATGGCCTCCCCCTTGTTTGAGTGAACCTGTTCACCAAAATGATGCCCGAGGCCCGGGGCGGGTGCAAGACAAGCGCGTCAGGGCCCGCAAAACGTCCGGGAAGTCCATTCGTTGATGGCTGCTGACACATGGCGGCGTGCCGATGAAGCGAGTAGGCAGAGGCTGTTGAGTGAGGAGGTACCACCTGCCATGCCCGATACGTGCTCGCTCGACCTGCGCGAGCGTTTCATCACAGCCTGGCACGCGCGCTATCGCCCGTGGCTTCATGCTCGGCGATGCCAGGGGGCGCCGCTACCTCGCTCGCTTCGAGGCAACCGGCAGCGTCTGTGCGCGTGCCCGTGGGAGTGGGTGTCTCGTAAGGTGTCCGGGTTGCATCAGGGCGCCCCGCCCGCCCTGGCTGCCATTTCTCCGCGCGACGCATCCGGAGGGCTCGCCACTTACGGCGACGCCATCACTCAACCCTTTGAGCTGCGCCATGAGGCGAGGCGCCCCGAGGACCGGGGCGCACCTCGGCAGCTCACTGTTCGGAAATGTCGGGAGATTTCGCGGCGCAAAACCCCCGACATTTCCGAACAGCGAGCTCCGGCAGTGACTCCGGCCCCTCGCCGCGAGCGGGCCCCTGGGGTGGCCGCGCGGTCCGTTCAGCAAGAACTCCGCCACGGAAGTGAGGGTACCCCCGCGCGCGCCTTGTACGCGTGTACCGGGGCAAGCCGAGCACTGATTCCAGGCCAAGCCGAGCAGCGATTTCGGAGGAAGGTGAGCAGCGATTCCGGGCAAGCCGAGCAGCGGCTTCGGTGAAGCCGAGCACTTGCGGTGAAAGCTGGTGCGGGGAAGGCCAGGAGCGTTGACGGCGCTGGGCAGCACAGGCCACTGCCCCCTCCTTTGGGAGGCGGAGATGGCGGCACAGAGGCTGTCGATGCGGAAGTTGAGAGCGTTGTTCCGGCTGAGGTACGAGGCGAAGCTGACGACGTGGGCGATTGCCACCAGCCTGGGCATTGGCAATGGCACGGTGTGCGACTGCCTGGGGCGAGCCCGGTGGCGAAGCTGCCGTGGTCGCTACCAGGGAAGCTGGATGAGCGGGGCACCCGGTGTTCGGCGCATGTGCGCACAAAGCAGCGACGCTGGCGCGGTTCGCCGAGGAGCGTTCACGCCCCCGGGGAGGCGCGTCATCGAAGGGGCTTGTGGCGCTTCAGGCCGTACACCCAGGTGTCCGGTGGTTTCTGAAGGAGGAAGCCTTGGAGGCAGCCTCCGCGGTCGCTATGAAGGCGGCCGGACCGCCGGGAGAGAGGCGGGACAGGAGACTTCGAGGGAATGCCCCCCGAGCAAATCAACCGCGGTGACGTGTTCTGGGTGGAGCCCGACGACTCACGAGGTCCGGTCCCCAGCTACTCGCACCCGCACGTTGTGGTCCAGGACGACGTCTTCAATCACTCACGCATCACGACGGTGGTCGTGTGTGCGCTGACGTCGAACCTGCACCGGGCCAGCGAGCCAGGGAACGTGCTGCTCGAGGTGGGGGAGGGGGACCTTCCCAGGCAGAGCGTCGTCGTCGTGTCGCAGGTGTCCTCGGTCGACAAGGCGCGTCTGGGAGCGCGAATCGGGGCGCTGTCGGACGCGCGCGTGGAGCAGATTCTTGCCGGCCTGCGCTTCCTGCAGGTGTCGTTCTTCAGGAGGTCGTGAGCTGAGGGACGGTCGCTGTCGCTGCCGGACTGGTGCTCCCTCAATGCCATGGCATAGGCTGTCTTGATGAAAATGAACTCCCGAGGGTTCCTGGCGTCGCTTGCTTTTATGTCCTTGAGCAGCCTGGGATGTGGTGACTTCGACCCCGACGACGCCGTGACGATATCGCAAGGGGTCTTTGGGATGACCACCTATGTGGATGATGTATGTGCTTCCGATTGTGAGCGCGAGCCGCGGTCGATGACCCTGCTGATCAAATCCCTGCCCCAGGACATGGACGTGGCGTCCGTGACGTCGAACGAGGACGGCTTTTTCGAAGCAGAGCTGGCACAGGGAGACTATCGAATCTGTACGACGTTCGAGCGTTGCACGGACTTCTCGGTGGGCACCCATGAAGTGGTTCGCCTCGACTACGAGATGTCGGTGGGGCCGGGGTGGTCCAGGTAGCAGGCTGAGCCGCGCGCAGCCGAGGGCCGGCGGCCCTCATGCACCAGGGGCCACCAGTCCCGTGAGGTCGCGCGTGATTCGCCCCTCCAGGATGGGCACGCAGTCGCTCGGGCACTCCGTCGTGAAGCGCAGGCCCTGGTCCTTCGCCCGGCGGATGAAGCCGTCGAGCGCTTCGAGCGAGGCGTTGGGGATGTCATGCAGGACCATCAGCGTGTGGGGTTGCGCCGCGCAGTCCGCCAGCGCCTTCTCCGGCCAACCCCTGGGGTCGAGCCAGTCGCCGGGGACGCTGTTCCAGAGGACGCACGAGTAACGGTGGCGGACCAGGTGGTCGACGGCGCGCTGGCTCAGGAGGTGCGGGCCGAGCTTGCCGCCACCTCCGAAAGGCCGGAACCACTTGGGGGCGGGGACGAGCGGCGCGAGCAGCGCGTCGGTGGCCGCGATCTCCACCTCCACCGTGCCCGGGCGCGGGTCTTCTCCCAGCGGGATGGCGTGGGTGAACGAGTGATTGCCAATGAAGTGCCCCGCGTCCCGAGCACGCGTGACAAGGCGCCGCCCTTCCTCCGTGACGAGGTGCTTTCCGAGCACGAAGAACCGCGCGGTGATGTCGTGCGACGCCAGGACATCGAGCACCCGAGGCGTCACCTCGGGGTCGGGCCCGTTGTCGAAGGAGAGCGTGAGGAGGTTCACCGGAACACGTTGTTGGACGAGCGGTCTCCGGCGAGCCAGCGCGCCAGCTCCTGGTGGGCCTTGGCGCGGCGGGCCTGGACGAGCTCGGGCTTCACGGCGTCCGGGCTGTCGTAGGTGAACTCGACAATCATCCCGTTGGGGTCCTTCACGTAGAGCGAGCGGCAGTAGCCGTGCTCGAGCACGTACATGCCAGGCTCGGTGTAGCCCGCGGCTCGCAGGCGCTCCTCGATGCCTCGCTGGGCTTCGAGCGTGACGTCCAGCGCGATGTGGTGGAAGGGCGAGTCCGGCATCTTCGGCCCGAACAGTGCCTGGTCCTCCTGCTTCTCGAACTGGAAGAACGCGAGCGCGCTGCCATCGGCGAGCTCGAAGAAGGTGTGACAGTAGGTGCGGACGGCGCCGAACAGCTCGTCCGATTCGCACCAGGTCGCGACGAGGGGCAGCCCAATCAGCTCCTCGTAGAACTTCCGCGTCGCCTCCAAGTCCCGAGTCACATACGCCGTGTGGTGAAGCCGGCCGGGCAGTTTCGCTTGCGTGGACATTCGTCCTCCCTGGGGTGTGCTCAACGACGAGGGATTACTTCGCCGCCTGTGCGGGCGGCGTACCCGCATGGACGGGGGCCGCGGCGGCGATGGGGTTGCGCAGGACGCCAATCCGCTCGACGGAGACCTCGCACACCTCGCCGGCGCGGAGGAACCGCGGCGGCTTGCGGGCGGCGCCCACGCCGCTGGGCGTGCCCATGGCGATGACGTCTCCCGGTTGGAGCGTCATGGCCTCGGAGAGGTCCGCGATGACGGTGGCGACGTCGAAAATCATGTCCGACGTGGTCGCGTCCTGGAGGACTTCTCCGCCCACGCGCATCTGGATGCGGAGGCCGCGGGCGCCCTCGGGCAGCTCATCGGGCGTGACGAGCTCCGGGCCCAGCGGACCCGTCCCGTCGAAGTTCTTCCCGACGGTCCACTGGTGGGTGCGCTTCTGGTAGTCGCGAATCGAGCCGTCGTTGAAGAGCGTGTAGCCCGCCACCCACTCCAGCGCGCGCTCGCGAGGAACGTTGCGCCCCGGGCGTCCCACCACCACCGCCAGCTCGGCCTCGTAGTCGAGCTGGTCCGAGCAGGTGGGCACCACCATGGGCTCCTCATGGGCCAGGAGGCTCGACGGGAGGCGCGTGAAGACCACCGGGTGCCGAGGCGTCTCGTAGGTGGCCTCCGCCGCGTGCGCGACGTAGTTCAGCCCCAGGCAGAGGAACTTGCTCGGCTCCGGAACGAGCGGGCGGTAGCGGAACTCCGAATCGGACAGCACCTGGAGGTCCGTCGCCTCCGACACGCGCTTCGCCAGGGCCGCGAGCACGTCCGGGCCTCGCTCCAGCAGCGCGCGCAGTGAAGTCCCGACGGATGAATCGAGCGCCGTCACGTTCACCATCCCCTTGGCCGTGCGCACGCCCATCGCAGGCGCATCCTTCACCAGAATCGAAGCAATCCGCATGGTGGCTCATCTCCCTCGACGACGCGCCGCAGGCTAGCGGGGGGGGTGCTCGACCTCAACGAAATGTCGACAAAATGCAGTTTGCATCCAGTTTGACGCCTTGTGTCAATTCTGTGCGGTGTCGTATAGGTGCATGTTTGTGAGGAGAACCATGGTTGCTTCATCCCGTCTTCGGGGTCCGGTGTCCGAACCCACGCTCGCCTCGGCGGTCGTGGACCGGCTGCGGGGTGACATCCTCGATGGCGTGTTGCCGCCGGGGGAGAAGCTGCGGCTCGAGCACCTGGCGCCGCGCTACGGCGTTGGGCGGACGCCGCTTCGCGAGGCGTGCTGTCGTCTGGCGTCCGAGGGGCTCGTCACCATCGTGGACCAGCGCGGCTTCCGGGTGGCGCCCATCTCCCGGGCGGACTTGCTGGACCTGACGCGGACGCGGCAGCAGCTCGAGCCGCTCGCGCTTCGCGCCGCCATCGCTCACGGTGACATCGCCTGGGAGGGCGAGGTGACCGCGGCCCTCCATCGTCTCCAGCGGCGGGCCCCGGTTTCCGGGAGCGGAACGCTCGACGACACCTGGGAGCTGGAGCATGCGCGCTTCCACGCGACCTTGCTCGGTGCGTGCGGGTCGCCCTGGCTTCTCAAGTTCCATGCGACCTTGTTCGACCAGACGGAGCGCTACCGTCGGCTCGCGCA
The DNA here is from genome assembly GCF_010894475.1 of Myxococcus vastator. GTDB lineage: Bacteria > Myxococcota > Myxococcia > Myxococcales > Myxococcaceae > Myxococcus > Myxococcus vastator. Next base: position 17,352 of record NZ_JAAIYB010000041.1, read on the forward strand.
GGCGCACGGCAAGGCGAGGCGGAGCGTGGAGGATGAGCACGCCGCCCTGGTGAAGGCCACGTTGGAGCGGAACGCGGAGCGGGCCTGCGCGCTGCTGACGGAGCACATCGCGCGGACGACCGAGCTTGTCCTCGCGGGTCATCCGGGATTGCGCGCGTCGGGTGCCACGCCCGCGCTTGCTTTGCCGACAAAAGGCCGGAGCCTTCGCGCGAAGGATTGACGCTCCGTCCGTGGGCGCGTACTGGCTGGGGCACCATGGTACGCACCGGCTTCGTCGAGGGTTCTGGGGGCGTTCGGCTCGCGGTGAGTGAGGCGGGCCCGTCGTCAGGTGTTCCGGCCGTGCTCTTCCTGCATGGCATCGCGCAGAGCCGCCAGAGCTGGCACGGGGTGCTCGAAGGGCGGTTGGCGCAAGACCACCGCCTGGTCGCGCTCGACCTTCGAGGGCACGGTGATTCGGACAAGCCCGAGGGCGACGCGCCATACGTGGATGGCGCTCACTTCGCCGGAGACCTCGCGGCGGTCATCGGGCAGCTCGGCCTGCGGAAGCCCGTGGTGGTGGCCTGGTCGTATGGCGGCGTCGTGGCCGGCGACTATCTCCGGCACCACGGTGATGGCGCGCTGGGTGGACTCTTCTTCGTGGCCGCGGCGCTCAAGACGGGGAAGCCCGCGCGGGCCTTGTTCGGGCCGGGGATGATGTCCAACGCGCGCGGGCTCCTCTCGGAGGACCCGGCGGTCTATGAAGCCACGGCGCGGGCGTTCATCGCGGCGTGTGCGGTGCGGGGACTCGACGCGTCCGTGGCCGAGGAGGCCCTTCGCGCGATGCTCCGTGTTCCGCCGAATGTCCGTCGTGCGCTCCTCTCGCGGGCGGAGGACTACTCGGTGGAGCTGGGGCGATGCCTCCGTCCGGTGGCGACGCTCCATGGCGAACTCGACCAGGTGGTCCTTCCGGCCATGAGCTCGGAGGTGGTGCTCGCGTGCGCGCGTGAGGCCCGGGGCACGTGGCTCCCCGGCGCGGGACACCTGCCGTTCCTGGAAGCGACGGCGGAGTTCGAGGCCGCGCTCGCGGCGTTCGTGATGGCGGCGCGCGATTGAGGCTACGCATCCCTGGTGACCCGAGACACCAGGTGGTGCGCGCTGTCATCCGTGCGCGTGGTCCCATGCGTATTTCAAGTGACTGATTTCCTTGAGGCCGACGGGCCCGGACGCCTGCGCAGGGCGCCCTGGGCAGTGGCACGTGTCCTGCTTTGCAGCGGGGCACGTCGCGCACAGCAGGAACGGTTGCCCCTCCAGGGGATGCCGTCCTCTCCCCGGTCTCAAGGAGTCCGCCATGTCCATCTCGCTCCCCAGCCGTTCGTGCCGCTCGCTTCCCCAGGTGAGCACCGCCTGCGCCCCACCTGTCTCCGCGCAGGCGCCGAGCGTGAAGGCCTCGCAGGTGTCACCGCCGCGGAGCGACGCCTGGCAGAAGCGCATGACGGACACTTTCGAGCCCGCCGCGCGCGGGCAGGGCGTGAACCTGGGCGGCGCAACGTCCCAGGTGAGTGACGCGGGCCCCGGCTTTGGCGCTCCGTCCAGCGGCGCTGTCTACAACGCGAGTCAGCCCTGGCTGAGCGTCAACAACGTGGGCGCGCCCTACAACAGCAACATGCAGCTCATCTCCCCGGAGCAGAAGAGCCAGTTCAAGTTCACGAACACGTTCACCAACACCACGGGCCAGCCTCAGACCATCACCCTCTGGAACAAGGTGGGAGAGAAGGGCGGACCGAACGACGGGCAGAACTTCGACAAGAGCACGCCGAAGACGTTCACGCTCCAGCCCGGGCAGTCTCAGACGGTTGCCTTCGACAACAACAGCAGCGTCGCGTGGTGCGTGTCGAAGGACGGCTCGGCGAAGCCAGGCGCGAACTCCGGGCAGACGTGGGGTGAGGCGACGTTCGGAAACGCCGCCACGGGGTGGAGCGGCTACAACACCAGTCAAATCAGCCCCGCGGGCCACAATGGCAACATGTCCATCTCCAACGAGGCCACGGGCAAGACGGTGACGCAGGCCAATGCCTGGCAGACGCCCTCCGATGACCCGGCGGGCCGCGACGTGGGCGTCCCCGCGGGGCCGATGAACCTGCGCACCGTCCTCGGTTGAGCGGGTCGCGGCGCGGGGCCAACCGACCGGTGGGGCACTCTGTCGTAGCGGCTCACCGCTCGTGCATGGCCACCGCCAGCGCTGATGGAATCGTCTCTTTCATCAGCGCGATGAACCGGCGCAGCCGCGCGGGATGAAACCTCGCATGCGGATAGAGCACGTACATGGGCAAGGGCGCGGCTCGCCAGGAGGGCACCAGGTGCAGGAGGCGGCCCTGGGCGAGGTCCTCGTGGAGCAGCCAGGCCGAGGCCACGCAGACGCCCAGGCCCTGCAGCGCCGCGCTCCGGATGGCGTAGAGGCTGTCCGTGCTCAGGCGGGGGGCGAAGGTGATGGGCTGGACCTCGCCAGTGTCCACATGGGTCAGCGATATCTCGTTCCGGTAGAAGGTGCGCAGTGACAGCCACGGCAACCGGGCGAGCGCGTCCGGATGGGAAGGGACGTCAACGTCTCCAAGGACCGAAGGCGCGGCCACGACGATGCGCGGCACCTCGGCCACGCGGATGGCCACCACGCTGGGGTCACGCACGTCTCCGACGTGAATCGCGCAGTCGATGCCGTCGGTGATGAAGTCCACCGCCCGGTCATGCAGCAGCCATTCAACCGACACCCGCGAATGGCGATTCAGGTACTCCGTCAGCGGCGCCACCAGCAACTGCTGTCCAAAGGCATGCGGCACCACGACGCGCAGCGTGCCCTCGGGTTCGTTGCTCGCGCCACGGAGGTCGGCTTCGAGCAGCTCCCAGCTGGCCAGCAGCTCCTTCGCGCGTTCGTAACAGCGCGCGCCGTCCTCGGTGAGCTTCATCGCATGGGTGGAGCGCTGAAGCAGCCGCAGCCCCAGGGAGCGCTCCAGTGCCTGGAGCCGGCGACTCACCGTCGGCTGCGTGGTGCCCAACTGCGCCGCGGCCGAGGACAAACTCCCAGCGTCGACGATGCGGATGAACGTCTGCATCAGCTCCAGCCGGTCCGCGGTGGCTGGCGCGGTGGGGTGGGGTGCACGCCTCCGGGGAGCTCGGGACCGAGGCGGCTTGGAGCGAGTGGGCATGCGACCTGATCTCGTGCGGGGTTATACGCCGAACGTATATCCGCTGTACGGAGCACGCTACTACCAGCCTCGGCCCCTCTAGAGCACCTTCACCTCGACTCGCAGCGCAGAGGTGAACGAGATGTCCTTCATTCGTGCCGTACATGGAAGCGCCGGGGCTACCGCCACCCGTCATGGGGACGGTGCCTCCCTGTCAGGGGGCTTGCGGCTGCTGCTGGCGGCGAGCGCCGGCGTGCCGGTGGCCGCGCTCTACTACAGCCAGCCCATGCTGGGCGTCATCGGGGCCTCCACGGGGGCCGCTGACGCCGTGGTGGGCTTCCTCCCCACGCTCACGCAACTGGGATACGCGCTGGGCATCCTGCTGCTGACGCCCCTGGGGGACCGCTTCGACCGGCGCCGCATCATCCTGGTCAAGGCCGCCTTGCTGAGCGTGGCGCTGCTGCTCGGCGGTCTGGCTCCGGACATGAGCCTGCTGCTGGTCATGAGCTTCGCCGTCGGCCTGACGGCGACCGTGGCGCAGGACATCGTCCCGGCCGCCGCGACGCTGGCCCCGGAGCGGGAGCGGGGCAAGGTGGTGGGCACGGTGATGACGGGCCTGCTGCTGGGAATCCTCCTGTCCCGGGTCGTCGCCGGTGTCGTGGCCGAGCAGCTCGGCTGGCGTGCCATGTTCATCATCGCCGCTGCCAGCGTGGCCTTGATTGGCGTGGCGGCCTGGCGAGGGCTCCCTCGCTTCCAGCCGACGAGCACGCTGTCGTATGGCGCCCTGCTGGCCTCGCTTGCCCGGCTGTGGCGCCAGCATGGTGCCCTGCGGCGCGCGGCGCTGGCGCAGGGGTTGCTCTCGGTGGGCTTCAGCGCGTTCTGGTCCACCCTCGCGGTGATGCTGCATGGGGCGCCGTTCCACCTGGGCAGCGCGGCGGCGGGCGCCTTCGGCCTGGCCGGGGCGGCCGGAGCCTTGGGCGCGCCGGTGGCGGGCCGCGTCGCCGACCGCTTCGGGCCGGAGGTCGTCACTCGGCTGGGGGCGGGGCTGACGGCGGTCTCCTTCGCCACCATGTTCGCGGCGCCATGGCTCGAGCCGAATGCCCGGCTGTGGCTGATTGGCGGCAGCGCGATGGGCTTCGACCTCGGGGTGCAGATGTCGCTCGTGGCGCATCAGACCCTCGTCTTCGGCATCGACCCCGCGGCGCGCAGCCGACTCAACGCGGTGCTGTTCGTCGGTATGTTCATCGGCATGTCCGTCGGCGCAGCCAGTGGCAGCCTCGTGCTGGCCCGGTGGGGCTGGCTGGTGGTGACGCTCTTGGCGACGGCCTCCGCGCTGGCGGCCTTGCTGGTCCGCCTGGCGCCGCGAGCCCGTGTGGCCCACTGACGCCAGGGGAGCACGCTGGCGCTTCACTGGCCACGCTGGGAGAAGGCCGTCGGTGCGGCGTGCTTCGCCGGCCCGCCTGGCGCATCAGGAGGGGGATGCCCCTTCCTGGGCTTGCATCAAGGCTTCCACCTGCTGCTGGAGGCCCTGCAGCTGGTCGAGCTTGCGCTTCAGTGCTTCGCGCAGGTCGCGCGCGTCGGTGTGAAGGACCTCGTCATGCAACTCCGCGATGCTCTCGGACAGGCATGCGTGGAGGACGTGGATCTGCTGCTGGGAGAGCTCCAGGAACATGGGTCACCTCTCTGACAGCAGAACAACGGAGCCGCGCCCCCGCGCTCCCGGAGGCACGGGGGCGAACACGTGCACGACAGGCCGCTGGCGCTCCAGAGCACCGCGCGGCGAGTGGGGCCGCGCGGTGCGAGCTGCCGGGCGTGGCGCGGCGCCTCGGTATCCGAGACGCCGCACCGGTGCGACTACCGCAGCGCGATGAGCGAGGCCACGAGCAGGGACACGACGCTCATGACCTTGATGAGGATGGCCACGCCAGGACCGGAGGTGTCCTTGAACGGGTCACCCACCATGTCACCGACGACGGCGGCCTTGTGGACCGCCGAGCCCTTCGCGTGGCCCGGCAGCTTGCCCTTCTCGATGAACTTCTTGGCGTTGTCCCACGCGCCACCCGCGTTGGCCATGTAGAGGGCCATCGTGGCGCCGACGACGAGCGCGCCGGCCAGCAGCCCCGCCAGCGCACCGGGGCCCAGCAGGTAGCCCACCAGGGGCGGGGCGACGATGGCGACGATGCCCGGGAAGATCATCTCGCGCAGGGCGCTCTTGGTGGCGATGTCGACGATCTTCTTGGGGTCCGGGTCCGCCTTGAGCTCCATCAGCCCCGGAATCTCGCGGAACTGACGGCCAATCTCCTCGACGATGGCGCCGGCCGCGCGGCCCACGGCGAGCATCGTGGAGGCGCCCACCAGGAACGGGAGGATGGAGCCCAGCAGCATGCCGACGATGACGTTCGGGTTGGTCAGCTGCAGGCTCATCTCCGGCAGGCCGGCGGCGATGCGCGTGTGGTTGACCTCGAGGTTGAAGGCGGAGAAGAGCGCGATGACGGTGAGCGTCGCCGAGCCGATGGCGAAGCCCTTGCCGATGGCCGCCGTGGTGTTGCCCACCGCGTCCAACTCGTCGGTGATGGCGCGGACCTCGGGGCCCAGGCCGGACATCTCGGAGATGCCACCGGCGTTGTCGGAGATGGGGCCGTAGGCGTCCACGGTCATCACCACGGCGGTGCCGCCCAGCATGCCCACGGCCGACAGCGCGATGCCGTACAGGCCGAGCGCCTGGTCGGCGATGTAGGCCACCAGGGCGATGGTGGCCATCGGGATGCCCACGCTCTCCATGCCGACGGCGAGGCCGCGGATGAGGTTGGTGCCGGCGCCCGTGATGGAGGCCTCCGCGATGCGCTGCACCGGCGTGGAGGACGTGTAGTAGTCCGTGACGAGACCGATGATGGCGCCGCCGAAGGCGCCCGCGGCCAGCGCCACCGTGATGGCCTGGGACAGGCCGAACACCTGCATCATCACGAAGGAAAGACCCACCAGGATGACCGGGGGCAGGATGAGGGCGCTGCGCAGTACCTGCGCGGGGTTCATGTGCTTGAGCGCGCGCGCGATGAAGATGCTCAGCAGGCTGACGATGAGGCCCACGGCGGACAGCACCAGCGGGAGCACCACGCCCGCCACCTTCGCGCTCCCGGTCGCGGAGGGGTCCACCACGAGGCGGGAGAGGTCCGCGGCGCTGGCGGTCAGCGCGATGGCCATGGCGGCGACAATCGCGGCCACCATGGACTCGTAGATGTCGGCGCCCATGCCGGCCACGTCACCGACGTTGTCGCCCACGTTGTCGGCGATGACGCCCGGGTTGCGCGGGTCGTCCTCGGGGATGTTCTCAATGACCTTGCCGGCGATGTCGGAGCCGACGTCAGCGGCCTTGGTGTAGATGCCGCCGCCCACGCGGGCGAAGAGCGCGATGGAGCTGGCGCCCACGGCGAAGGAGTGGAGGACGGGGGAGAGCTGCGCATGCCCCTGGAAGGCGTAGTAGATGCCGCCCATGCCGATGAGGCCCAAGCCGGCGACGGCGAGGCCCATGACCGCGCCACCGTCGAGCGCGACCAGCAGCGCGTTCGGCTTGGAGCCGGTGCGCGCGGCCTGCGCGGTGCGCACGTTCGCGTACGTCGCCGCCTTCATGCCGATGTAGCCGGCCAGCAGCGAGAGGAACGCGCCGAGCACGAAGCTCCCGCTGGCGAGCGGCCCCAGCGCCAGGCCGATGAGCACCGCGACGGCCGCGCAGTACGCGGCGAGCACCTGGTATTCGCGGACGAGGAACGCCATCGCGCCTTCGCGGATGTAGCCCGCGATGCGGTTCATCGTCGCGTCACCCTCCGGGAGCGCCTTGACGCGGAAGTAGAAGAACGCAGCGAAGAGCAGCCCCACGGCGCCGACCACGCCCGGTGCGATTGCCCAGAAACTCGACTCGAGACTCGACAACTCCATCCAATCCTCCAGAGCCGTCCCGGGGGGCCTGACCTCGCCGACCGAGTCGCTCGTGTGCCGCGAAATTTGTACGGAGCGCGTATAGTTGATTTCAGCGCAATCTGGGAGTTTCCTAGGCGCGCCCCAGCAGGTTGGGAGTCCTACCAACGTTCTGGGTGGGTGCGTCACGGCCGCCAGCGCCAGGCCGGCTCCCAAGCGGGGCGTGACTCCGGGTGACATGCGGGGCGGGTGGATGCGCCTCCGCGGACCCAAGTGCCCGGACTCACTCACGATTCTTCGAAGGCTACGGGCCAGTACGTATTCCAGGGCCTCCGCGACGGCACGGCGCGCGGCGGTTCACGGCAGCTTCGCGGCCGCGGGCTGCGTCTTCTCACGGCGGCTGGCCGGGCTCCCTCGAGGTCGTTGCGGGGGGGCGATACACCTGGGGGGCGCTCGGATGTCCACGGTCGGAATCTACATGCTGCCCGAATACGGCGGCCTCAACGCGACCTTCGCGCTGGCGAGGACGCTGGTGCGCCGGGGGCACCGCGTCCGCTACTTCGTGCCGGAGTCCTTCGAGGCGCACGTGTCGCGGCAGGGCTTCGAGTGCAGCCGCTACAGCCAGTCACTCCGCGTCACCGCGAGCTGGGCGACGCGTGTCCCGGGCATCCGTTTCCTGCACCTGCGCGCGCGTTACCACGAGCACCTCGCGGCGGCGTTCGACGCATGGGTGAATGCGGATGGGCTGGATGGGGTGCTGGTGGATCCGGTGGTGTGGGATGTGGCCGCGGGCGCGCACGAGCGCGGGCTGCCGTACCTCAGCCTCAGCCCGACCTATGCGGCCTCGTTCTCGCTGGACTATCCGTCCGTGCACTCCCCGGCCATTCCCGCTGCCAATGGCCACCTCGGCCGTGCTCGCAACCTCGTGGCGTGGACGCTCCAGGCGAGAATCCCCTGGCTGCGGGGCCTGTATGACCACGGAGTCCGCTGGGCGGGCCACCGCGCGCACCGGCGGCTGCGGCGCGCGGGACGCCGCGTGCGATGGGGCGACTTTGGTTTCCGGCCGGAAGTGGAGGAGCTGGTGATTGGCCCCCGGGCCCTGGACTTCGAGCCGCTGCGCACGCTTCCCCGCCGGCACTATCTGGGCACCTGCGTGGAGCCCTCACGCAACGAGGGCACCTTCGATTGGCGCGGCTACGACGCGTCCAGACCGCTGGCGTACTGCTCGTTGGGGACGTTCGGAGAGGACCAGCCGGCCGCGCTGCGCTTCTACACCGCTGTCATGGAGTCCTTCCGGCGGCGCGAGGGGTGGCAGCTCATCGTGAGCTGCGGCGCCCTGGCCGAGCAACTCCGCGGCCTGGCGGCGCCGCCGTCCATCCGGGTGGAAGCCTCGGTGCCCCAGCTGGAAGTCCTCCCGCGGGCGCGGTTGTTCCTGAACCACGGCGGCATCGGCTCCGTGCGGGAGGCCCTGTATTTCGGCGTCCCCATGCTCCTGTTCCCCTATGGCGCGGACCAGCCTGGGCTGACGGCGCGGCTGGTGCACCACAACCTCGGGCTCCGAGGCGACCTCCGCACGAAGGACGCCCGCGTCATCACCGAGCGGGTGGATGCCTTGCTGGGGCGCGACGACCTCCTCTCCGCGGTGGCGAGGATGCGCCAGGCCTGCCGAGGCTCGCGCGAGCTGGATGAGGGCGTGGACGTCATCGAGCGGGCACTCGGCCGATGACAAGGCCGCGGCGGCGTCGGGCGCCGCCGCCGCCTCGAACCGCGCGGTCAGGACAACGGGCTCATGGAGGGCCGGCTCACTTACTCCGAGTACTCGTAGAAGTCGACGAGCTCCCAGTTGCGGTTGTAGACGTGGCGCTTGGTGAACCAGCCGCTGTGGCAACTGCCCGTGTTGGTGGCCGTGTAGCCATAGACGAAGCCGTTGTGGACGCGGGCGTTGAGGCTCGGGTAGCCGGGGTTCTCACAGGGCTGGGTGACGCGGACGGCCTGGTAGGCGGCCTCGGCGGAGACCTGCTCCTGGCCCTCGAAGTCGTAGCGGGAGTGGACGCGCACGGAATCGAAACCCTGGAGGTCCTCGGCCTGAGCCGCGTAGGTCTGCGTGAGGAACGACTGCAGGTGGGCCAGGGTGGTGGCCTCGGAGGTGAGCGTGCCCGTGAGGCGGTGCACGGCGCCGTCATTGTCGGAGAGCGCGGCGCGGATGGAGGCGATGCCGGCCGGGCCCTGGTAGACGGAGGTGTCGCCCCAGGTGAAGCTGAGGGCGCTGCCCGCGCTGTAGGCATTGAGCGCGCAAGCGCCGTTGGCGCCGGCCGCCTCGAAGATGATGATCTTCCGGAGGCGGTGCTCGGGGTTCACGAGCGCGATGCACTCGTTGCCAGCGACACCGTCGTAGTTGGCGGCCGGGAGCACGGCCTCGACGATGTTGTGGACGCGGAACAAGGGGTCCGTGGCCCGCTGCTCGATGGACTGGACCGCCTCCGTGTCAGTGTCCGTCTCGGGACCGAGACAGCCCGCGGTGAGGGAAGAAGCGACGAGGAGGGACGCGAAGCTGAAGGAAGTGCGCATGGCGGCTGAAGATAGCACGCCAGTTTTGCCCGTTTTGGAAGGTAATACGTGTTCCGATACGGAAACGACACACGGCCTGTTGGGGCACGACGGCCGTGCCCCTTGAATGACAGGCTCATCCCGCCAATGGTGTCTGTCGCGCCTGCGCCTCGCGCAGCCACGCCACCGTGTCGCTCAGCGTCTGCCGGTGGCTCCGCGGCCGGAAGTCGAGCTCCTCGTGGCTCCAGATGCTCTTGAAGCCCCAGTGGCACGTCGACATCTCCAGCACCACGGGGTCCGGCAGCTTCTTGAGCGGCACGTGGGCGCCGAGCTTCGCGAGCCCGTCGACGACGAGCGTCGGCACGCCGGGACGGTTCACCCGGATGCCGGCGACCTCGCCCACGCGCTCGAAGAAGGTGCGCAGGGGCAGGGTGGTGCCGGGCAGGTGGTACGTGTCCCGCCAGGCGGCCTTCCTCGCCAACACCGCGAGCGCCCGCGCCACGTCCCGCACGTCGGTGAAGGCGATGCCACCCGTGGGAATGAAGGGGAGGCGGCCGTTCAGCACGCGGGCCACGTTGGTCGTCGAGCGGCCCAAGGTGTCCCCAGGGCCGAGGAGCACCGGAGGCCGCACCACCGTCAGCTCCACGCCGAGCTGCCTCGCCAGCTTCCGCGACTGTTGTTCGGCGCGAATCTTCGACAGGTAATAGGGCCACCGGCCCACGAGGCCTTCCGCGTAGAGGGAATGCTCGTCGGCCTCGATGGTCGGGTGGGAGAAGCAACCCACCGTGCCTGAGGTCGACACCAGCACCAGCCGGGCGTCGAGCGCCTTCGCCGCGCGCACCATGGCCAGCGCGCTGTCGATGTTGAAGCGCACCATCTCATCGGCGTGCCGCCGGCTGTGGTGGACCATTCCCGCGGAGTGAATCAGCACCTTCACGCCCCGCGCGTGCGGCAGCCACGCGTCAGGGTCCAACGGCGTGCCCGACACCTGGGCCACCGGGCCCGGCAGCGGCGAGCGCACCAGCGCCACCGCGTCGTCGCCCAGCGCCTCCAGGAGGTTGCGTCCGAGGAACCCGCTGGCTCCCGTCACGAGTGTCTTCACGGCTGAACCCCGCGCCAGGCGCATGCTTCATGGAACCGCGCGAGCTCCGCCGCGTTCGGACCCCACTCGAAGTCGTCACCCGCGGGCTTCACGATGTCGCGCGACACCAGCGCCTGCACCACGCCATCCAGGTGCGGCCGGTGCGTCACCGCCACGGCCTTCAGCTCGTCGGGCGCGCGCACCTTCGTCGCCTCCTGGTAGTCGCGCACCACGGGCTCGAAGAGCGCCTTCACCACGGCGTCGACGCGCGCGTCGCTCAGCTCGGCCAGCGGCGTGGCGCACCAACGGTAGCGCGACAGGTGGTCCTCCAGCGCGGGGTTGCCGGGCTGCCGGGCCAGCACGTCACCGGCGAACCAGTGTTGCCACTGGTTCTGGAGCGAGTGCGCCAGCGCCGGAGACAGGGGGCTGGGGACGGGCAGGTCGCTGGCGAGCACACGCCCCCCGCGGCGCTCGATGGCCTCACGCAGCCACGCTTCGTCCACGCCCGCAATCGGGTGCTCGGCGAGGAACGTGCGCAGGTGGAAGCTGCTCACCGTGGTGTGGCGCTGCAGCTCGGCCATGAGCGTATGGCTCAGCGCGCGGACGTCGGTGTCCGGGTTGAGCGCCAGCGGCGCGCCACACGACAGATGCACACGGCCCAGCTGCACCTGGCCACGCGTCAGCTTCGCGAGCCACGACAGCACGCCGGTGAGCGTCATCTTGGGGCGCGGCTTGCCGGACAGCTCCTCCGACAGGGACGCCTCCTCCGGCAGCCGGTCGTAGGAGATGGCGATGGGCAGCACGACGAACTGGCGCTTCGTGTTCTGCAGCGCGCGCAACAGCCCGCGCTTGGGCGGCAGCATCAGCCGCGCCCGGCTGCGCTGACCCTCGACGAAGAACATGAGCGAGGCGTTCTTCTCGGTGAGCCGGCGCAGTTCCTCGCCCAGCTCCGGCACCTCTCGGCCCACGCCGCGCTTGATGAAGAAGGCCTGCGAGTCCTTGAGAATCGGACCCACCACGGGGATGCGGCCGAACTCCTCCGCGGCGGCGATGTGTGGCATCGAGATGCCCAGCTCCGGGTGCTGGAAGCACAGGTAGCTGGTCAGCAGGAAGTCGAAGTAGCTGCGGTGGGTGGGCGCCAGCACCACCAGCGTGCCCGGGGGCACCTGCGCCATCGCGCGCTCGAACGAAGGCCGGTCGAACGTCACGTCGCTGGTGCAGTGGCGGAACGTCTTGCGCAGCGCATAGCCAAACACCTTGTGGGTGGTGTTGCCCACGCCGCGCTCCTGGACCCAGGTCCGGTCGCCGCGCGCGTCGTCGTGCTTCGGCCCGGCGAAGGACACCTGGCTCTCATCGCGAGAGAGCAGGTGGCGGTACATGCCCTCGTTCACCACGCGCACGTACTCGACAGGCTCGAAGCCGGGGACCTCCAGCGGCGTGCCGCGCACGAAGTCGAAGGTGTGGTGCGTGAAGTACGCGAAGCCCTCGTTGAGGTACTGCACCTTCTCGTCGGCGCGCACCAGCCGGCGGTGGGCCTTGGCCTGGCCCAGCAGCGCGAGCGCCGCCCTCTGCAGTTGCACCGGCAGCTCCCGGCGCATCAGGTCGACCGCGTCGAAGCCATGGTCCTTGCGGCCGACGAACATGTCGGGCGGCTTCACCACGCCGGGGCGGTGCTTGAACCACTCGATGGTCGACGCCGCGGCCATGTCGATGCGCAGCGCCCGCTGCACACCCATGGTGGCGTGAACGATGGGGACGGGCTGGCCGGGCTCCGGCATGGGGCCGAACACCGACCGCACGACCTCACTGGCGACCACGTCCACCGGCACCACGTCCAGGCGCACCGACGGGTCGGCGTTGAAGGCGCGCACCACGCCCAGGCCGCTGTACAGCAGGCAGCCCGCGAGCGCCGCCGGGCTGTCGAGCCAGGCCGGGAAGGGCGTGCGGTGGGCCGCCGAGACGATGCTGGGGCGCACGATGACGACGGGCACGTGGCCGCGACGCTCGCAGATGAGGTGTTCGGCGACGCTCTTGGTGAGCGTGTACGTGTTGGGGTGGCCGGTGAGCTCCAGCCACTCGCGGCCGTCGCCCTGCGCCACCTGGAAGGCCTCGTAGAGCTCCGCGGCGGGCTTTGGCAGGTGCGCCAGCTTCTCTTCGATGGGGCCGGGCCGCCACACGCTGACGTAGGCCGTCGACACGTCGACCATGCCCACCACCTGGGGGCACGCGCGCGCCAGCTCCAGCACCGACAGCGCGCTCCGGATGTTGGCCGAGGTCGCCTGCGCCAGCGGCAGGTCGAACTCCACGCTGGCGGCGCAGTGCACGACGTGCGTGACGTGCTGGCGCACGGCGTCCGCGTCGGCGGGAGACAGGCCGCAAGCGGGCTGCTCGAGGTCGCCGCTCACCACCGCGACGCGCTCCGTCCAGCCGGCCTGGAGGCGCGAGAAGCACTCGGCCCGCGCCACCTTCGCGAAGCGCTCCGCCGCGGACTGCACGCGGCCCTGGCGGTCCTTCGACTCGCGCACCAGCACCGTGACGCGCTCGACGCCCTGCGCGAGCAGCGCCTCCAGCACCACCTTGCCGACGAAGCCGGTGACGCCCGTGAGAAAGACGTGGCGGGACATCAGTGCGCCTCCTCGTCCGGAGTCAGCGCCACCGGACCGTTGATTCCGCAGTTCGACGCGCCGAAGACGTTGTCGGGGTCGATGGCGGCCTTCACCTTGCGGTTGAGGGCCAGCGCGGCCTCCGAGAACACCTGGGGCAGGAAGCCGCGGCGAATCTTCCCGACGCCGTGGTGGTGCGACAGCGAGCCGCCGGCGTCCAGAATCTCCTCGCGCGCCGCGTGCTCGAGCGCCGCGTACGCGCCCACCGGGTCGCTGACGCCGCGCGCGTAGAAGCCCAGGTAGAAATAGATGACCACGCCCGTCTGATAGACTTGCGTGAAGCGGCCGGTGAAGAAGACCTTGCCTGGCAGGCCCAGCGCGGCGTGCTCCTTCTCCACGCGGCGCTGCACGCGCTCGTAGAGGTCCATGGCCCGGCTCCACGGCACGCTCGTCTCGAAGCTCTCGGCGATGGCCCAGTGCTCGAAGGTGAGGTCCCGGATGTACGCGATGCCGAAGGTCAGCTGGTAGCCGCGCTCACCGTTGGCGCCGCCGCCCTTCATGCCGCCGTGCTCGGAGGCGATGCGGTACACCGTCTTCTCCTGGAAGGCGACCTCCTCGCGCGAGCCCTCGAAGACGAGGGTGGCCACGGCGAGCTTGTACGGGTCGAAGCCCTTGAGCTTCGTCACCACGGCCTTCTCGACTTCGCTCTTCACCTTCGCGGCCAGCCCGTGTTTGGCCGGCTTGAGCGCCTGGCCGAAGTGGAACTGGGTGTTGTCCATCACCCGCACGCTGGCCGGCACCGCGCCCGACTGCTGGAGCGCGTAGAGGAACGAGAGGCCCGTTTCGAGGTCGGGGAAGATGACCGAGCCGTAGCGCTGGACCTCGGGGAGGGGGAACAGCTTCACCACCGCCGTGGTGACGATGCCGAAGTTGCCCTCGCTGCCGAACATGTACTGGCGCGGGTTGACGCCCACGCTCTCCCGGGGCGCCTGGCGCGGGCGCTCCACGATGCCCTGGGGCGTGACGACCTGCATGTCGAGCACCAGGTCCTCGATGTTGCCGTAGCGGTTCTTCTTCATGCCGCTGGCGTTCGTGGCAATCCACCCGCCGAGCGTGGAGAACTCGAGGCTGTCCGGCTCGTGGCCCATGGTGAAGCCGAACTTCGCGAGCTCCTCCATCAGGTGGCGGCCCGTGGCGCCCGCCTCGATGCAGGCCATGCGGTTGACGGGGTCCACCCACAGAATCCGGTTCATCTGCCGCATGTCGACGGCGATGACCAGGCGCTCCTCGGAGAGCGGGATGCGCAGCGCCTCCGTCACGTTGGTGCCGCCGCCGAAGGGGATGACGCAGGCGCCGTGCTGGGTGGCGACCTCCACCAGGCGCACCACCTCGTCGTGGCCGCGCGGGAAGGCGACGAGGTCGGGCACCCGGTCCAGCTTCCCGTAGCGGATGGCCCAGATTTCACCGCCGGTGTGTCCATGGCCGCGGCGCAGGCGCTGCTTGGGGTCTTCGGTGAGCTGCTCTTCCTTCAGGAACTCGCGCAGCGCCGCGACCAGCGTGTCGTTCTTCTTCGCCGCGGGAATCTCGGGCGGGTAGTGCGGCTCGTTGCGGTTGTCGTATCCCAGCGGCGAGGCCAGCTTGCCGGCGAACCACGGCATCAGGTCCGGCAGCGCGACATTGCTGATGTTGTAGCGGGTGCCCGTGAGGACGGTGCTCCCGTCGGGCTTCACCACGAAGCGGGTGTCGGCGAAGCCCCAGCCTTCGAGTGATTCCTCGTCCTTCGACGCGGCGGGCGTCGGCGGCGTGAAGCGCGTGTCTCCGGAGGAAGGCGTGGGTGACGGGCTGCCGAAGCGCTCGCTCACCTCGTTCAGCGCCACATTCCCAAGACGGCGCAGCAAACCTGATTGTTTAGCCATGGTCGCGCGCACTCGTACACAGCGCCCTCTTCCCCGTCAACGCGCGTGGGTTACGCAGGTGCGCACTGCGTTACGCGATTTCGGAACCAGCAGTCTCGTAAATGGCTTGTTTCCGAGACCCGAGGTCTCGTAAAGGCGTGTCATGCGGACGGGACGACCCAGGGACGAAAACGTGCGCCTGGCCATTCTCACGGCGGCGCAGGAGCTGGTGCTGGAGAAGGGCTATGC
>NZ_JAAIYB010000420.1 GCF_010894475.1 Myxococcus vastator
GGCCCAGGGCCTGGCCGCAGAGCGCACATGCGGCCGAGCGAGGCGAGTTGTACCCGTCACAGTTCGGGCAGACCACGGCGAGGGAGGACAGCAGGAGCTGTGACATGAGCGGAGGCGAATCTACGGGGCCGTAAAACACCGGGTCAACGAAAGCGAACGCACCAACCGGGGTGTCCTGGAGGGAGGTGACGTCCAGGTGTGGGGCAACGTTGCCCCTCCGTTGGTGCAAAGTTACGATTGCTCCTCATTCGATGATTCGCCTGAACGACATCCTCCAACGGGTTTCCCAGTACCACCCCGACCCCGACCTGGACATCATCAAGAAGGCCTACGTCTATTCGGCCAAGGTCCACCAGGGTCAACTCCGGAAGTCAGGCGAGCCCTACCTCGTCCACCCGCTCGAGGTCGCCGGCATCCTGGGCGAGCTCAAGCTGGACGAGGCGTCCATCGTCACCGGACTCCTTCACGACACCATCGAGGACACGCTGGCCACCGCGGAGGAGCTGACGGAGCTCTTCGGTTCGGAAGTGGCCCAACTGGTAGACGGCGTCACCAAGCTGTCCAAGTTCTCCGCCTCCGCCAGCCTGTCGCAGGAGGAGAAGCAGGCGGAGAACTTCCGGAAGATGATCATCGCGATGGCGCAGGACATCCGCGTCATCCTGGTGAAGCTGGCGGACCGCACGCACAACATGCGGACGTTGGACCACATGTCGGAGGAGAAGCAGGCCCGCATCGCGCAGGAGACGCTGGACATCTACGCGCCGCTGGCCAACCGACTCGGTATCTCCTGGATCAAGACGGAGCTGGAGGACCTGAGCTTCCGCTACGTCAAACCGCAGGAGTTCTTCGCGCTCCAGGAGAAGCTGAACAAGCGCAAGAAGGAGCGGGAGAAGTACATCGAGGACACGTGCGACCTCATCCGCTCCAAGCTGGCCGAGCGCGGGCTGAAGGGCGAGGTGAGCGGCCGCTTCAAGCACGTCTACAGCATCTACAAGAAGATCAAGTCACAGGGCATCGACTTCGATCAGATCCACGACATCATCGCCTTTCGCATCATCGCGCCCGCCGCGCCCTCCTGCTACGAGGCGCTCGGGCTGGTGCATGAGATGTGGAAGCCGGTGCCGGGGCGCTTCAAGGACTTCATCGCGATTCCGAAGCCCAACATGTACCAGTCGCTGCACACGACCATCATCGGTCCGCTCAGCGAGCGCGTGGAGGTGCAGATCCGCACCGCGGAGATGCACAAGATCGCCGAGGAAGGCATCGCCGCGCACTGGAAGTACAAGGAGGGCAAGGCCGTCATCTCCAAGGATGACGAGAAGTTCGCCTGGCTGCGGCAGCTGATGGAGTGGCAGCAGGACCTGAAGGACCCGAAGGAGTTCCTGGAGACGGTGAAGGTGGACCTCTTCACCGACGAGGTCTTCGTCTTCACGCCCAAGGGCGACGTGCGCTCGCTGCCTCGCGGTGCCACGCCGGTGGACTTCGCCTACGCCATCCATTCGGACGTGGGCAACCGGTGCGTGGGCGCCAAGGTGAACGGGAAGATCGTCCCGCTCCGCTACAAGATGAAGAACGGGGACACGGTGGAGGTGCTCACCAGCCCCCAGCAGCACCCGTCCAAGGACTGGCTCACCTTCGTCAAGACGAGCCGGGCGCAGCAGCGCATCCGCGGCTTCATCAAGCAGCAGCAGCGCGAGAAGAGCCTGCAGTTGGGGCGCGAGCTGGTGGACCGCGAGCTCAAGCGCTTCCAGCTCAACTTCAACCGGTTGCTCAAGTCCGGTGAGATGAAGAAGGTTGCCGTGGACCTGGGCTTCCGCGTGGAAGACGACATGCTGGTGGCCATCGGCTACGGCAAGGTGACGCCGCAGCAGCTGTCGCACCGGCTCGTCCCCCAGGAGAAGCTCAACGCCGCGGAGGCGGGGGCTCGCTCGGACGCCAACACCGCCGCCTCGGCGTCCTCCGGGGGCGCGGGCAACTCGGTGCTGCCGGGCCTGTCCCGCGTCACCGACCTGGCGAAGCGGCTGGTGGGCCGCAGCAGCCGCAGCGGCGTGCAGATTGGCGGCGTGGATGATGTCCTCGTGCGCTTCGGGCGGTGTTGCAACCCCGTCCCTGGAGACCCCATCGCCGGCTTCATCACCCGGGGGCGGGGCGTCACGGTTCACACGGTCGGCTGTGAAAAGGCGCTGGCCACGGACCCCGAGCGGCGCGTGGACGTGTCGTGGGACGTCCGGGGCGACTTCAAGCGCCCCGTCACCCTGCGCGTCCTCACCGCGGACCGGCCGGGCCTGCTGGCGGACATCACCAACACCTTCTCCAAGAAGGGCGTCAACATCTCCCAGGCCAACTGTCGGGCCACCGGGGATGACCGGGCGGTGAACACCTTCGAGGTCACCATCTCCGACCTCAAGCAGCTCACGGACCTGATGCGGACCATCGAGCGGCTCCAGGGCGTCTACTCGGTCGAGCGCATCTAACCGCCCGCGCCTTTCGTGGTAGAGCGCCCGGAAACCCCGGCGGCCCGCTTCGGGCCGCTCTCACCCCGAGGTGCGCCGCATGGCTCGCAAGGCAATCCACTCCGACCAGGCCCCCAAGGCCATTGGCCCGTACTCCCAGGCGGTGCAGGTGGACGCCGGGAAGATGACCTTCCTCTCCGGCCAGATTCCCCTGGACCCGGCCACCATGGAGATGGTGCAGGGCGACGTCGTCGTGCAGGCGGAGCGGGTGATGGAGAACCTGAAGGCCGTGCTCGCCGCCAGCGGGCTGGACTTCTCCCACGTCGTGCGCTGCACCATCTTCCTCACGGACTTGGGCGACTTCGCCCGGGTGAACGAAGTCTACGGCCGCTACTTCACCGGCGCGCCGCCGGCCCGCGCCACCGTGCAGGTGTCCGCGCTGCCGCGTGGCTCCAAGGTGGAGATTGACGCCATCGCCGTGTCCTGAGGCGACGGCTGGAAAGACGAAGGCCGCCGGACCCAGAGGCGTCCGACGGCCTTTGTCGCGTCAGGGCTCCGAGGCCCCGGCGGGGACTACTTCGAGTCGGCCACCGTGGGGCTGCCGCTCTTCTTCAGCTCCTCGTCGATGACGCGCTTGAACGCGTCCACGGGCTGGGCGCCCACGAGCGTGCGGCCATTGATGAAGAACGTCGGGGTGCCGCTGGCGCCCACGCTGGACGCCTGCGCCATGTCGGCCTCGATCTGCGCGTTGAACTTGCCCTGGTCCAGCGCGGCCTTGAACTTGTCCATGTTCAGGCCCAGCTCCTGCGCGTACTTCTCCAGCGAGGCGCGGTCCAGCGCGCGCTGATTGGCGAAGAGCTTGTCGTGGTACTCCCAGAACTTGCCCTGCTCGTGCGCGGCCAGCGCGGCGGCGGCGGCCGGCTTGGCGTTGGCGTGGAAGGGCAGCGGCTGGTTCTTGAAGGCGACCTTGATCTTCCCGCCGTACTGGTCCTCCAGCTGCTTCAGCGTGGGCACCACGCGGCTGCAGAAGGGGCACTCGAAGTCGGAGAAGGCGACGATGGTGATGGGCGCGTTCTTGTTGCCCTTCACCGGGGCGTTGCCCACGTCCACCTTCTGGACCGGGGGCTCGGCGGGGGCGCCAGGGGCCGCGGCGGCCGCCTTCGGGGCGTTGGCGACGTTCTCCGCGTTCAGCTTCGCGTAGAGCTCCTCCGGCCGGGTGCCGGCGGCGAGCAGCTTGTCCGCCTTGCCAATCTCCTCGTCGATGACGCGCTTGAAGGCCTCGAAGGGCTGCGCGCCGACGAACTCACGGCCGTTGATGAAGAACGTCGGGGTGCCGTTGGCGCCCACGGCGTTGCCGGCGGCCATGTCGGCCTCGACCTTCGCCTTGAACTTGCCCGAATCCAGGGCGGCCTTGAACTTGTCCATGTTCAGGCCCAGCTCCTGCGCGTACTTCTCCAGGGCGGGGCGGCCCAGGGCCTTCTGATTGGCGAAGAGCTTGTCGTGGTACTCCCAGAACTTGCCCTGCTCGTGCGCGGCGTGGGAGGCCTCGGCGGCCAGCTTCGCGTTGGCGTGGAAGGGCAGCGGCTGGTGACGGAACACCACGCGCACGTCCTTGGCGTAGCCGTCCTTGATCTTCGACAGGGTGGGGCCCACGCGGCTGCAGAAGGGGCACTCGAAGTCAGACCACTCGACGATGGTCACCTTGGCGGTGGCCGGGCCGAAGGAGGGCGAGTCCGAGGGGATCTCCACCTTCTGGACCTTGGCGGCGGGCTGCTGCTGCTGCGCCTTGGGCGCGGCGCGCTCGGCGCCCTTCTCGATGATCTTCGCGTACACCTGCGAGGCGGGCACGCCGCCCTTCACCAGGTTCTCCGCCTTGACCAGCTCCTCGTCGATGAGGGCCTGGAAGTTGGCGATGGGCTGCGCGCCCGACAGGAAGCGGCCGTTGATGAAGAAGGCCGGGGTGCCGCTGGCGCCCAGCTGGCTGGCCAGGGCCTGGTCGCGGGTGATGATGTCCTGGAACTTGGGGTTGGCCAGCTCGGCCTTCCACTTGTCCATGTTCAGGCCCAGGTCCTTGGCGTACTGCTCCAGGGACGCGTCATCCAGCTTCTTCTGATTGGCGAAGAGCTTGGCGTGGTACTCCCAGTACTTGCCCTGCTCGCCGGCCGCCATCGCGGCGATGGCCGCGGGCTTGGCGCGCGGGTGGAAGGAGAGGGGGTTCTGCTTCATCACCACGCGGAGCTTCTTGCCGTACTGCTCCTGCAGCTTCTCGATGGTGACGTTCGCCCGGCTGCAGAAGGGGCACTCGTAGTCGGAGAACTCCACCACGGTGATGAGCGCGTCAGCGCTGCCGTGGGTGGGCGAGTTCTCCACGGGCACCTTGAACACGGTGGGATCCACCGGTCGGCGTCCACCCGGCGCTGGGGCGGCGGCAGGAGAGTTCGGTGCGGCCTTGGCGACTTCGGACTTCGTGGACGGGCCGGTGGTGACGCGGCCGCCAACGAACCCGAGCACCAGGCCGACCAGCAGGGCCACGATGACATTGGGCTTCATGAGTGGGTCTTGCTCCTTCGCCATGGGGCCGGCAATGTGGGCCCGAGCGGGTTTTCAACGAGGGCAGAGGGCGGCGGTCTTAACAGAGGGAATTCCAGACGCGCAAGCAAGCCGCGCTGGCCCTCCAGGGAGGCGCGCCCCCTCAGGGGGCCCCAAACTTGGGAGACTTCGTAAAAATTCCGTCAGAGTCTCGATCATGGACGTCGCCGTGCGCATCGACACCCGGGGGGCCTTGTGTCCCATGCCCATCCTGGAGCTGGCCAAGGCCATGAGAGCCCTGGCGCCAGGGACGCTCGTGGAGCTCGTCTCCACGGATCGCGGGCTGGAGGCGGACCTCCCCGCGTGGTGTCAGGCTACGGGGAATCCACTGGTTCGCATGGAGCGCCGGGAGGCGCTCTACGTGGGCTGGGTGCGCAAGGCGGGTTGAGCCGCCAGCCGCCAGCCCACGCCTTGCTTCAGAGCATCTGCAGGACGCGGTCTTCCAGGCGCTGGCCGCGGCTGACGCCCAGGATGAGGACGTCGTGCTGCAGCAGGTGACGCACCACCTGGCTGATGACCTCTTCGGGCGCCACGCCGCCGCTGAAGCGCACGCGCAGCACGGTGTCGCTCTCCATGCGCGCGTCCGTGACGTGGGGCATCCCGGTGAGCTCCGGGATGATGACGCTGCCGCGGGCGATCTGGACCCGGAACTCGGCGCCCTGGCCGGTGAGCTCACTCATGCTCCCCGCCTGGGCGAGCGTGCCCTTGTCGAGGATGGCGGCCGCGTCACACAGCTCCTCCAGCTCCTGGAGGTTGTGGCTGGAGACCACCACCGTCTGCCGGCCCTTCATGTCGCGGATGACCTGGCGCACCTGGGCGGCGATGCGCGGATCCAACCCGGCGGTGGGCTCGTCCAGCAGCACCAGCGGCGGGTTGCCCATGAGGGCCTGCGCCATGGCCGCGCGCTTGGCCATGCCGTGGCTGAGCGCCTGCGTCTGGACGTTCCAGGCCTCCATGAGGCCCACCTTGTCCAGGGCCTCGCGGGCCTCGCGCTCGGGGTCGGCCAGGGCGGACAGCCGCGCCCAGTACGTCAAGAGCGCGCCCACTTCCCAGCCGGGCGGCAGCACCGCGTCCTGGGGCAGCGCCCCCAGCAGGCCCTTGAGGGCGCCCGGGGTGGTGGGGTCCACGTCCATGATCTTGAGCGTGCCCTCGGACGGGTAGAGGTAGCCGCACATCATGGAGAAGGTCGTCGTCTTGCCGGCGCCGTTGGGGCCGATGAGCCCGTACACCGCGCCCTTGGGCACGGAGAAGCTGACGCCGTTGACGGCGACCTTGGGGCCGAAGCGCTTGGAGACGCCGAACAGTTCAATGGCCACGTCGCTCACAGGTCCCTCGCGCGCAGGATGCCGTAGGCCGCCATCAGGAAGACGAACGCGAAGACCGCGTAGGCGGCTCCGCTCGCGCCGAACTGCGCCAGGCCTGGATGCAGCAGGTCACTGGCGTAGTACGACGGCGACAAGTAGCGCAGGAAGCGCAGGTTGCCCGTGTCCCCCGACGCCCGGCCGATGGTGTCCATCAGCCAGAAGACGAACAGCAGGATGAAGTTGAAGACCAGGCTCACCGCTGGCGACCGGAACAGGCTGGAGCACAGCGTCGTGAGGGCCACGTAGGCCAGCGAGAAGACGATGGCCGCCAGCCAGAACTTCAGCAGGTTGAGCGCCACGGCGGCGAAGCTGAAGTCCGGGTTGGCCACGCGGGCGTAGACGAAGATGGCCAGGTCGATAATGAGCACCAGGCCGAGCAGCAGCGTCGCCTGCGTCAGGAACTTGCCCAGCAGCACCGACGAGCGCCGCGCGCGCACCGTGAGGTAGCGCATGGAGCGCGGGCCCACCTCACCGCTGATCTGGTCGAACCCCATCAGCGCGATGTACGCGGGCAGGAAGAAGAGGGTGATCTTGAAGACGATCAACACCTCCAGCGGCACCTGCGCCAGGGCCTCGATCATCGCGGAGTCGTTGCTGGTGAGGAAGCCCAGCACGCCCTTGCGCATCTCCTCGTTGATCTGCACGGAGGCGCTCGCGTCCGCCCCAGCGCCCTCCAACTGCTTGGCGACGGCGCCGCGGACTTCTCCCGCGAGCCAGCCGACCACCAGCAGCACCAACGCGGAGAACATGCTGTAGAGGCCGAGCAGCACCACCGTCCGGCCACTGCGCACGGCCCGGCGGAGCTCGGCGCTCCAGATGACCACCGTTTCTTTCAATCCGTCCAAAGTGTGGGCGAACCTAGCGGAGTTGCACACCCCTCCGCCAAGTTTCTGATTTCAGCGAGGGGCGGAAGCGACCGGGGGGGCGTCCGTGGACAGCGCGCCCCCAGCCGGTAGGATCCGGATGCCGCTCACCCCCCGGAGA
>NZ_JAAIYB010000421.1 GCF_010894475.1 Myxococcus vastator
GCGGGGACGTGGAGCTGGCGGCGCGGGACCGGGGCGGCGCGGTGCTGGCGACGACGGCGGACGCGCCGCACCTGGTGGCCACGGTGCTGGTGGCCAGGGGGGACTTCGCCGCGCGTTACCCGGACGCGGTGCGGCGGGTGCTGCGGGGGCTCCTGGACACGGGGCAGAGCGTGTTGAAGGACCCGACGGCGGGGGCCCGGATGCTGGGCGAGGTGGCGCCGTACCTGGGCGACCCCATTGAAGCCATCCGGAGCGCGCCGCCGGCCACGCTGGCGGACAATCGGGCCTTCTTCGGGCTTTCCGGCGAGGCGCCCGTCACCTATGACGAGCTCTTCCAGAGCGCCGCGGCGCTCTTCCAGAAGTTGAAGCAAGGGCCTCCGGTGCCTCCCGCGGAGGACACGAAGGATTTGGGGGCCTTGAAGTACGTGTCGGAGGCGCGCGGCCCCTGACGCTGGAGGACGGACGTGGCGAAGTCGCCGAACTACATCAAGGCCGCCTTCATGATGCCCGCCAACCTGGTGGGGCTGGGCACGGCGGCTGCCTCGGCGGCCATGACGGGCGAGCCGCTGCCCATGCTGGTGGCGCTGGGCCTGGAAGGCCTCTACCTGGGCGTCATGTCGTCCATGAAGCGCTTCCAGCGGGCGGTGCGGGCGAACACGCTCGACGACCCGGAGGCGGCGCGCAAGGCGCTGGACGCGCTCCAGGCGGACCTGGCGCCCTCTCAGCGCGAGCACTACCAGCAGCTCGTCGGGCTGAAGGAGAAGATCCTCGCCAACTACCGGAAGCTGCCGGGCGGCAAGGTGCTGGAGGCGGACAGCGAGCCCCGGCTGGACGCGCTGCTGACGTCCTTCCTGCGGCTCATCTCCACGCTGAACCAGTACCGCACGTACCTGAACAGCTCCGACCGCGAGCACCTGCAGCGCGAGGTGGCGGAGCTGGAGGCGGACCTGGCGCGGGAGACGAACCCGCGGCTGAAGGACGTGAAGCAGAACCGCGTGGACATCCTCCGCAAGCGGCTGGCGCGCTTCGAGCAGGCCGGTGAGAGCCGCGAGGTGGTGAGCCACCAGTTGGCGGGCATCGAAGATTTGATGCGGCTGACGCACGAGCAGTCCGTGGCCATCCGCGACCCGGAGGTCGTCAACCGCCAGCTCACCATGCTGAGCGCGGAGGCGGAGGCCACCGAGGAGTCCGTGCGGCAGATGGAGCAGTTCCTCGAGTTCTCCGAGGAGACGCGAGGCCCGCTGCCCCACGGCGGCCGGGTGCGTTGAAGCTCCACGGCCGGCGGCCGTCTCCTGGCCGTCGCCTGCCCATCATCCGGGCTCCCGGACTGGCGCTGGGGCCCCCACGAATCGGTTGACTCTCCGCCCCAGGCAGCCTGAGGTGCCCGCATGCTCCGCCGAGTCTGGCTCCCGTCCCTCCTCCTCGTGCTCGCCGTCGCGGGCTGCTCCCGTTGTGGCAAGGACGCGGACCCCGCCGCCCCGGCCGCGACGGCGGGTGTGGCCCGCTACCTGCCCCGTGACGCGCAGGCCGCCGTGGTCATCAATGACCTGGGGGCGCTGGGGGAGAAGCTCGCCCGCTTCCAGAAGCTGAAGGCCGCCTCGTTCGCCGCGCAGCTCCAGAACTTCTCCACCGCGGAGGGCTACGTCTCCGCGGTGATGCGCCAGATTGGCGTGGACCTGCGCAGCCGGCAGGCGCTCGAGACGGCCGGCATCGCGCCGGAGCTCGGCGCGGGCGCGGCGTTCCTCGGCGGCAACCGCGCCATCTCCGTGGTGGGGGTCAAGGACGCCGGCAAGCTCGAGGAGACGTTCGGCAACTTCGCGCGCAGCCGCCTGGGCGCGTCCGACAAGAAGCAGGCCTCCGTGGACGGCGGGGACCTGGTCACCTTCAGCCGTCCGGGCAGCGCCTCGCCCGCGCTGGGCATCTTCTTCGTGAAGGGGACGCGCTTCGCGCTGCTCGGCGCGGGGCCCACCGCCGCCACGCTGGGGACGCTGGCCACGCAACCGGAGGAGCGCTCGCTCGCGAAGGAGCCGGTGATGGCGGCGTCGCTGCAACGGCTCCCGGCGCAGCGCGACTTCCACGTCTGGCTCCCGGGCGGCGCCGGACTCGTGCCGCCGGGCACCGTCCAGGGCGTCACGCTCACGGGCCGCATCGACGACCGCGCGGTGACGCTGAACGCGGACGCGCCGTGGCCGGACACCGAGGCGTCCCTGGCGGCGCTGGACGCCGTGGCGCCTGCGGCGAGTGAGCTGCTGGCCCCGCTGCCCGCCGACAGCTTCCTGGTGGCCCGGTTCCGCGGGGACGCGTCGCACCTCGACGGGGTGTGGCCCTATCTGGCCGGCGGCTACCTCACCCGCGCGGTGCAGAACAGCGGCCTCAACGTGAAGACGGAGCTGCTCGACAACCTCAAGCCGGGCACGGTGCTGGGCCTGTCGCTGTCGCCCACGGTGAACCTGGGCGCGGGCATGCCGGCGTTGGACTTGCGCCGCACCAACCCCTTCCGCTTCGTCCACCTGGTGGCGCTCGCGGACGCCGAGGACGCTCCGAAGATGCAGGCCACGCTGGAGCAGCTGCCGCGCATCGCGGAGAACTTCGGCGCGAAGGTGGAGGCGTCGGAGCTGAGCGGCCAGCGCGTGTACCTCACGACCTATCGCGCGGGCGAAGGCGCGCACTTCGCGCTCGCGCCTGGCGGGCGGCTGGTGGTGGCCTCGCCCAGGGCGCGGCTGGAGTCCACGCTGGCCTCGCTCGCGAAGCCCTCGAGTGACGGGCCGGTGGCCGCGGACCTGAAGGACGCGGGCCAGGACGCGGCCTTCAGCGCCGTGCTGGACTTGCGGCGTCTGTCGGACGCGGTGAAGAACCTGCCGTCGGAGGCCTGGGGCATTGGCGGCTTCGCCATCAAGGCCACCACCGTGCGCTGGCTGGAGGCCGTGGATGACCTGCGCGCCGTGACGCTGGCCGTGTCCCGCAAGGACAAGGCGCTCCAGGCGGAGCTGTCCCTGCGCCTGGCGCCCGCCGCTCCTTCCAGCCCGTCGGCCGCGCCGTGATTCAAGCCCGGGACGTCGTGAAGACGTACGTGGATGGCGACGGCACCCAGGTGCGCGTGCTCGACGGCGTGTCGCTGGACGTGGCGGAGGGCGAGTTCGTCGCGGTGGTGGGCTCGTCCGGCAGCGGGAAGTCCACGCTGCTGCACCTGCTGGGCGGGCTGGACGTCGACTACCGCGGCGACCTCCGCGTGGGCGGCGTGACGCTGCGCGGCCTGGGCGACAAGGCCCTGGCGCGCTTCCGCAACACGCACGTGGGCTTCGTCTTCCAGTCCTTCCACCTCATCCCCAACCTCTCTGCGGTGGAGAACGTGCTGTTGCCGTCGCACTTCGGCGCGGCGCCCCCGGATGCCCGCGCGCGCGCGGAGGCGCTGCTGGAGCGCGTGGGCCTGGGCACGAAGAAGGACCGCGCGCCGGTGCGCCTGTCCGGCGGCGAGCGGCAGCGCGTGGCCATTGCCCGCGCCCTGTTCGGCAAGCCCCGCCTGCTGCTGTGTGACGAGCCCACGGGCAACCTGGACGCGGCCACCGGCACGGGCGTCATCGCCTTGTTCCAGGAGCTGCACCGTGAAGGGCTCACCGTGTTGTGCGTCACCCATGAGGAGCGGATGAGCGCGGTGGCCGGACGCGTGCTGCGGCTCAAGGACGGGCAGCTCGTGGAGGAGCGCGCGGGACTCCAGGTGGCCACGGGAGGTTCGACATGAGGCTGGACGCGCTGGCCCGGCTGGTCCGGCTGAGCCTCGCCCGCGAGCGCAAGGGGGCCTTCTTCTCCTCCTTCGGCGTGGCCATGGGCGTGGGCGCGCTGGTGTTCTTCGTGGGCCTGGGGCTGGGCGTGGGCGCCGTCATCCGGGAGAAAATCTTCCCCACGGACGCGCGGCTGGTGGACGTGGTGCCCCCGGCGGTGTCGCTGGGCTCGCTCCTGGGCGGTGGCACGCTGGACGCGCCCACGGTGGAGCGCCTGCGCGCGCTGCCCGGCGTGGAGGCCGCCTACCGGAAGATGAACGTGCGCGTGCCCGCGGTGACGCGCTACGACGGCGTCTTCTTCGGCACCCGGCTGCGCATGGGCATGGAGGTGCTGGCCCTGGGCGTGGAGCCGGCGCTGGTGCGGGGCGACGTGCAGCTGGGCGAGTTCCAGGACGCGGGGGAGGGGCAGCCGATTCCGGCGCTCGTGTCCACGCGGCTGTTGGAGCTGTACAACAAGACGTTCGCCCCGGCGCGCAAGCTGCCGCAGCTCTCCGCCAACATGCTGGTGGGCTTCGGCTTCCCGGTGGAGTTCAACCGCT
The DNA here is from genome assembly GCF_010894475.1 of Myxococcus vastator. Taxonomy (GTDB): domain Bacteria; phylum Myxococcota; class Myxococcia; order Myxococcales; family Myxococcaceae; genus Myxococcus; species Myxococcus vastator. Next base: position 4,319 of record NZ_JAAIYB010000421.1, read on the forward strand.
CCTACGTGGCCGCGGCGTCCGCGTCGGGGCCCTCGCGGCCCGGGCAGGCGCAGGTGGTGGGGGCGTCCGACCGGGCGCTGCTGGCTGGCATCACCATTCCGCTGGACGCGGCCGTCCGCCTCAACCGCGCGTTCGGCGTGGACGCGGAGAACTACTCCGGCGTCACGTTGGTCGCCACGGACCCGTCGCAGGTGCCCGTCATCGTGGCCGCGGTGAAGGGCATGGGGCTGGAAATCGATGACCAGGAGCGCCGGATGGCGGAGAACTCGGGCGCGGCGGTGGCGCTCACCACGTCCGCGCTGGCGCTGCTGTCCCTGCTCATCTGCCTCCTCGCGGCGGTGAACATCGCCCACGCGCTGTCCGCCTCCGTCCGGGCGCGCGCCAGGGAGATTGGCGTCATGCAGGCGGTGGGGGCCTCACGCGCGGACATCCGCGCCATCGTCCTGGCCGAGGCCGCCGTGGTGGGGCTCGCGGGCGGCGCCGCGGGAACCACCGCCGCGCTGCTGCTGTCCCTGGGCGTCAACCGCCTGGCGGCGGGCTACCTGCCCGACTTCCCCTTCAAGCCCGACAGTTTCTTCTCCTTCCCCTGGCCCGTGGTGGTCGGCGGTGTCGTCCTGGGGCTCGTCGCCGCGCTCGCGGGCGCGTACTTCCCCAGCCGCCGCGCCGCCGCCACCGACCCCGCACGCACGCTCGCCGGATGACACTTCCTTCTCGCAAGACGCTGCTCGGCAACGCGCTGAGCTTGATGGCCATCGCCTGGATTTACGGTGGCGACCTCTCCGACGCCGTGCGCGCCCGCACCGCGGACGTGTCCGCCTTCATGACGGTGCCCTCCCTGGAGCGGCCCGCAGTGGTGCTGGCGGTGGCCGCGGTGGCCGCGCTCGTGTTCGTCGTGGGCCTGCTCCAGCGCAAGGACGAGGGCTTCAAGGGCTACCGGCTGCTGCCCATCGTCCTGGTGGGTGCGCTCTTCGTGGACCTCGTGCTGTCGGAGAGCCGCACGCCGCTGACGTCCACGGACGTCGCGTCCATGGCGCTCCAGCGCTTCCACCAATCCGTGCAGGAGCGCACCTCCGCGCTGGAGGTACCGGATGACCCGCGCCTCCTCCAGTCCCTGCTGGAGGAGCTGGGCCGGCCGCCGTACCTCGTGCGCGGCGAGCCACTTCCGGGGTACTCCCTCCAGGTCCGAAAGGACTGCGAGGGCCCCGTGCAGGACGCACCCGGTGTGCGTCCGGGGACGCTGCTCTACTGCGTGGCGCCAGCGCGGCAGGGCGCCTGGGTGACGATGGTGGGCCTCCCCGCCGAGGCGCGCTTCGGCTCGCCAGCCATCGTGTCCGTCGCGGGCGAGGCGCGCTTCCTGCTGGTTCGCCCCATTCCGCCCGATGAGGCGGAGCCAGGAACCGCATTCCGCGACAGCCTTGCCGCCCCACCGTCACCCGCCGGTGACACGGACGCGGGTTCTCCTCGGGCCGGACCCTGATCCGCCGCCTGCCTGCCTGGTCAGTTTGGGCGGGGCTTTCACGAGGTTGACCCTTTGGAGCCCCGGTCGATAGGCTCGCCGAGAACGGACCCTCCCCCACGTGACGACCACTCAACCGAAGCGGCAGCCCATCCCGTTTGGGAAATATCTCCTTCTGGACCGCATCAACATTGGCGGCATGGCGGAGGTGTGGCGCGGGAAGCAGTTCGGCGCGAGCGGCTTCGAGCGGCTCGTCGCCATCAAGCGCATCCTCCCCAACATCGCGGAGGACGACGAGTTCATCTCGATGTTCATCGACGAGGCGAAGATCAGCGTCCAGCTGACCCACGCCAACGTCGCGTCCATCTACGAGCTGGGCAACATCGTCGGCAGCTACTTCATCTCGATGGAGTACATCCCCGGCAAGGACATGCGGGCCATCTTCGACCGGTGCCGGAAGAAGGGTGAGCCCGCTCCGGTGCCGCTGGTGGCCTACTGCGTGTCCAAGATGTGCGAAGGCCTGGACTACGCCCACCGGAAGAAGGACGGGATGGGGCGGGAAATGAACATCGTCCACCGCGACATCTCGCCGCAGAACATCCTCATCTCCTATGAGGGTGAGGTCAAAGTCATCGACTTCGGCATCGCGAAGGCGGCTGGCAAGGCGACCAAGACGCAGGCCGGCATCCTCAAGGGCAAGTTCGGCTACATGAGCCCGGAGCAGATTCGCGGCCTGCCGTTGGACCGGCGCTCGGACGTGTTCGCCATTGGCGTGTGCCTCTACGAGATGCTCACCGGTGAGCGCCTCTTCGTGGGCGACAGCGACTTCAGCGTGCTGGAGAAGGTGCGCAAGGCGGAGGTGCCGTCGCCCACCACGTACAACCGGCGCATCCCGGAGGTGCTGGAGCGAATCGTCCTCAAGGCGTTGGCCAAGGACGTGGACGAGCGCTACCAGTACGCCAGTGAGCTGGGGGATGACCTGCAGCGCTTCCTCATCACCAGCGACACCATCTTCAGCCGCAAGGACCTGGCGCAGTACATGAAATCCACGTTCGCGGAGGACGTGGAGCGCGAGAAGCAGCGCCTGCTGGACTACGCGGACATCAAGCCGCCCGAAGGCATGCAGGCCGCGCTGGAGGCCGCGTCCTTCAACAGCCCCATCATGCCCGCCGCGCCGGCGCCAGCGCCCGTGCCGGTGGTGCAGCCGGTGGCGCCGCAGCCCCGGATGACGGGCTCCATGCCGGCGGTGTCGCCCGGGGGCGTGCGCCGCTCCCCCACGCTGGCCGCGCTGCCGAAGCTGACGGCCGCCACCGCCGCGCCCGCGGCCGACGATGACGGCGGTGGGGCGACGCAGCTCGTCTCCAGCGACCACGAGTTCGCGGACGCGCCAGAGCCCACGACGCAGCCGGGGGCCGCCGTCGGGCGCGCCATCACCCCGCTGGAGGTGCCTTCGTCGCCGGGCGACGACGACGAGCCCGTCAGCGGCAGGACGGCGGTCATTCCGCCGCCCGCGCCCCTGTCTCCCCCCGTGGGCCCGCCGCGGCTGTCGCACGCGAGCATCCCGGTGGTGCGGCCGTCCATGTCCGTGC
>NZ_JAAIYB010000422.1 GCF_010894475.1 Myxococcus vastator
CCTGGGTGGGGAGCCAGCGGGGCGTGGGCGTCAGGGTGGAGCTGGTGGCGCATCAGGTGAGAGACATGGGCGCGAGCATCGTCCTCGCCGTTTCGGCCCCAAGGATTCCCGCCAGGCAGGCGACCTGCCCGACATGCCCTTGGGCGGAAGGTGAGCCCGAACGGCTGTCAAAAGCCCGCGTTGGTTCTTGGCTTTACCCAGCCCGCTTGCCGCGAACGGCCGGAGGGCCAGACCGCGCAGCGTGTAGTCGGTCGAGGATGCTTGGGCGATACATGGCACTCAAGCCTGGAAGGTTCGTTGCCTCAGGCTTGGGTCCAGTCTGTCGTTCACACTGGCGCATGGGCGATTGCCGGTGCGCCAGGGACGGTTCGAGAAAAGTGATGGAGCGGGGCGAGCTGAAGACGGAGCGCCCCGCGCCCTATTGCCCCTCGCGGCTTCTCACCGTTCAGGTGCCTGAAGAGGCGCTTCCGAATCGACTTAGCATCTCTTCCACGTACTGAATGCCCCGGGCCGTGATGGCTTTGCCCTTCTGGGTGTCCTGCGCGTAGCCACCGTGCAGGCGGAGCGCCTTGGCCGCGTTCGGCGCGGCGTAGGTGACGCCAAGCTCCCCCCAGAACCGAGACGTCGTTCCAGACGTCACCTCGAACTCCCCATCCAGCGAGCGTGCGAGATAGAGGGGGATGAGTGACCGCACGAGCTGGTCCTTCTGCTTGCCCGCCGAGATGAGATCCTGCTGCCGCGGATGGCTGCGCAGCGCGGCCAGCAACTGGTCCACGGCGGTGCCGCCATTCGCGGTCGAAGCCGCTTCCTTCGCAGGGCGCGCTCGCTTCTTGGACTTCGCGGCCGGCCGTGCCGTCCGCTTCTCTGACCTGGCTCCCGTGCTGCTCCGCGCCTGCCGCCCTGCGGGCTTCTTCTTTTTCGTCCCGCTGCGAGACGCCTTCCGGGAGGGCTCAGGCGTTGAGGGTTGGGCAGCCGAAGGTGCGTCAGCGCCGGTGATTGCCGCGCCGCGCGGCGGAGTGCGCTCTGCCACGGTCGGCTCCGGCGCCGACGCGTTGGGCGGCTGGGAGATGGCAGGCCTGGGACGCGGCGTGCGCTCGACCACGGTCTGCTGCGCGGCGCCACGAGGAGGAGGTGAGGGGAAGTCCGAGGACCGGGGCGCGGACGTGTCTCGGGCCTCTTTAAGCCCGAGGCGCGCGCGCACCTCACCCACGATACCGCCCAACCCCACGTTCTGGAGCAGACCTTCCAACCGGGACGTGAAAGACACCTGGTGAGCCCTCCTGGAGAGGCGCACATTACCCCATGAAGGCCACATCCCCGAGCGGATGGCTCGATTCCTGCCGGTCCTGCTGCGGTGGAGGAGGCGCGAGGCACCGGTTGTAGGGCCACAGGGGCCGAGCCCGGGCCGCTGTGACGGCCCCGCACCATGCACCCTTCCCAGGACATCCCCAGGTCTGGACAGACACCCGGACTGACAGAAGCGGGTCGGCCCTCCAGGGTGGGCGTGGGCGTGACCCACTGTCTTCCAGGTGCAAGGCCATGCAACTGTTCGGCAATCGTCAGACGGCGCTAGACTCTCCGGACACCTTCCCTGCACATGCAGCTGCTTTCCTCCGCCCTCGTCCTGTTGCTCCTCGCGCCTTGCGCGGCCCTGGCCCAGGGTAGCTCCCGTATTGCCTTCCTGGGCAAGCAGCTCCAGAAGAGCAAGGACCCGCGCTCGCGCTCGCAGGCGGCGCTGGTGCTCGGGGCCACGGAGGACCCGGAGGCCGTGCCGCTGCTGTGCAACGGATTGAAGGACGAGAGCGAGTTGGTGCGCGCGGCCGTGGCGAAGGGGCTGGCGAAGCTGCTGGAGCCCGACGGGCTCGCCTGCCTCCAGGCCCACAAGGCGGAGGCGGACGCGTCGGTCCAGGCGGCGGTGCGCGAGGCCGTGGGCGCCCTGAAGGAGTACCAGTCCCGTCCGCCGCGCTTCTACGTGCATCTCGAGGCGCTCAAGGACCGCACGGGCAAGCTCCCCGCCGACCTGGTGAAGGCGACGGAGGCGCGGCTGCGCTCGCGGCTGATGCGGAGCGGGGCCCAGCTCGCGCCCGCGAAGGAGACGAAGGCGGCGGCGAAGGGCACCCTGAAGAAGCTTCGGGTGCGGGGCTACCGCATCACCCCGGAGCTTCATGCGACGGACAGCGGCGGGCTGCGGGTGGCGCTGGTGTGCCTCACCTACCCGGACCTGTCGCTGATGGGGCAGGTGGAAGTGAATGCCGCGGGCGCTCAGCCTGGCGATCTCCTCAAGGCGCTGGTACCTCGCGCGGTGGAGGAAGCGGCGGAGACCTTCGAGTGGAGCAGCGAGACATGACGACGACCACGGCGCCCCTGACGCCACCCAAGCGGCGCTGGCGCAACTTCCTCCTCGAAACGGGCTTCCAGCTCAAGCTGACGGCGTACATCGTCTCGGTGACGCTCGTGCTGTCGGCGCTGCTGGGCGTGTTCCTCGTGAGAGGCGCGCGGTCGCTCATGCGCGAGACGGCGACGGCGGTGGAGGCCCGCTCCCGCGCGGCGGAGGTGAGCCGCGAGCTGTCCGGCGCCACGCTCTCCAATGAGCTGCTGACGCGGATGGACGACCCCACGTTCGAGGCGAGCTTCCGCGAGAAGGCACGGGCCATCGACGCGGCCTACGAGGCCGAGCGCGCCGCCATCATCGCCCAACGCGCGGAGCTGGAGCGGCAGCAGAAGCTTACCTGGTGGGCGCTGGGGGGCTTCCTGGTGGCCTTCATCGCGGTGGTGGGCTTGGGGACCATCGTGGTGACGCACAAGGTGGCGGGCCCGCTCTTCCGCATCCGCCGCATGGTGCAGGAGGTCCACGACGGCCGGCTGCGCCCACCCCAGCACGGGCTCCGGGATGGCGACGACCTCCAGGACCTCTTCGATGCCACGCGGAAGATGGTGCAGCGCCTCCGCGAGCAGAACGAGGAGGACGCGAGGACCTTGTCGAACGCGCTCCTGGCCGCGGAGCACTCGGGTGCCTCCCCCGAGCTCATCCACGAGCTGCGCGCCCTGGATGCGCGCTACCGCACCCGGCTCGAGGACTGAGCCGCTCCGGGGCTCACCCCCAGGACCGCGCGGGTCCTGACTCCACGGTGAGCCCCGTCTCCTTCAGCATCGCGTGGATGCGCAGGCGCGCCTGGGCCCACGGGAGCGCCTCGACGCGATAGCCCTCCAGCGCGTTCATCAGGTGGCCACGGTAGCTGGGGTGCCCCGGGTCCGAGATGATGACCACGCCCCGGTCCGTCGTGGCCCGGATGAGTCGGCCCACGCCCTGGCGCAGCTGCAGCAGGGCGCGTGGCAACCGGTAGTGGAGGAAGCCCATGTACTCGCCGCCGTTCCGGGACAGCGGCTCCTCGCGCGCGGCCACCAGCGGACGCATGGCGGGCTCCAGCGGCAGCTTGTCGATGAACACGCAGCCCACGCCGCGGCCGGGGATGTCCACGCCCTGCCAGAAGCTCTTGGTCCCCAGCAGCACGGTGCCCGTGTCCTTCTCCTGCCGTGCCGCCAGCGAGCGGCTGTGCCCGCGTGACTGCCGCAGCACCTCGATGCCCAGCGGGTCCAGCCGTCCGCGCACGCTCGTGCCCACGCGCTCCATGCGGCGCGTCGACGCGAACAGCCCCAGCACCCGGCCGCCCATCGTTTGTGCCAGGCCCGAAATCCGCAGCGAGGCCCACTCGATGAAGGCTTCCTCGTGTGCACGAGGCGCATCGGTGACGAGCACGACCAGCGCCTGCTCCTGCAGCTTGAAGGGCGTGGCCGCGCGGACCAGCCGGGGCGCGGGCCGGCCTCCGCGTCCGTCGAGCCCCAGGCGCCGCAGGACGAAGGGGAAGCCGTCGCCAGTGCCCAGCGTGGCGGAGGCGAGCACCAGCGTGCGCTTGCTCTCCGCGAAGTCCTTCGACACGTAGGCGGAGACATCCACCGGCTGGGCGCTCAGGCTCCACCGCTGCCGCTTCGGCTCCGCCGTGGCCGCGTAGCACCGTCCTGGCGCGGCTTCACCGGACAGCTCGCCCGCGAGCACCGCCAGCTCGCCCAGCTCCGTGGTGGCGCCGGACAACTCCCGCTCCAGTGCAGGCTGCCGGGCCGCCAGCTCGGGGAGCGCGGCCAGCACGCGCACAGAGAGCAGGACATGCAGCGCCTGGAGCGCGCCGCGCACGCCTTCAAGTCCTTCGCGCACCGGCTCCCAGGCGGGCAGGGCGCGCACGGTCGCGGTGATGCGCAGCTCCGGAGAGTACGCGCCTTCGTCCGGATCCTCGCCCACGGCGGTGGCTGCGGGCTCGCACAGCTCCGTGACGCGAGCGCTGAGGTCGCGCGCGTCGTCGAGCAACCGGCGAAGGCCATCCTCGACCTCGCCCATCAGCGCCCGTGTCTCCGTCCGGCGCGAAGCGCTCAGCGCCTTGCGCAGCTCGGCGAACAGGCCGCGCCGTCCGTCCCTGCCGTGCAGCCGCTCGGTGAGGCGGAGGAAGGCCAGGTCCGACAGCTCCAGCGCCAGCGCGGTGGTGGCGACGTCCTCCACCTCGTGCGCCTCGTCGAGGACCAGGTGGTCCAGCTTCGGGTAGCGCGCGGGCCACGCGAAGGCGAGTGACTGGTTGATGACCAGCACGTCCGCCTCACGGGCCTGCGCCACGGCCGAGTGATAGAAGCAGCGGTGGAAGTGCGGGCACTTCTCGCCCAGCGTCGTCGACGCCTCGGAGCGCACGGCGGGCACCAACGCCATCAGCACCGGGAAGCGCTCGCGGAACCAGTGGCTCAGCCGGTCCAGGTCGCCCTCGCCGCTGCGGCGCAGGTACGCGCGCAGGTACGCCCGAGGCGCGCGCGCGGCGTGCCCCATGCCGGGCTCCACCCGTGTGGCCTCCAGCGCGCGGCGGCGGCACAGGTAGTTCGTCTGGCCCTTCAGCAGGGCATAGCCAAAGGCGCCCTTCGTGGCCCGGTGAAGCCGTGGCAGGTCTTTCTCCAGGAGTTGGTCCTGCAGCGTCTTGGTGTGCGGCGCCACGCCGACCTTGCGTCCGTTGCGCGCCGCGAACAGGGCCGCGGGAGCCAGGTACGCCAGCGACTTGCCCGTGCCCGTGCCGGCCTCCACCGCCAGTTGCCCGCCGTCCGACAGCGCCCGCGCCACCGCCTGCGCGACGTCGAGCTGCGCGGCCCGGCTCAGGAACCCTTCACCGGCCTGCTCCAACGCGCCATTCGCGCCCAGCAGCGCGGAGACCTCGTCCGGACGCACCGGCAGCACGGGGGCATCCGCCTCTGGCTCGGGCAGCGCCGTGGCGCCTCCCGCACGCCGCCGCTCCGGCTTCCCGCGAAGGAAGCCCTGCGCCTCCAGCGCCAGCGGCGCCGCCTCCGCGCGGCACGCGGCGGCCAGTCGCGACAGCAGGTCCACCAGCGGCCACTCCTCGTAGTCGAACGTGCCGCTCGCGCCGTCCTTCAGGCCCACGCCCTCCATGGCCAGGCGCAGCTCCGCGCCCTTGCGTGGATCCAACGCGGCGAGCAGGTCCACCACGTCATCGCCACGGCCCTCGCGGATGCAGCGCTCCATGGCGTGCACCAGCACCGAGTACACCGCCTCGCAGTCCGACACCGCGCGGTGCGGCTGGCGCAGTGCCAGTCCGCCCCAGCGCAGCAGCGACTCCAGCGAGTGGCTGGGCAGCTCCGGGTGCAGGTAGTGCATCAGCTCGCACGAGTCGAGCACCGGGGCGCGGATGGGGCCCAGCAGGTCCGGCAGGAAGCCTTTTTCAAAGGGCGCGTTGTGCGCCACCACCGTCCAGCCGGAGAGCTTCTCTCGAAGCTCGGCGATGTCGGTGCCGAAGCGCGGATGCCCTTCGAGGTCCGCGTCCGTCAGGCCCGTCAGCCGCCGGATGGTGAGGGGGAGGGGCCGCGACGCCGAGTACAGGCGCGCGAAGCGTTCCACCTCGCGCCCGTTCTCGAAGAAGATGCAGCCCAGCTCGATGACCTCGTCCACACGCGGGTCCAGCCCCGTGGTTTCGAGGTCGAGGAAGACATGCCGGGTGAAGAGCTCCGCCGCGCCGCCCATTCAGGCCGCGCAGACTACTCCGCCCGGCGGCGCTGCCCAGAAATCGGCCAGCGTCCGTCAGTCGACCATGAAAACGCCGGAAATCATCTTGTTCATGGCGCAGCCGTACACCAGCTTGCCGGACTCCTTCGGCGTGAAGGCAATCTCCACCGGCTGGCCGAGCGGCAGCGGCGTGTTGATGTCGTAGCCGTCCATGACGACCTCGGTGGCGCAGGTGTGGTCCGTCTTGCGCGTCACCACCAGCTTCACCGGCTCACCCTTCTTGAGGCTCACCGGGCTGGGCTCGTAGCCCTTCTCCGTGACGGACAGCTCGACGACGCGCACGCCGTTCTCCCGCTTCTCCGGGACCGCGGGGGCCTTCGCCGCGTCGGCGTCCTTCGTGCACCCTTGCTGGGTGATGCCCACCATGGCGGCCGTCGCGGCCAGGGCGAGCCAGGGCTTGATGATGCGGGAGATGAACTGACGCATGGAGGTCTCGGCGGTGAGGGGCCGCGCCCTCCGCGGGGATGGGCCTCAGGCCTCGTCCGCGGGGGCGCTCTCGGAGGGGGAGGTGACGGGCTCGAAGCGCAGCAGGGCGTGGAGCGGGACGAAGACTTCGTGGCCCTCTTCGCCCAGCAGCAGGTCGAACCGGCCCACGCGCATCAGCGGAAGCTGGAGGGTGATGCCGTTGCGCAGCACCATCCGCACCGTCTGCCCCAGGTGGTCCAGGAAGGCTCGCGGGTCCGAGTGGGGGCGCTTGTCCGGCTGACGCGCCACCGCGGACGGCTTCTGCGTCAGCTTGGCATCGCGCTCCAGACCGGGCAGCAGCCGCTCCCAGTCCCCGCGCCGGGCCAGCAGCACCACCTGGAGCTTCTCCAGGCGGCCCGTGCGCTCCAGTGTGAAGGCGATGGGCTCCTCGCCGAGCAGCGTGTCCAGCAGGGAGCGCTCCGCCAGCACCACGGAGACCTCCGCCTTGTCGCTGATGAGGCGGGCCAGGAAGTCCGCGACGACGGCGTTTTCGACCTCGCCGCGCGCCTGCTTGATGGCCGCCTTGCGCTGGGTGCGCTCCTTGCGGGCCATGAACTCCGCCACCGTCATGCCGCTCTGGAGCACGCCGAAGGCGTCACCCAGGGACAGGCTGGGCGTCTGGCCCATCAGCTCGTACACCTGGTCGAAGCGCTTCGCCTCCTCGGCGTGCAGCTTGCGCCAGATGCGGCACTTCATCTTCCCTTCGAGCTCGCCCTTCGCGATGCGGGCGGGGACGCGCTCGCGCACCGCCAGCGCCTGAATCTGCTCGGGCGTGGGG
>NZ_JAAIYB010000423.1 GCF_010894475.1 Myxococcus vastator
CCTCCGGAGGCGTCATGCCCGACACTGAATCCGCCCTGAAGTCCCCCGCCCCCGCGGCGACTGAAGCGTCCCCTTCCCTCTCGCGTGAGCCGGACGGCCATGCCCTCCCCGGGCTGCACGTTCCACCGGGACTCAGGCCCGGCATGCCGCGCAACGCGATGACCACCAGCCCGGTGGAGTACGTCAACGAGCCGCTGCAGGTGCTCGCCGGCGCGCTGCCAGCGGACCTGCAGGGTCACGTCTATGTCGCGGGGCCCAGCGTGCACGCGGGCTCACCGGCCCTGGCCTCGGACGGGCTCGTGATGCGCCTGGACTTCCAGGTGGGCGGCGCCCGGTTCACCTCCGCCACCATGCGCACGCCGTCGTATTACACACGCCAGCAGGTGGACGCGGGCGCGACGGCGCGAGGCCCCCTGACGCGGCTGCTCAACCGCTTCCGCGAGACGACGCTGGCGGACGTGTCACTCACGCTGGGCCCGCAGGAGACGCCCAACACGGCGCCGTTCCTGGTCGAGGGCGAGCGGATGCTGCTGGTGACGACGGACGCGGGCCGCCCGTGGGCCATCCACCCCAAGACGTTGAAGGCGTACACGCCGCTGGGCTACCTGCGCGAGTGGAACCGCGCCCTCCCCACGCCGTGGGCCTTCCCGCTGCTGCAGAGCACGGCCCACCCGGCCTTCGACCCCGCCGAGCGCATGGGACCGCGCACCGACGACAAGCGGCCCCGCCTCTTCTTCACCAACCACGCGCCCAAGTGGCCCCTGGGGCCGGGCTTCACGCAGCTGGTGAGCTGGGACACGGAAGAGAACCGGCTGAACCACTGGAAGCTGATGGACGCGGCCACGGGCGAGCCGGTGGTGGCGTCGTCGCTGCATCAGATTGCCGCCACGCGGGACTACGTGGTGCTGCTGGACGCCAACTTCCCCATCAACTTCTGGCAGATCGCCGCGCAGGCGGCGGTGCCCTTCCTGCCGCGGGTGCAGCGCGCGGTGGAGTGGCTGACGGCGTCCCCCGCCGCCCCGCAGGCGGTGTTCTGGGTGGTGCGTCGCGCGGACCTCCAGACGTCACCCGGGACGCTGGACCCGGAGAATCCGCCGCTCGTGTCCGCGCACCGCTTCCAGGCCGGGGGTGGCGGGCTGCACTTCGCCGCTATCTACGAGAACCCCGACGACGTCATCACCCTGGTGGTGGGGCACTCGCCCACCGAGGACCTGTCGCATACCTTGGAGCCGGGCGAGCTGCTCATCAATGGCAACCGCGTGCAGGACTGGCAGGCCGGGATGCCCACGGCGGTGCCCGTCACGCGCAGCTCCATGGGGGTGCACCGCATCGACATGAAGCGGCTGCGCATCCAGTCCAATCTGTATTCACATGACGACTTCACCTGGGGCCTGACGGTCTTCTCCAACACCGGGCTGGTGAATGGGGAATTGGAGGCTCACCTCCGGCTGCTCGGCCACGTGATGAATGGCAAGGTGCCGTCGAAGGAGCTGGCGCTCTACCTCAACTCGGACGGCTTCACGGCGGACATGGTGCCGGAGGCCCTCTACCAGCTCTACAAGCCCGTCGTCGGGGACAAGTCCGCGCTGCCCATCCGCGACGGGCGCGCGGCGAGCTTCTTCAAGTTCTTCGTCGACTCCGGCCGCTTCGAGGGCTACGTGCTGCCCACCGGCTGGTTCGGCTTCGCGCCGCAGTTCGTCCCCAGCGCCCGGTTCCCCCAGGTGCCGCACTGGAAGGGCTACGTGGTGGCGCTCGTCGTGTCGGACCCGACGCCAGACCTGCCAGAGAACTCCACGGGCGACGAGGTCTGGGTCTTCGACTCAGAAGACCTGGCCAAGGGCCCCATCTGCCGGCTGGGCAGCCGCAACTTCGACGTGGGCATGACGCTGCACACCACCTTCCTGCCCCCGGGCCTGCCAGACCTCCTGGAAGGCCAGCCCCCGGGCAACGTGGCCCCCTACTGCGTGGACGTGCGGCAGGACCTGGACATGGACACCATTGAGCAGGCGTACCTGGAGTGGCCCCAGACGCTGCTCCCCCGCGTGCCCCCGGTGCTGTTCGCGCCGTGGCGCCTGGGCGTGAGGTGGGCGTTGAACTTCCCGAAGCTGCGCCAGGTGCTCCAGGAGGATGTGTTTCCGCACTTCCCGCGCAGGTGAGGGGGCATGGCCCTCAGCCAGGCCCCCTCAACTCATGCCCACCTGTCCGTGAGCGCGAACGTGTGCACGCCGCGTTAGGGGACCGTGGGCATGAGGTGAGCGGCCGTCAGAACTGCCACTCCTTCCCCTTCTCGCTCAAGGCCTCGCGCGTCGCGGCCACATCCGCGAGCGCCTTGAACGGGGATGAATCCGCGAGCTTCAGCACGGAGTCGAGAACCGCGCCCGTGAGCTCAGGATTGTTCGTGGCGATGGCGGTGTCGAGCCGCTCGAAGAGCTGACGGAAGTTCTCCTTTCGTTCGTCGAAGGAGCGGTCGAGATAGTCGAGCAGGACGTCACGCTTGGCGTGAATGCGCTCCACATCGACGTGCGCGGCCACCTGGATGCGGACCTGTTCGGTCTTCTCCTTCTGGATGTCCCGAATGCAATCGGCCACGGTCTTGAGGCCCTCGAGGACCTCGGAGATGCCAAGGCCCTGCTTCTTGGCCAGCGTGGCTACCGTCATACGAAGGACTCCTGAAGCAACTGGCGCTGCCGGGCCAGCAGCGCCTCTGCCTGTTCGTTGATGTTGCCCTCGGGCGTGAAGATGGCCACGCGGAGCAACTCGCTCTCGGCCTTGGCGAGCTGCATGGCCGTGGCGAACTTGTGAAGGTGTTCGTCGCTATTCGCGTCGAACACGCCGTCCAGGGCCCAGAGGGCATCAATGGCGCGATTGGCGCGCACGTCGAGTTCAGTCGTGACTTGCCGAAGCTCGTCCACGCGGGTGCCCGCCCGGCCGAGAAGCGCAATGGCCGCTTCGAGTTGCGCCACCATCTTGTCCACTTCGGCCGCGAACTCCTCGGCCTTCGTCTTCGCCTTCTCCCCTTCCCTGGCGATGACGAATCCGGCGACGACCGCCGCCGGGGCGACCGCGATGCCGCCCAGAACGACGGCGCCGCCCGCGACACCGAAGCCGCCGGTGGCAAGGGAACCGCCACCGAGCCACGCGAGCAGCGCGCTCTTCGCCGCGGCGCCCGTCAGCCCGGAGATGGCGGTTCCGGTTCCCGCAGTCGCGAAGGTGGTGACCAGGCTCGTGGTCACCGCGCTCGCCCCCGCACCGGTGAGGGTCGCCGTGACCGCGCCGGAGAGCGTCCCACCGGCCTCCAGATACTGGGCTGCGAACCGGCCGACCTCCTCGCGGGTCACCCCCAGGGCACCCAGGCTCTCCAGGGCCGACAGCCGGGCCTTCTGTTCCAGCCGCTCAAGGAAGTCGAAGAGGCGCCGGAAAGTAGTCACCGTCACCGTCTTCCGCTGGCCCTCCAAGGCATCCAACCTCACCTGGAGCGAGGCGCGCGCCTCTTCGAGACGAGCAACCCACTCCTGATGGCGCTCCTCGGCCTCTTCACCAATGGCCTTGGCCTCCTTCATGGCCTGGACGCCGTCATAGCCCTTCTTTCCGCCATACCCGAGCAGGGCGGCGACACCGATTACCACAGGAATGAATGGCAGTGGCATGTGCTCTCCGTTGGTCGAGCGGCGTTGGACCCAACCCGCTCGCGACAAAGCGTTTCATCCAGCTATCCCCCACGAAAAGCCTACGTCCTTGCGGGGAACCAGAAGGATTCCGCCTGCCCAACGACGTAGGCAATCACCCTGGAGAGGTATTCCCTCCCCCCATGCTCCACGGCATGACTTCCGGCGTCACACGGTCCTATTTGGCCCAGCTATCTCCGGAGGTAGGGTGATGAAGAGAGAGTCTGTCGCTTCAAGCAACATCTCCTCGATTGGATATGACGCACTGACACAGACGCTGGAAGTCGAGTTCCACGACTAATTGCTTCAATTGCTAGTTTACGGCGACTGCGGCAATGTCGGCCGGGAGGGAAACATGCACATTCAATTCGTGGAGATCGGGAACTTCCGAAAACTCCAATCTGTTCGAATCGATTTCGCCGAAGAAACGACGGTATTCGTAGGGGCAAACAACAGCGGAAAGACATCCGCCATGGTAGCGCTTCGCCATTTCTTGGTTGCTCGGACGGAATTCACAATCAACGACTTCACTCTTTCACACTGGAAAACCCTTAACACGATCGCCAATACATGGGAGTCACAGACAGAAAACACCAAAACCGAACCATTCAATTGGGACAGCACACTTCCGCATCTAGACGTCTGGCTGAACGTATCGAAGGACGAACTCCACTTCGTCCAAAAAATCCTCCCCACACTCGACTGGACAGACCACTGCATTGGCGTCCGCCTTCGCTACGAACCAAAAGACACGCAATCACTAAGGAATGAATATCTCACAGCAAGGAGATCTGCACAAGACATAACAAACACGCCACAACCAATCGACACGGAAACATCCACAGAAGCCACCGCAGCGCTTCCGGGAGACTTTGCATTATGGCCAAGCTCAATGATGGACTTCCTAACACGTCGACTACGATCCTTTTTTGAAGTGCGAGCGCACCTTCTTGATCCGGCGAAACTTGCGCATCCAGAGAATGGAGAAGCCTTTCCACAAAAACTTCCAGACGACAGCGAACCAATCACCGACGATCCATTCAAGACACTCATCCGGATCGATGAAATCAGCGCACAGCGCGGATTCGGCCTAACCGACTCCCAGGCAAGCGAAAACGAACACCAAGACAACGGATTTTCGCGAGGAGGAAAAAAGCTATCGAACCAATTGCGTTCGTATTACTCACAACACCTCGATCCGTTCGAACAACCCGAACCCAGGGATCTTCAGGCGCTTATTGCCATCCACAAGGCCCAGGTCGCCTTTGGAGATCGCCTGACTACATACTTTTCAGACGCAATAAATGAACTTGAGAATATCGGCTACCCGGGCATCGCCGATCCTAGGCTCAAAATTACAACACAAATCAAACCTATTGATGGCCTAAACCACCCATCAGCGGTTCAATACGAAGTACCAATGCACTCCAACGCGGCTGGCACCCTCTCGCATCGATTGCCCGAGACTTCAAATGGGCTTGGGTATCAAAACCTAGTATCCATTGTCTTTACCCTAATGAGCTTCCGAGACAAGTGGATGCGAGTTGGAAAGGCATCTAAGTCGCCAGCATCGATTGATACTTTCATTCCTCCCATCCACCTCGTACTCGTCGAAGAACCGGAGGCTCATCTCCACGCCCAAGTGCAGCAAGTATTCATTAAACAGGCTTACGACATCCTTCGAAAGCACGACAAGCTCAAGGACTCCAAGAGCCACCGAACTCAACTAATCATCAGCACACACTCAAGTCACATTGCACACGAAGCCAAATTTGAATCTCTGCGATATTTCCGAAGGCTCCCGCTTCAGCCACAAGCAGGTTCGCCCCCTATATCCCGAGTTGTAAATCTCTCCGAGATATTCGGCACAAAGAAAAAGACCGATCAGTTCGTCATGCGGTATCTCAAGGCAACACACTGCGACCTATTCTTTGCCGACGGGGCAGTGTTAGTTGAAGGCCCCGCTGAGCGAATGCTGATCCCGCACTTCGTTCGAAACCGAAACGACTACAAGCACCTAAACAGATGCTACATTACTTGGCTCGAGATTGGCGGAAGCCACGCACACCGCCTAAAACCCCTGCTTAGTCACCTCGGGCTGAACACGCTAATCATCACGGATCTTGACGCCAAGAACTCAAACAACAATGCAACCACGCCCGCGCGCGGAGAAGGCCAAAGAACAAGAAACGAGACACTCAAGACCTGGATTCCCAAGGAGGAAGATCTCGACAATCTTCTCGACAAGAAACAAGAAGACCTCGCCCTCTCCGGACATGACAACTCCGCGATTCGTGTTGCCTTCCAACAACCAATCAAAACAACTCTCAACACCCAAGGATCAGTCGAGGCCATAGCCAACACTTTTGAAGATTCATTAGTATACGAGAACATCGACCTATTTAGAAACATGGATGGCCATGGCTTAATAAAGCAGTTCCGCGACAAACTTGAACACGCCGCCACCATCGGCGAACTTTCCAAGGGACTAACGGCAGCGCTGAAAGAAGGAAAGAAGGCTGAGTTCGCCATGGAACTCCTCTGTCGCGAAGAAACAGACATGCTCAAAGTGCCGACATATATCCACAATGGACTTCTCTGGCTTTCGGACCGATTGCGTCAAAACGAAAAAGGAATCACGGGCAATACACCTCCAGAGCCGACTGAATCTATGGTTGACGTTCCCTCCATTAAAAGCCCACAGGCCGCAGCATGAACACGCTGACAAGAACCAAAGGCATAGACAACCTGGACGACCACGTTGACGACGAGATCGCCGCGTGTCTGAATCTCAAGGCGCCTCGGAGTTTCTTCCTTTTCGCTGGCGCTGGTGCTGGAAAAACTCGGTCGCTCGTAACAGCGCTACACTATATCCAAAAAAACTTAGCCGAACAACTTCGCCCCCAGGGCCAGCAAGTCGGTGTGATTACCTATACAAATGCAGCCTGCGATGAAATCAAGCGGAGAACCTCGTTCGATTCCCTCATTGACGTTCGAACAATCCATAGCTTCTCCTGGTCACTCATCGAAGGCCTCAATCGAGACATTTGCAATTGGCTCCTGTCAAAACTAAGCGACGACATTAGCCAGCTAGAATTCGAGGAATCAAAAGGAAGGAAGGGAACGAAAGCCTCAGTAGCACGTCAGGCCAAGATTGAATCAAAGAAACAACGCATGGCGACTCTCCCACGCATCAAATCATTCAACTACAGCTCCACGGGAGACAATCGAAGACACGACGCCCTAAGCCACGCAGAGGTGCTACAAATCACTACGCACTTCATTCGAACCAAAAGCGCGATGCAACACATCCTCATCGGTCGCTACCCTATTTTACTGATTGACGAAAGCCAGGACACCAACAGGGAGCTACTTGATGCTCTATTTTCAGTCCAGTCTGCATTCCAGAATAAATTCATACTTGGATTGCTCGGCGACATGATGCAGCGCATTTACCACGAAGGCAAGGAAGGACTGGGCGAGGACCTTCCGCAGGACTGGGCGACACCAGAAAAAGTCCTTAATCATCGTTCTCCAAAGCGAATCATTACACTGATTAACAAAATCCGGGGCACCGCAGGCAAGCAACAAGAACCTCGCAGCACAGCTCCTGATGGAGTCGTGCGAATGTTCGTACTGTCGAACAGACACACACAAAAGTCCCCAA
>NZ_JAAIYB010000424.1 GCF_010894475.1 Myxococcus vastator
GCGCGGGCCCGGCCACGGCGACGCCTCGTGAGCGGAGCTGGTACAGCGCCTTCTTCGCGGCCTTGGCCAGGGGCTTCACGGCCGAGGACGACAGGGCCTCCGGCAGGGCGGTGTGCCCGTCCGACACGGCGGCTTCGAGCGCGGCCAGGGCCAGCGGCTCCGGAAGCGCCTCCACGCTGGCGAGGGCGGCCTGGGACACGTCGCGCACCAGGGCGCGGGCGGACTCCACCGCTTCGGCGGGGAAGGCGGGCAGCGGCGCGCCGGCGCGCAGGGCGTCCAGCAGGGAGCGAGGGTCCGAAGAGGAAGAACGCATACCGGACCTTCTACTGCACGGCGCCTGTCCCGGGGCATGCCCCGCGTGGGCATTGCGCCCACCAGGTCACAGTGCCAGGTGCGACGGAGGACTCAGCGCCGGCGCACCAGCGCGCTCTTGCCTGGCTCCGCCACCACGGCCAGCTCGGACTGGAGCCGCGGACCGAACACTCGCGACGGTGGCGCGCCGCGCACGAGGAAGTGGTCGTACCAGACGCCCTGCCGCTCGTAGTCCAGCTGCTGCGGCCGCCACTCGGAGGGGAAGGTGGGGGGCTCCTCGCCGGTGTAGCGCAGCGGGGAGTGCGGCGTGGACGCGAAGGTGAAGTTGGGCACGCCGCCGCGCGCCCGGGCCAGCACCGCCGCGCTGTGGATGAAGACGGGCTGTCGCACCACCCGGGAGCCCGGGTCGAACATCAACCCCATGACACGTGGGCGCGGGGCGGTGGCGGCCACCAGCGGCCCCCATTCGGCCTGCGCCTCCCGGGAGAAGGCGCGGTAGCCGCGCGCCATGACGAAGGCCAGCACCCCCGCGCACGCCAGGGCGGCGACGCGCAGGGGCCTCCGCCACGCGGGGATGGCCGCTGGGACGGTGGCCACCAGGAGCGCGGCGGCCAGGTGCGCGTAGCGCGTGTTGAGGTAGTAGACGTAGCCGCGGATGTCGAAGGGCAGCAGGAAGTAGAGCGCCAGGGCCAGCAGCCCCAGCCCCATCAGCCGCGAGCGCGCCACCAGGCCCTGCGTGTTGGCGCGCGCTGGCCGCAGCAGCCCCGCGGCCCAGCCCGCCACCGCCACCGCGCCCACGGCGTACAGCACCCACCGGTCCGAGCCATCCCGGAAGGTGTTGGCGAGCACCTGGAGGAGCTCGGCGCGGTTCTGCTCGAAGCCCTTCCACGCCAGGTTCTGCGGAGAGAAGGTGGGGCCCCACGCCTTCCAGGGCACCCCGGGCTGGATGTCCGCGGGCTCGCCGAAGCGCAGCACCACCCAGCCGAGGAACAGCGCGACGCCGGGCACCACCCCCAGCAGCGCGGGCACGCGAGGCCGCAGCCGCGCGGCGAGCCCACGGGCTTGTGCGTCCTCGGGCACGCGCGTGGTGAGCAGCAGCAAGGGCAGCCCGAAGGCGAGGAAGCCGAAGGCCTGCACGTGGAACAGGAGCACCGCCACCAGGCACACCGCCAGCCCGCTGCCCCACGTCCGGCGGCGAGCCGGGTCCTCCAGCGCGCGCACGAAGAGGCCGCAGCACAGCAGCGTCAGCGGCAGCGCGGCGCAGTAGTTGATGAAGCCCCAGTTGAAGCTGTCGCCGTAGGCGAAGGGCAGCGCCAGCAGGGCGGGCCAGGCGGGCCGGCCCAGGCTGCGCAGCAGGAAGCCGAGGCTGAGCGGCAGCCCCACCACGTAGGCGGAGAGGAAGACGCGGTTGGCCAGCTCCAGCGGCAGCAGCCAGTTGAGGCCGCTGACCAGGTAGTAGTAGCCCAGGTACGGCGTCAGCGCGTGACGCGCGGCGAACAGCTGCGGGTACAGCGTGGTGGGGTCATCCAGCCGGTGCAGGACGGAGATGAGGTACAGGTGCTGGGGCAGGTCCACCAGGGGCAGGTGGCGCGACACCCACAGGGGGAGCACCCCCAGGACGAGCGCGGCGGCATGGACGAGGCGGGAGTGTCGGGGCGTCACGGAAGGCGCGGACTGTACGCGGCGCCTCCCTGCACGGCGAGCCGCTCGTGCCGCCCGGCCAGCGCCTGTTCCCCAGGTAGACAAAGGTATGGCTGTCGGCCTTGGCAGTCAGGGAGGGCTGCGGTATAGGCGCCAGTCGAGCAGGGGTGCCTGGAGCGCCCCGAGGAGAGCACCATGACGCGCATCGGAACGTGGGTGGCCGGAGGGCTGATGGCGAGCGGCCTGCTCCTGGCACCGGGCGCGGCGGAGGCCTGCGAGGCCCACCGGCGTCCTGCCCCGGAAGCGGCGGCAGCGAAGGCCACGCCGTCGGACGCCGAGCCCTCCTCCCGCGGCGTGGAGCGCCCGTTGGAGGTGCTGGACTCGCTCATGGCCGCCAGGTGCCAGTGCGGCAGCAAGGCGGACTGCACGTGCAAGAAGGGCTCGTGCGACTGCGGCAAGTGCAAGAAGCCGAAGCGGCGGGTGATGGACGCGCTGCGCGGCCAGCCCGCGAACCTGAAGCTGGACGAGGCGCGCTACGACGCGTCCGCGGGCATCTTCATCTAGGCGTCTGGGCGGAGCCCTTCTCCGCCTTCACCACCAGCAGCGACGGCAGGGCCACGCGCTCGAAGCGCACGAAGCCCGCCGCCGCGGCCTCCCGGCGCAATTCGGCCTCTCCCCGAGAATGCAGGCCCACGCCGCGGTGGAGCAGCGCCCGGGGCGCTCCCGGCGACGCGTAGGTGCTGGCCACCCAGCGGCCTCCGGGCCGCAGCACGCGGTGGACCTCCATCATCATCCGAGGCAGGTCCGCGACGAAGGGCAGCGCGTCACTCATCAACACCGCGCCCAGCACCCCGTCCTGGAAGGGGAGGTAGGGGGCTTCGGCGCGCAGGAAGTCCACGGCGACGCCGGCCTCGCGCACCTGGGCCACGCCTTCTTCCAGCATGGCGCGGGACACGTCGAGCGCGGCCACGGGCGGCGCGTCGGGCTCATGCGCCAGCCGCCGCGCGAGCTGCCCCGTGCCGCAGCCCACGTCCAGCACGGGGCCTTCGGGTGTGCCCAGGAGGCTGCGGTAGAGGACGAACTCGCTGTCGCCATCCAGCGGCTGGCGGGTGAGGGCGCGCTGGAGCACGGGGCGCATGTAGCGCTCATAGGAGCGCGCCACCCAACGCTGCTCCATGCCGCGCTGCAGCGGGCCGGACGCGGCGGGGTCCACCACCAGGTCGGCGACGCCCTCGGCCACCGGGTGGCTGGCGCCGCATGTCTGACAGCGCAGCGGACCGAAGAAGAGGACCGGGGCGTCCACCTCCGGCTGGAGGGCGCCACGCCGGCACCGGGGACACCGCAGGAGAGGAACGAGCGCGCGCCGCATGGGGCCGGCAAGGCTACTGTCCCCCGTGCGGCGCGAGCATCTGTTTTCCGCCGGACGCCGTCAGGCCGAGGGCTGCGTGCGTGGCACGCGCTTGTCCTCGGCCACCAGCACCGGCCAGCCGCGGGCCATGGCCTCGCGGAAGAAGGCGGCCAGCTCCCGGCGGCTGTGATTCACCGCGCCCAGGAACGGGTCGATGAGGGACTCCTCGCCCAGGCTACGCGTGGCCGCCAGCTCCACCGGCGTGCCGCAGCGCTCGCAGCGGATGGACACCTGACGCACCAGGGCCACCGGCACCGCGTACCGGGCGCCGCAGTCTCCGCACTTCCACACCAGGGCGCGCTCACCTGCCTCGCGGCGCGCCAGGTTCTCCAGCTCGTCCGCCAGCCGCAGCAGCGCCGGGAGGTCCTGGGGAGGTTGCGCGAAGACGGCGGACGGGCCGTAGCCCGTCTCGGGCGCGCCCAGCGACGGGGGTCGGTCCCCCTGGAGCAGGGTGCGCAGCCTGTCCTTGGCGCGCATGTCTCGGAACTCAGCGCCGGTGAGCGCACGCTCCACCGCCTCATGGACCGGAGGCAGCTCCGGCTCGAGGCGCTCATCGTCCGGCAACGCCTGGGGGAAGTTCACCAGCCGGTGCGCGGGGACTGCGAGGAATCGGAAGGCCACGGTGGCTCCATCGCATTGTGCTTCGTGGGGTGCAAGACGCGAGTTGGCAAATGTCCGCTGCCGCGGGTTCTCCGCGGACTGACTACTGAGACCAGTCCAGCATGCGTTGCAGCGGCGCGCGAGCACCCTCGCGCAGGTCCTCGGGCATGGTCAGCTCGGGCGTGCGCTCCTTCATGCACCGCCAGAGCTTCTCCAGCGTGTTCAGCCGCATGTACGGGCACTCGTTGCACGCGCAGCCGTTGTCCGGCGGCGCGGGGATGAACGTCTTGTCCGGCGCGGCCCGCTTCATCTGGTGGATGATGCCCGCCTCCGTCACCACGATGAACTGTCGCTTCGGGCTACGCACCGCGTAATCCAGAATCGCCTTGGTGGAGCCAATGAAGTCCGCGTGGCGCAGCACCGCCTGCTCACACTCGGGGTGGGCCACCACTTCCGCCTCCGGGTACTCCACCTTCAGCTGCACCAGCTTCTTCTCGCTGAAGATTTCGTGGACGATGCAGCTGCCCGGCCACAGCACCATGTCGCGGCCCGTCTGCTTCATCACGTAGCGGCCCAGGTGCTGGTCCGGCGCGAAGAGAATCTGCCGGTCCTTCGGCACCTGGTTCACGATTTTCACCGCGTTGGACGACGTGCAGATGACGTCGCTCATGGCCTTCACCGCGGCGGAGCTGTTGACGTAGCTCACCACGAAGGCGTCCGGGTGTTTGTCCTTGAACGCCTTGAAGGCCCCCGGCGGGCACCGGTCCGACAGCGAGCAGCCCGCCTTGAGGTCCGGCAGCAGCACCTGCCGGGACGGATTGAGGATTTTCGCCGTCTCCGCCATGAAGTGGACGCCACAGAAGACAATGACGTCTGCCTTCGTGCGCGCCGCGGCCTGCGCCAGCGCCAGGCTGTCTCCCACGAAGTCCGCGAGGTCCTGGACTTCGCTCTCCTGGTAATAGTGCGCCAGGATGACTGCGTTCATGGAACGCTTGAACTCCTGGATTTCCTTCGCGTAGTCGACTTCGGCGCCCATGGCACCTCCCGAGTCCCACATTTAACCGGGACTGGAAGTGCCGGCCAGGGTGCGGTTTGCCCCACTTTGCTCACGCCCGGGTGGCCGTGAATCAAGCGGGCGGCCCTTTTCCAACATCCGCCCTGTCCTCATGCTGGGGCACTCCCTTCCCCATGAGGTCCGGTAAGATGGTGAGCCGGGCCGGACGCCGCGCATGCGGTTCGGCCATTGCATCTGGGAACTTCGAACCACGGGGGGAATGTGAGGGGGCGCCGTCGGAAGGTCCGGCGGGGCGGTGGCGGCTGGCGGTCACATTCCGACCCGTGAAGTGGTTCATCCGGGAGCAGGCGGCTCTGACCCGGTGGAGGAGGACATATGACCGTGACGACGCGCGCAGTGCTGGTCGTGCATCCGGAGGTGGAGCGTCGTGGACGGCTCCGCGCCTTGTTGGATGGCTACGAAGTGCTCGAAGCTTCCAACCGGCAGGAGGCGGTCGAATTCCTCTCGAAAGCCGCCCCCGCGCTGGTGCTGACGCACCCAGACATCTTTCCCCGGTTGTTGAAGGACCTGGAGCGCTACACGCCGCGCTCCATCCGCGCGGTGCTCTGTCCCAGGGACAACGCGCAGGCCCACCACAGCCTGGTGGACGTGGCCGCCGCGGGGCACATGTTCTTCACGCTGGAGGATGACCCCACCCCGGCGCTGCGCCGCGCCGTCCAGGAGCTGCTGGAGCTGCGTGAGTCCGAGCGCCGCGAGCCGCACGGCGTCCTGGAGGCCTGCTTCACGGCGGATGGCACGACGTTCCGCGCGCGGCTGCTCGACGTGGCCACGGGGGGGCTGGGCCTGCGCCTGGAGTCCAGCGTGCGCATCGAGCGGCTCACGCCAGGCACGGAGCTGGAAGGGCTCCAGGTGCTGCGCGGCGACACGCTGGTGCTGCGCGCCGGCCACGCCACGGTGCGCATGGTGCGCCCGCTGCGCGCGCACGAAGGCCAGGGCTTCCACCTGGGCGTGTCGCTGGAGCGCCCCATGGAGCACGCGCGCTCCTCCGCCGCGCCGCTGCTCAACGACTCCGTGCGCATCCGCGGGCTGCTGCGCCGCGCCGTGCGCGCGGGGGTGGGCTTCGGGCTGCGCACGCACGAAGGCAACCGGCTGGTGGACTTCTCCCGCGCGGAGGTGCTGCCGGAGGAGTCCCGTCTGGTGTTGAGCGAGCAGTCGCAGCCGGGCACGCTCTTCCATCCGGGCGATGTGGTGCGGCTGTGCCTGGACTTCGGCGGCGTGTGTCACGTGGGCACCACGGCGGTGCTGGCCTCGGAGCCGAACCAGGTGGAGGTGGCCCTGCCGCGCACGCTGAGCCTGCACCACCGCCGCAACAGCCTGCGCTTCCGCTCCTCCGCGGAGCGGCCCTTCGCGGTGTCCTTCCATTCGCCGCTGACGGGGGAGGCCATCGTCCGCCCGCTGTTGGACCTGCACACCGGCGGCTTCGCCTTTCCCTTCGACGCGGGCCGGGAGGCCTTCCCGCCGGGGCTGGTGCTGGATGACGTGATGCTGCAGCTGCCGGACGGCACGCGCTCGCGCTGCCGCGCGCAGGTGCAGGACACCGGGCAGCTCACGGTGACGGAGGAGGGCGCCAGCATGAGCCGCCCGCGCCGCTGCGGCCTGCGCATCCTGGAGCTGGCGCCGGAGGCCCGCGCGGCCATCCTGGACGCCTTCATCAAGGCGCGGTGTCCCGATGCGCGGGATGCCTCCGAGCTGCCCTTCTCCGACGTGTGGGATTTGTTCCGCGCCGCGGACGTCCGCTTTCCCGACTACCCCTTCCACGAGACGGCGACGCCCGAGCCGCTGGTGGACGCGCACCAGCGGCTGGGCAACGGCATCCACGGCCTGTCCAAGGCCATCGTCTATCAGCGCGAGGGCCGGCTCTACGGCCACATCTCCGGGCTGCGCATCTACTCGCGCACCTGGCTGTCGCAGCACCTGGTGGTCCGGCCGGGCTACCACCGGCACGAATCCATCTCCCAGGAATTGGTGGCGCTCGCGGCCGACTACGCGGAGAGCCTGGAGGACGTGGAGTACCTGCGCGCGCTGTGGCGCTGCCGCAACCGTTGGACGTCGCGAATCTACGGCGCCATCGCCAGCCGGTTGGAGCGCCCGGGCTTGAGCTGCCTGCACGCCTTCACGCCGTGCCGGCTCCCGGTGGACGCCGCGTTGCCGCCGCCTCGGAGCGACTTGCGCGTGCGCCCCGCGGAGACGTCCGATTTGCGCTGGCTGGAGCAGCACCTGCGGGAGACGCAGGACGTGGTGCGCCTGCGCAGCTCGGACCTGGTGGAGGGGGAGATGTCCATGGG
>NZ_JAAIYB010000425.1 GCF_010894475.1 Myxococcus vastator
GCGGGGTCCTCTGCCTTCTTGCAGGCGCTGCCCAGAAGCAGCGCCGAGCCAAGGATGACGGCGGGGCCGAGACGGCGACTCATGGTGCGCTCCAGCGGAAAAAACGGCCCTCCACCATGGCAGAAGGTTGGGCCTCGGAGGAAGCCACCCCAGGAGTACCGGAGCGGCGCACCGGGGTCATCGGGACCTCGTCGCTTTCCTTCCGGGTGGGCTGACACTTCAAGCCCAGAAGCCCACTTGTTGAGGTCCAGGTTCTTGAGGCCCAGGTGCCTCGAACGCGGGAGTGCGTGCTTCAGCGTCAGCCGCTCCAGCTCGGAGGACTCGCCGAGCAGCTCACGTCGCCGCGGACCACAGCTCCACTTCGTGCTCGCGAGCCCGCCGCAGCGCCTGCCCCAGCTCCACCGGGTAGGGCTGGCGCGTGGGCGACAGGGCGCGAATCCCTGGCGGCAGCCGTGAGACCTCGCGTCGCGCGTAGTCGCGGATGTGCTCCAGCGTGGGTGAGGCCTCGGGCAGCCGCTGTCCTCCGCGCATCACCGGTTGGAGCAAGGGCCTTCCAGGCGCGGCGTCCTGCCTGCACGTGAGCACGTCGCCGCGCGCCACGCCGTCCACCTCTTGCCGGTAGATTTGCTTCGCGCCCGGGAGCAGCAGCTTCCCCGACGACAGCTTTACCCGGGGCCGCCCCGCGTACGCCACCAGCTTGTAGGCCATGTCCAGCGCGGGCGCGTCCGACGAAACGCCCATCGCCGTGCCCACGCCGAAGCTGTCGATGGGCGCCCCGCGCGCCACCAGCCTCGCCACCGCGTCTTCGTCCAGCCCGCCGCTCGCGTACACGCGCACCTGCTCCAGGCCGGCTTCGTCGAGCAGCTCCCGCGCCGCCTTCGACAGCGCGAGCAAATCTCCCGAGTCCAGTCGGATGGAGCGCACCTGGAAGTCCTCGCCCAGCTCCCGCGCCAGCCGGATGACGTGCTGCACGCCGCGCAGCGTGTCGTAGGTGTCCACCAGCAGCGTGGCGTCCGGATGGACGCGCACGAAGGCGCGGAACGCCTCCAGCTCGTCGTCGTGCGCCTGCACGTAGCTGTGCGCCATGGTGCCCGCGAGCGGAATCCCATACGTCTTCCCCGCCAGCACATTGGAGGTGGAGTCCACGCCCGCCAGATACGCCGCGCGCGCCACCTTCAGCCCGGCGTCCGTGCCGTGGTAGCGCCGCAGGCCAAACTCCATGACGTGGCGTCCCGCGGCGGCCGTCACCACGCGCGCGGCCTTCGAGGCCACGGTCGTCTGGAAGTGCACCTGGTTGAGGAGGTACGTCTCCACCAGCTGCGCCTCCGGCAGGGGCGCGCGGACCTCCAGCAGGGGCTCCTCGGCGAACACCGGCGTGCCCTCCGGGACGGCGTCCACGTCACCGCTGAAGCGGAAGCGTTCGAGCCACCCGAGCAGCCGGTCCGAGAAGCGGCCTTGAGCCGCCAGCCAGTCCAGCGCCTCCGCGCCGAAGCGCAGCTGCTCCAGGTACCTCAGCGCATCGTCGAGCCCCGCCGCCAGCAGGTAGTTGCGCCGGTGCGGGAGCCTGCGCGCGAAGAGGCTGAACACGGCCTCGTCCCACATTCCCTCTTCGAGGTAGGCCTCCGTCATCGTCAGTTGGTAGAGGTCCGTCAGCAGCGCGGCGTCTTCCAGCCGGTTCATGTCGGGGGCTCCGCTCGAAGGGGCACTGGCGCCTCAGACTCAAGCTAGGCCCTGGCCTCGCCGCGCGCTCCCGCACGTCCGCTGCCCGGCGGGCAGGCGTTCGCCTCGCGCGCAGCTTTTGCCGCTCGGCCCCCGGCTGCGCATATTTTGCGCGGCTGTCGAAGGCCGACAGCATAGGGTGCCGCCTGGAGCAGGCCTTGCATTGAGGTCGAGCAGGGGAGCAAGCATGCGAGTGGCTGTCTTCGACACACACCGATACGACCGAGACGCGCTGGAGGCCGCCAACGCGCGTTTCGGACATGCGCTCACCTACTTCGAGCCGCGGCTGACGCTCCAGACGGCGCCCCTGGCGGAGGGCTTTCCCGCCGTGTGCTCCTTCGTCAACGACAAGGTGGACGCGGCCACGCTGGCGGTGTTGCACGCGGGCGGGGTGCGGCTCGTGGCGGCGCGCTCCGCGGGCTACAACCACGTGGACCTCGAAGCGGCGCGGCGGCTGGACCTGCGCGTCACGCGCGTGCCGGAGTACTCCCCCCACGCGGTGGCCGAGCACGCGGTGGCCCTGGTGTTGTCCCTCAACCGCCACATCCCGCGCGCCTTCTCGCGCGTGCGTGACTGGAACTTCTCGCTCGACGGGCTGGTGGGCTTCGACCTCGCTGGCAAGACGGTGGGCGTGGTGGGCACGGGCCGCATCGGGCGCGTGGCGGCGCGCATCTTCAAGGGCTTTGGTTGCAACGTGCTCTGCTACGACGTGGCGCCGGACGCGGCCTTCGAGCGCGAGCTGGGCGTGCGCTACGCACCGCTCGAAACACTCTTCGCCGAGTCGGACATCCTCTCGCTGCATGTCCCGCTGACGCCGGGCACGCGGCACCTGGTGGACGCGGCGGCGCTGGCGCGGATGAAGCGGGGCGCGCTGCTCATCAACACGGGCCGCGGCGCGCTCATCGACAGCAAGGCGCTGGTCGCCGCGCTCAAGTCCGGTCACATCGGCGGGGCCGGACTGGATGTGTATGAAGAAGAGGAGGGCGTCTTCTTCCAGGACCTCTCCGGGCAGGTGCTCCAGGACGACGTGCTGGCGCGGCTCCTGACCTTCCCGAACGTGCTCGTCACGTCGCATCAGGCCTTCCTCACCCACGAGGCGCTCGCCAACATCGCCGAGACGACGCTGGCGAGCATCCAGGCCTTCGAGCGTGGCGAGCCCCTGGTGAACGAGGTGCGCGCCGAGCAGGTGCTCCGCGCGCGTTGA
Source organism: Myxococcus vastator (assembly GCF_010894475.1). Classification (GTDB taxonomy): domain Bacteria; phylum Myxococcota; class Myxococcia; order Myxococcales; family Myxococcaceae; genus Myxococcus; species Myxococcus vastator. Next base: position 2,924 of record NZ_JAAIYB010000425.1, read on the forward strand.
TTTCCACTCTACGCCTCACTCGAACCTGGAGCTGCCATGTCCATTGTCTGCGCCACCAACTTCTCCGACGCCGCGCGGCGCGCCTCCACGCTGGCCGCGGAGCTGGCTCGCAAGGCCGGCACGTCCCTGTGGCTGGTCCATGTCCTCAACCCCGACTCCGTGCGTGCCTTTGGCCAGGCCCTGCTGGGCTCCGCCGAGGCGGTGCTGAGCGACGAGACGAAGCGCCTGGAGAAGCTGGGGGCGAAGGTGGAGCCCGTGCTCCTCACCGGCGAGCCGGCGGTGATGCTGGAGGCGTTCTGCCGCGAGCAGCGCGCCTCGCTGGTGGTGGCGTCGCGGGACGTGGACGAATCCCCCTTCGGGGGCGAGGGCGGCACGGTGGACCGGATGGCGCAGTCGCTGACGGTGCCGCTGCTCGTCATGCGGGACCCGGCGCCGCTGGAGGCGTGGGCTCGGGGAGCGCGGCCCCTGAAGGTGCTCCTGGGCGTGGACCGCTCCCTGCCCTTCGAAGCCGCGCGGGACTGGGTGCTGACGCTGCGCAAGGGCGGCCGGGTGGACGTGGTGGGCGGACGCGTCTACTGGCCCGAGGAAGAAGCCCGCCGCCTGGGGCTGCGGCAGGCCATGGCCTACGGCGAGGCCCCGCCCGAGCTGCAGCAGGCGCTGGAGCGGGAGAGCGCGGAGCTCCTGGCTCCGCTGGCGGACGCTGGTGCGCCCGTGCGCGTCCGCGTGGAGGCGGGCGTGGGGCGCATCGCCGACCACCTGGTGGAGCTGGCCGAGCAGGAGCAGGTGGACCTGATGGTGGTGGGCACGCACCACCGGCGCGCGATGGGGCGGCTGTGGAGCGTGTCGCGCCACGTGCTGCGGCTGGCGCGGATGTCCGTGGTGTGCGTGCCCTCGCAGGCGATGACGGTGGGGGTGGACACGCCGCTGCCGGAGTACCGCGAGGTGATGGTGGCCACGGACTTCTCGGAGACGGGCAACCGCGCGGTGGCGCATGCCTGCGCGCTGACGTCGCCGGGCGGCACGGTGCACCTGGTGCACGCCACCGAATCGAAGCCGTCACTCGAAGAGGAGGCCCAGCTGCGCGAGCAGCTCTCGACGCTCGTCCCCAAGGGCGCGCGGGACAGGAACGTGCGGCTGGAGGTCATCCCCGGCGGCAAGGACGTGGTGGCCACGCTGGCGCAGACGGCCGAGCGGCTGGGCGTGAGCGCCATCGTCATGGGCACGCATGGGCGGTCGGGCTGGAAGCGCGCCGTGCTGGGCTCGGTGACGCAGTCCCTGCTGGTGCGCACGGACCGGCCCGTGCTGGTGGTGCGCCCCCCGGCGACGTGATGACGCGCGTGGACGCTTCCTGCTTCTCTAGGAGGCGTCCACGTCCACGTAGGCGCGCTTCGCCAGGACGGACACGAGGCGGCCCTCTGGCAGTACATAGGCGGAGAGCTTGCCGCCGTACACGCAGCCGGAGTCCAGCCCCACCGCATACGGGTGCCGCTGGACGCCCCGCATGGCGTCATGGCCGAAGATGACCAGCTCCGGCCCCTGCCACAGGCTGGCCCACGGCGCGCCCGCGTCCACGCGCTTCGACGGCGTCCCATCCGGCAGGATGCTGCGCAGGTTGAGCAGCTCGTCTTCCTTCTGCGCCTCCAGCGGCACGCCTGGCACCAGGCCGCCATGCACGGCGACCACGTTCAGCTCGGGGAAGAGGCGGTACAGCGGCTGGGCCTCCAGCCACGCCCAGTCCTCGGGCGTCAGGGTGTCCAGCACCTGCTGATGCTCGGGCTTCAGCTTCTTGCCGCGCGGCCCCCGGCCCGCGTGCCAGCGCAGCACGTGGGCGTCATGGTTGCCCCGCACCGCCAGGAAGCCCTGCTCACGCGCACGGCGCACCACGCCGGCGGAGTCCGGGCCCTTCGCCACCAGGTCCCCCACCAGCACCACGCGGTCGCCTGGCTGCCAGGCGCACTGCGCCAGCAGCGCGTCCAGTTCCTCCGCGCACCCGTGCACGTCTCCAATGAAGAGCGTTCGCATCCGCCCTCCCTTTAATGCGCTTTGCATCCATCCGGAAACCCTCTGTCGGGCGTCAGGCCTCCAGGACGCTCGCGCGGCGGGAATATGTGGGGGCCTGGGCAGGTGTGGTGTACCGGCCACGCCTGGCGCATGGCCCGCGCATTGCTGGTATGGCTGGTCGCGTGGTGGAGGTGAAAGTGGAGTCAATCGGCAGTGGCCCCGGGGACGCGGTCCATTCCTCGTGGCTGGAGTTGAGTGCGTCCGCCCTGCGGCACAACGTCGCCGTGTTCCGGGGCCTGGAGGGGCAGGGGGCGGCGCCGCGCGCGCTGGGGGTGGTGCTCAAGGGCAACGCGTATGGGCACGGGCTCGCGCAGGTGCTGCCCGTGGTCCACGGCGAGGTGGACGTCCTCTATGTCATCGCCCCGCAGGACGCGCTGAAGGTGCGGGAGTACGAGCGGGCACGGGGCCTGGCGCCGCGGCAGGTGCTCGTCCTGGGCGCGGTGGCGCCGGACGAGGCGGTGGTGCTGGCGCGCGCGGGCGTGGACGCGGTGGTGGCGGACCGTGGCTGGGCGGACGCGGCGGCGGTGCTGCGCGCGGCGAAGCTGGAGCGCCCTCTGCGGGTCCACGTCCACATCGACACCGGCCTGGGGCGCGAGGGCTTCACGCTGGAGGGGCTGCCCACGGAGGCTCGCTTCCTCACGGAGGCTCGCGACGTGCTGGAGGTGGTGGGCGCGCTCAGCCACTTCGCCAACACGGAGGACGTGACGGAGCAGGGCTACGCGCTGGCGCAGGTGGCGGCCTTCGAGAAGGGCCTGGCGTTCCTCTCGGAGCAACTGGCGCCGGCGCAGCCGCTGCAGCGGCACATCGCCGCGAGCGCCGCGACGCTGGTGCTGCCCCGCGCCCGCTATGAAGCGCTGCGCGTGGGGATTTCGCTCTACGGCCTGTGGCCGTCGCCGGAGACGCGGCTGTCGGCGCGGCTGGTGCTGGGCGAGGTGCCGGTGCTCAAGCCCGTGCTGTCGTGGCGGTGCCGCAGCCAGGTGGTGAAGTGGCTGCCCGCGGGCAGCTACGTGGGCTACGGCTGCACGTACCGGTGCCCGGAGCCCACGCGCATCGCGGTGCTGCCGGTGGGGTACTACGACGGCTACCCGCGCCTCGCGTCGGGCAAGGCGCACGTGCTGGTGAAGGGCCGCCGGTGTCCGGTGCTGGGACGGGTGATGATGAATCACCTCATCGTGGACGTGACGCGCGCCACGTCCGACGAGCGCCCGGTGACGGCCACGCTGCTGGGCCGCGACGGAGAGGAGTCCGTGCCCGCCGAGTCACTGGCCGGCTGGGCCCAGACGATTCACTACGAGGTCGTCACCCAGCTGGGGGCGCATCTGAAGCGGGTGGTGGTGGCGTAGGCCCGGCGGGCAGGGCGGCCTCAGGCGGAGGCGGCACCTTCCAGCGGCGGTGCAGCCACATCCACTGGTCCGGGTACTTGCGGATGCAGCGCTCCAGCGCGGCCGTGACGCGCGCGGTGTGCTCCGTCATCGGGTCGGCGCACTCACCCGGCGCGGGCGGGAGGATGGGGCCTTCGACCGCCAGGCGGAAGCGCGCGCCGCTCCGGCCGTTGCGCACGCTCATCACCACGAACACGGGGGCCTTCGTGCGCGCCGCCGCCACCGCCATGGCCGGCGTGGTGGAGGCCAGCTTGCCGAAGAAGGGCACGAAGGCGGCCGCCTTCGCTGGCAGTGCCTGGTCCAGCAACATGAAGGGCGACTCGCCGCGCTTCACGGCCTTGATGACTTCCTGGATGGCGCCCCGCGGGTAGATGAGGCCGGCGCCCATGCGCACGCGGTTCTCCGCGATGCGCGTGTTGAGCGCGCCCTTCAGCGGGCGCACCAGGCCGACAATCGGAATGCCGTGGCGGGTGACCATGTCCCCCAGCAGCTCCCAGTTGCCGAAGTGCGCCGTCACCAGCAGCGCGCCCTGGCCCGTGGCCACATGCGCCTTCAGCGCCTGCCAGGCCGCTTCGCCTTCCACGCCCTGCTCGGCCCAGTCCCGCGGCAGCCGGTCGCCGGACGGCAGCGACTCCAGCACCACGCGCGACATGTTGATGTAGGCGCCGCGCGCAATCTCGCGCCGCTCCGCGTCACTCTTCTCCGGCATCGCCATGGCCAGGTTTTCCAGCGCCACGCGACGACGGATGCCCAGCCTGTACGCGAGGTTGCCCACGAAGCGAGCGAGCGCGTCACGCGACTCCGGAGACAGCCACGTCACGAAGGCCCAGACGAAGCGCGTCAGGAATCCCACCACCCGTCCGGGGGGCGTGCCGACGACGCGGAGCAGGTGCTCCGCTGGTCGCTTCGGCGT
>NZ_JAAIYB010000426.1 GCF_010894475.1 Myxococcus vastator
ATGGGCTGGTGGCCGCGCGCTTCCTCCGGGAGGGCGGCGCCTGCGTGTCGGTGGTGAGGGTGGGTGACGCCGCGAAGCTGACGCCGGAGTCGCGCCGGAACCTGGAGGCGCTGAAGGGCTTCGGCGTGACGCCGCGCACCCTGGAGACCGTGCCGGTGCCGGGGCGGGGTGACGTGGTGGTGGACGCGCTCTTCGGCACGGGCTTGAGCCGCGCGCCGGCGGGGGCCTTCGCGGACGCCGTGGCGGCGATTCGCGGCTGGCGGGCCGCGGGAGCCAAGGTGGTGGCGGCGGATGTGCCATCCGGGCTCCAGAGTGACTCGGGGGAGCCCTTCTCGCCGTGTGTGGAGGCGGATGCCACCGTGGCCTTTGGCTTCCTCAAGCCGGGTCAGGTGCTGGAGCCGGGGGCCTCGCTGTGTGGCCGGGTGCACCGGGTGGACATCGGCATGGGCGGCGAGTCCTCGAAGGAGGTCTCCGGTCCCGAACTCTTCGTGGTGGAGGAGGCGGACGCGCGGCGCACGTTGCCGGCGCGGAAGGCGGACTCCCACAAGGGGACCTTCGGGCACGTCCTGGTGGTGGCGGGCAGCCGGGGGAAGACGGGCGCCGCGGCGCTGGTGGCGAAGGCGGCGCTGCGCTCGGGCGCGGGGCTCGTCACCGTGGCCGCGCGGGCGGACGCGCTGGACACCATCCAGGCGCACTCGGCTGAAATCATGGGCATCCCCCTGGAGGCTTCCGGGCCGCTGGGCCTGGGAGACTTGGACGCGCTGGTGGCGGCGGCGGAGGGCAAGGATGCGCTCGTCATCGGGCCGGGGATTCCGCGAGGCCCGGAGACGGGGGCGCTGATTGGCGAGCTGCTGTCGCGCGTGGAGGTGCCCGCGGTGCTGGACGCGGACGCGCTCAACGCGGTGGCCACGGACCTGTCAGTGCTGCGCCGCGCGAAGGGGCCGGTGGTGATGACGCCGCACCCGGGAGAGATGGCTCGGCTGACGGGCAAGCCCACGAAGGAGGTGCAGGCGCACCGGCTGGACGTGGCGCGGCGGTTCTCCGTGGGGTTGAAGGTGACGCTGGTGTTGAAGGGAGACCGGACGCTGACGAGTGACGCGGATGGACGCGTGTATCTCAACACCACGGGCAATCCGGGCATGGCGACGGGCGGCTCGGGGGACGTGCTGTCGGGGATTTGTGGCGCGTTCCTGGCTCAGTCGCTCCCGTTGCCGGCGGCCATCTGGACGGCGGTGTACGCGCACGGGCTCGCGGGAGACCTGGCGGCGGCGAAGCGCGGGCAGCTGGGGCTGGTGGCGGGGGACATCGTGGAGCAGGGGCTGTGCGAGGTGTGGCTACGGTGGGAACGATGAGCGCGGAAGCGTTGGCGGCGCGTGTGCGGACGGTACGGCTGGAGTCTCCCGAGGAGACGCACCGGCTGGGCGTCCGGCTGGGCGAGTTGCTGCAGCCCGGTGACTTCGTGGGGCTGATTGGCGACCTGGGCGCGGGAAAGACGCACCTGGTGCGCGGGGTGGCGGACGGGGCGAACGTGCCTCGCTCCGAGGTGGCGAGCCCCACGTTCGCGATTGTGTACCCGTATTCGGGCCGCATCCCGCTGTACCACGCGGACCTGTACCGGCTGACGGACTACGACGACCTGTACGCCACGGGCTTCCTGGACCTGGAAAGCACCGAGAGCGCGATGCTGGTGGAGTGGCTGGACAAGATTCCGCAGGCCGCGCCCCGCGACTACCTGCGCGTCACGCTGAAGCACGCGGGCGGCGAGGCACGGGAGCTGACAGCGGAGGCGTTTGGCGCCCGGCCGGCGGCCTTGCTCGACGCGTGGATGGGCTGACGCGCAACCGGGCCTCAGGCCACGCTGCGCGACGTGTCCGGCTTCACGGCGGGGCCGAAGTCCGGGCCCGCGAGCTCCGGCACGCGCCAGTGGTGGAACACGAGGTTCGCGTCCACGCCGATGACGTCCTCTTCGGCCACCGGCGCCCAGTACGGCCCGCCGCACAGGGACTCACTGGCCACGACGAGCTGCTCCAGCTTCGTCCCCGGTGCCGGCAGCGTCGACACGTCGTCGCGTGCCGGACCCGTGGACACGAACAGCGTCCGGTTGCGCCGAGACGCGACCATCAGCTCGCCGTCGGACACGAGGAAGTTCATCGCCGAGCGACCCTCCTGACCCGCGACATCCGTGATGGCGGCCACCAATGACATCGTCTCCGCCAGCGCGCGCGCCACGGCCTCCACGGGGACCTTCCGGTCAATCGGATGCCGGGCCGCCAGGCGGGTGAGGAACAGGTAGAAGCACCGCTCGCTGTCCGTGGTGCCCTGGATGTTCGTCCGAAGGCTCGGGCAGATGAGCGCTTCCACGGCGGCCCGGTGCTGCGCGAACTCCTTCACCGTCCCGTTGTGCACGAACGCCCAGCGGCCATGCAGGAAGGGGTGGGCGTTGCGCAGCTCGACCGCGCCCACCGAGGCCAGGCGGACGTGCGCCACCACCGTGTGGGAAGACACCCGGCTGCTCACCCGCTCGAAGTCCGGGTCGCAGTGCGCGGGCCCCACACCGTGCGCCACCACGGGCGCGGGTTCGGCGCCGTACGCGGCGATTCCCCATCCGTCCTTGTGCTCGCGCGACTGGATGAGGAGCGAGTTCTTCTCCGTCACCAGCGAAGGATGAACGGCGGCGGGAATCGCTGAACGGAATCCAAATAGTCGGCACATGGCTGGCAGCGAAAATCCTTAACGTCCGGCCTGTCGGATGTCGTCTCGTCTTTACCCAGTTGGCGCCGCCGTGTCTCTGCGACGCCGGTTCACGCGCAGCCATCCATTGGCTGCCGGACAGCGATGCGTCCGGCCTTCACCACCACTCGCGCGTGCGCTACCCCTAGATGGTAGGGCAGATGGCGGTACGAAGCACAGCTGAAGACCACCAGGTCGCCCGGGTCACCCACGGCCAGCCTGCCGTGCTGTTGCAGTCCCAAGGACACCGCCGCGCCGCGCGTGGCTCCCCAATACGCCTCTGCCGCAGTAAGCCCGTTTTCCAGGCACGCAAGTCCCAGTGCCAGTGCCGTGTTTTCACTCATGGCGGAACCCGGGTTCACATTGGTGCCCAAAGCGACGTTGAGCCCCGCGTCGCGGATGCGGCGTCCGGGCGCGTAGGGCCGCATGCGCAGGAACAGCGTGGAGGTAGGCACGAGCACCGCGGTGACATTCGCGTCCGCCAGCGCTTGGAGTCCCGCGTCCGTCACCTGCTCCAGGTGGTCCGCCGTGGCGGCCCCCAGCTCCGCGGCGAGCTCGGAGGCGCCACACGCGGTGAGCTGGTCCGCGTGCAGCCGCGGAACCATTCCCAGCGCCCGCCCCGCGCTCAAGATGCGGCGCGCCTCGTCCACGGTGAAGGCGCTGTCTTCCACGAAGACGTCACAGAAGCGTGCCAGCCCCTCGTGTGCGACGGCGGGGAGAATCTCCTCGATGCACAGCCGCACGTAGTCCTCGCGCTTGCCGCGGTACTCCTCCGGCAAGGCGTGCGCGCACAGCAGCGTGGGCACCAGCTCCAGCGGCGTCAGCGCGCCGAGCCGCCGCACCGCGCGCAGCATCTTCAGCTCCGTCTCCAGGTTGAGCCCATAGCCGCTCTTCACCTCCGCCGTCGTCACGCCCTGCTCCAACAGGCGCTTCGTGCGGGGCAGGGCGAGCCGCACCAGCTCGTCCTCGCTCGCGGCCCGCGTGGCCCGCACCGTCCCGGCGATGCCACCGCCCGCCTTGGCAAGCTCCAGGTAGGTGGCGCCCTGGTTGCGCAGGTCGAACTCCGCCGAGCGCTCACCGGCGAAGACGAGGTGCGTGTGCGGGTCCACGAAGCCGGGGCCCACGAAGCCACCCTGGGCGTCCACCACCTCGGTGCCGGGGCCCACCGCGCCCGGGGAGAGCTCCGCCTCGGGGCCCACGTAGGCGATGCGGCCTCCGCGCACACCCACCACGGCGCCCGGGCGCGGGGTGAGGGCGTCCTCCGCGCGCTCGCGGTGCGAGCCTTCCACCGTCAGCACTTCGGAGGTGTTACGCACCAGCAGGTCCAGCACGTCCATGGCTCAACGTCCTCCGCGTGCGCCCATGATGGGCACGTTCCAGCTCACACCCTTGCCGACCTTCGCGCGGCCAAACCCGCCCGACAGCTCGAAATCATTCAGCGCGCCCCAACGGACGCGCGCCGCCACCACGCCGCCGTAATACAGCGCCTGCTCGTTGCGCCCGTGCGAGGCCACCGTGTGCCACGACGCGAAGGGCACCAGGCCAATGGACACGCTCTTCTCCGGCTGCATCGTGAGCGCGCACGACACCTCCGCGCCGAAGATGCTGCCCGGCCCGCCGCGCGACGTGAGCAGGCCGAAGTCCGTGGCCCCTCGCAACGACAGCGCCGGAGCCAGCCCCAGCCGCTCCGAGCCCACGTAGTACGAGGCCCCGGCATACACGCCGTACCCCGGCAGCGGCACCGGCAGGAACATCTCGCCCTGAAGGCCCGTGTGCAGGTGCAGCCGTTCGGACAGCGGCAGCGTCAAGGCCGCGTCGAACGCCACGCCCCACTGCTGCGGGGAGAAGCTCGACTCGTTCCCACGGAACGTGTCTCCGGTCCCGACGCCGGGCTGCGTCCCCGCGATGGGCGCGCTCAGCCGGGGGCCAGAGCGCATCCCCAACTGCATGACGTTGCGGTCGGGAGCCCCGGGCCCCATCCGCATCACCATGGGGCCCATCGCCGTGGGGGCGCACCCCGTCAGTCCCACGACGACGGCGCCCCCCAGTCCGACCACTGCCGCGCACAAGCGCTTCACTGCGGCCTCCTGCTTCGGCTTCAGGTGGTGATGCCGGGAATCTTCACGCCGCGCTCTTTCGCCACGTCGATGGCCTCCGGGTAGCCCGCGTCCGCGTGGCGCAGCACGCCCATGCCAGGGTCGCTGGTGAGCACGCGCTCGATGCGGCGCGCGGCCTCCGGCGTCCCGTCCGCGACGATGACCTGGCCCGCGTGCAGCGAGTAGCCCATGCCCACGCCGCCGCCGTGGTGGAAGGACACCCACGAGGCGCCGTTCACCGCGTTCACCAGCGCGTTGAGGATGGGCCAGTCCGCCACCGCGTCCGTGCCGTCCTTCATCGCCTCCGTCTCACGGTTGGGCGACGCCACCGACCCGCAGTCCAGGTGGTCCCGGCCAATGACGATGGGCGCCTTCACCTCGCCCTTGCGCACCAGCTCGTTGAAGGCGAGGCCCGCCTTGGCGCGCTCGCCATACCCCAGCCAGCAGATGCGCGAGGGCAGGCCCTGGAACGCCACGCGCTCCTCCGCCATGTTCAGCCAGCGCTGCAGCGAGGCCTTCTGCGGGAACAGCTCGCGCACCACGCGGTCGGTGACGCGGATGTCCTCCGGGTCGCCGGAGAGCGCCACCCAGCGGAAGGGCCCCATGCCCTCGCAGAAGAGGGGACGGATGTAGGCGGGGACGAAGCCGGGGAACTCGAAGGCGTTCTCCATGCCGCCCAGCTCCGCCTGGCCGCGCAGGTTGTTGCCGTAGTCGAAGACGTGGCTGCCGGCCTTCTGGAAGTCGTTCATCGCCTGCACGTGCAGCATCATCGACTCGCGCGCGCGGCGGACGTACGTCTCCGGGTCCCGCTGGCGCAGCTCGGCGGCGGCCTCCAGCGACAGGTCCGTGGGGATGTAGCCGTTGAGCGGGTCATGGGCGCTCGTCTGGTCCGTGACGAGGTCCGGCTTGATGCCGCGGCGGTACAGCTCGCGGAACACCGACGCCGCGTTGCCAATGACGGCGATGGAGCGGCCCACGCGCTGCTCCTGGGCCTCCTTCACCAGCGCCAGCGCATCATCCAGGTCCTTGGCGACGACGTCCAGGTAGCGCGTCTCCACCCGGCGGCGGGCGCGGGTGGGGTCGATCTCCACGCCGAGGAACACGGCGTTGTTCATGGTGGCGGCCAGCGGCTGCGCGCCCCCCATGCCACCCAGCCCGCCGGAGAGGATGAGGCGGCCCGCCAGGTCGTCGGTGCCGAAGTGGAAGCGGCCGGCGGCGGCGAACGTCTCGTAGGTGCCCTGGAGGATGCCCTGCGTGCCGATGTAGATCCACGAGCCCGCGGTCATCTGGCCGTACATCATCAGGCCCTTCTTCTCCAGCTCGTGGAAGTGCTCCCAGTTGGCCCAGCGGCCCACGAGGTTGGAGTTGGCGATGAGCACGCGCGGCGCGTCCGGGTGCGTGCGGAAGATGCCCACGGGCTTGCCGGACTGGACGAGCAGCGTCTCGTCGTCGCCCAGGTTCTGGAGGCTCGACACGATGCGGTCGAAGGAGGGCCAGTCGCGAGCGGCCTTGCCGGTGCCGCCGTAGACGACGAGGTCCTCGGGGCGCTCGGCGACGTCCGGGTCGAGGTTGTTCATCAACATCCGGAGCGCGGCCTCCTGGACCCAGCCCTTGCAGGACAGGGTGGAGCCATGGGGGGCGCGGATGACGCGGGACATGAACGGACTCCTAGGGTGTGGCGGACGGAAAGGCCCGGCACACTACCTGAACCGGCGTGCTTCCGGGCCACCGCGATGTCCGCGTCGCGTCCGCCCCCTCACGAATGCAGCGTGTCGTCGTCGGAGGCGTCCATACCCGGGACCTGGACGGGCCTGCGTGACGCGGGCCGGTCCACGACGCCGTCCTCGCGGTCGATGCGAATGTCGTTGAGGACCTCCTTCACCCCCAGCACGTCCCGGGCGAGCGCCTCCGTCGCGTGCCGTTCGTCCTGGCTGCGCACCACGCCGGCCAGCAGCACCACGCCGTCCCGCACGCGGATGTCCACGTCCTCGGCGTCCACCCAGCTCTGCATCAGCCGGTCGCAGAGGTCCGACAGGATTCGCTCGCTGGAGCGCCGGTAACCTCGCGGCGCGCGTCCCCGAGGCGGCGTCCTCACACCGCCTTCGGGCTGGTAGCGCCCACCGGAGAAGCCACCTTGCCCCAGGTCGTGGTCATCCGGCCGTGACGGGCTGGTGCCGTATCCATCCCACGGTGGCGCCATGTTCTCCACACCGGGGCCGTGGCCCGCGGGCTGCGTGCCTCCGTAGCGGACATCCGTTTCGGCCATGCGTCCGGCGGCGCGCCAGGGCCGGCTCCGGTCCATGCCGCCCGCATCCCGGCGGCGGCGCTCGTGGGCGTCGTCGGCGCCCCGGTGGCCAGGGTGGTGGCGCCCGTCGTGCCCCCGTCGCGCTGGCAGCTCAGGGCCGCCCCGCCGCCCCGTCC
>NZ_JAAIYB010000427.1 GCF_010894475.1 Myxococcus vastator
GGAGAAATGCCGCGGGGGGTAATGCGCCAGGCGTCTGTCGCGGGTTGCCCAGCCTCCGCCGGAAGTCGGTGGGGAACGGTGGATGGTGTACAACGCGGTAGCTGGGCGGCTGCTTGGGGGATGGCGCCCGAGGGGGCAGTATGTTGAAGCCGGCGTACGACAAAGTCCTGGTCCTGGCGCTGGCCACGCCCGTCTTGGTGTTGACCGTCCTTCTTGCCCGCACGCCCTCCAAGGGGAGCGGGGCACCTGTCTCCGCGCAGTTCTGGGCAGAGCGGCGCTCCGCGTCACGCATCGAGGCCCGGCTCACGCACCCCGAAGCGGACCGCTACCGGCCACGCACGTCGGCGGGCGGCTGCCCCGTTGCTCCCGAACCCATTCCGCTGCGCGACCTCGCCCGTCTGGAGGAGGCGGGTGACCTGTCCGGTATCGCCTCCGCGTATGCCCTTCAGGGTGAGTGGAACCAGGCGGCCTCGTTCCTGGAGCGCATGCCCGCCTCGCCGGACCGCGACAGTGACCTGGCGGCGGTGTACCTCGCCCGCGGCGCGCATGAGCAGGCCTTGCGGTTGCTGGACGGCGTGCTGAAGGCGCAGCCGAGGCATGCGCAGGCCATGTGGAACCGCGCGCTGGTGCTCCAGTCGATGGGGCTCACGATGAAGGCGGCGGACACCTTCGAACAGGTGGCGCTGATGGGGGAGGCGGGCTGGAGCCGCGAGGCGAAGGCCAACGCTCGCGAGCAACGCGACGCCACGATGGAGCGCGCCCGCCGGTGGAAGGAGGCGCGCGAGGCCACGCTGGCGCTGGTGGATGACCCTCAGGCGCCGCTGCCGCTGGAGGCGGCCCGCAAGGACCCGGGCATCGTCCGGCAGGCTTTCTATGAAGTGGTCCGCGCGGCGCCGTCGAAGGAGCGGGTCCTGACCCTGCTGCCCCTGGCGCAGGAGCTGGACCGCGGCCACGGCGGCTCCACGCTGACGGACTACGTCAAGCGGGTGAGCCGCCGGAACTTCACGCGCCGCGGCGCACTGTCGCGCGAGTACGCGTCGCTGGTGCGCGGCAAGCTGAGCCAGCCGGACACGCTGCTGGAGCGGGTGCTGGCCTCGGGAGAGGACGACCTCTTCCTGGGCACGGTCCAGCACATGCGCGCCACGCGCCGCATGTTGACCCAGGTCGTGGAGCGCGCGAAGCGCCAGAACGACCCCTGGTTCAACCTCTACATCGAGCGTGAGGAGGCCATCCGCGAGACGGCCGAGGGCCAGTGGTGGAAGGCCGAGCAGCGCATCTTCAACGCGCTCCAGCGCTGCCGCGAGGACGGCCTGTCCGCGCGCTGCGTGGACCTGGAGCTGCGGCTGGGCATCCTCTACGCCGACCTCCAGCGCCTCACCGAAGGCGAGCAGCATGCCCGCACCGCCTGGGCCTGGGCGCGCCAGCTCCGTGAGTGGGACATGGAGTTCACCGCCCTGGAGGCGCTGGCCGCCATCACCCGCTCGCGCGGGGACTTCGCCAGCTCGCGCGCCTATGTCGAGGAGTGGTCCGCCCGCGGGCGCGGCAACTGCGTCTGGCCCCGGGAGAACCTGGCCCACACGTACTACCTGGACAACAGCATGGACGACGCGCGCCGCGAGGTGGACGCGAACGCCGCCTGCGAGAACGAGCCGCTGAGCCTGCTGTTCGCCGTCAACCTGGCGGAGCTGGCGCGCACCCGGCCGAAGCCCGGGGACGAGGCGCTGCTGCGGCGGGCCCTCACGTGGGCCAACCACAGCAACCCCATGCCCAGCGACGCGGTGTATGCCCGTTACGTGGAGGGCCGCTTCCTGCTGGACTCCGACAGGGCGCGGGGGGTGGCGCTGCTGCGGCGGACCCTCACCGAGGCGGAGGCGCTGCCTCGGGGAGATTCGCTGGCGCGCGAGGCCTGGGCGCTGAGCTATTCGTCGCTCGTCACGGACGCGGGCAAGGCGGGCGAGTACACCCAGGCGCTGGAGCTGATGGCCGCGCAGCTCGGCACGCCCGTGCCCCAGCGCTGCGCCCTGGCGGCGGCGGTGCACGGCGAGCGCACGGTCCTGGTGGCGCGCGGCACGCAAGGCCAGGTGCTGGGCCATTATGAGCCGGACCGGCAGGGGCCCTTCAGCCGCGCGGACACCTCGCGGCTGGTGCCGGAGCGGCTGCGCGCGGTGTTGCGTGGCTGCGAGCGCGTGGACGTGCTCGCCTGGCCGCCTGTCTTCGGCCGCACGGACCTGTTGCCGCCGGAGGTGCCCTGGAGCTTCCGGCTCGGCCGCACGGCGCAGCCGCGCACCACGCCCACGGCCCGTCGGCTCGTCGTCTCCAGCGTGGACGCGCCCGCGCTGCTCCAGCTGCCGCGGCTGCCGCAGTGGCTGCCCTCGCAGGAGCCGGAGGCGGTGCCGCTGCAGGTGCTGTCCGGCTCGGACGCCACGCCCGCGCGCGTGCTGGCGGACATGCGGGACGCCACCGAAATCGAAATCCACGCCCACGGCATCATGGACCCGGCGCTCTCGGACGCGTCGCTGGTGGTGCTGTCCCCGGAGACGAGCGGCCGCTACGCGCTCACCGCGGACGTGGTGCGGCAGCAGAAGCTCACGGGGGCGCCCCTGGTGTTCCTGGCCGCGTGCAGCGCCGGCCGCGCGGCGAGCACCACCACCAGCCACGAGCCCTTCAGCCTGCCCGCGGCCTTCATCGACGCGGGCGCGCGGGCGGTGCTGGCCTCCACGGTGGATATCCCGGATGCCGCCGGACGTTTCTTCGATGGCGTCCGGCGCCGCATCCGTGAAGGCGCCGCGCCGGCGGTGGCCCTGCGGGACGAGCGTCAGCGCTGGTTGGAGCGGGACAGCCGCGCCGGGTGGACCCGGCACGTCATCCTCGTGGAGTCCTATTGAGTGCGGGCGTCCGCGCGGTGCGGCCGTCTACTGCGGAGTCCTCAGGTGCGTGTTGCCTCCCGGGAGCTGGAAATGATGGAACGTGACAGTGGCGCTCACGTCCAGTGCGCGCACCCAGTGCCACCACCCCACGGGCAGGAAGAGCAGCTCGCCCGGCTCCACCACGCCCTCCAGGACGGTGGCTTCTCCGTAGAGCGGGAAGCGCGCCGCGTCCGGGCTCGCCGCGTCCACGGCGCTGAAGGTGCCATGGCGCGGGTAGACGAGGTGGCGCTGGAAGGACGGCACCAGCCGCACGTGCTTGCGGCCCATCACCTGGCCCAGCAGCACGTTCATGTTGTCGTGGTGGAGCGGGGTGACGGTGCCCGGCGGGCCCAGCAGCAGCGTCGTCATGTCCGGGCGCAGCTCCGGGTCGATGATGCCGGCGGGCGCGCGGATGTCCTCGCGCAGCCGGGCCAGCCCGTCACGCTTCCAGTTCTCGTTGCGCGGCACCATGTAGAAGTCGTTCGTCTCTCCGTCCGTCTCCACCCGCTGGACGTAGTCGCGCAGCGTCACCACCTGGCGGTGTTTGTCGGGCTGCGACGCATGGTCCGGATTGGTGTCGCGCCCGGACATGATTTCCACCTCCACGTCCCCGAAGCGCTCCCGGAAGTCCGCGAGCGACCAGCGGCGCATCGCCGGCCAGTCCTCCATGAAGCCCTGCAGCAC
Organism: Myxococcus vastator; assembly: GCF_010894475.1. Taxonomy (GTDB): domain Bacteria; phylum Myxococcota; class Myxococcia; order Myxococcales; family Myxococcaceae; genus Myxococcus; species Myxococcus vastator. Next base: position 3,591 of record NZ_JAAIYB010000427.1, read on the forward strand.
CACCGGCCGGTGACCGAAGTAGTAGCGGGTGAAGAACTCCTCCGGGCTCACCCCGCGGCGCTTCTCCAGCGTCACCGCGCCGGACTGGCGGTGCAGCTCCGCGTAGAGGTCCGCCAGCGCCTCCAGCCACTCGTAGCGCCGGCCAATCCGCCGCGCCGCCACCACGTAGGGGTGCGCCTGCGCCGCGGCAATCTCCCGCTGCGCCAGCGACGCCTCCACGCCCGCGTCCACCAGCACCCGCTGCGCGTCCTCCGTGCTCACGCCCAGGGCGAGGTTCTCCGCCAGCCAGGTGTGCCACTCCAATGCCAGGCGCGAGTCGTCCCTGTTCATTCAGAACTCCGTGAATTCCATGTCGCGAGTCGCCCCGTCAGATGCTCGGGGTTGGCGCGTGTCGTGATAAGGACTGTACGTGTTGCCGTATCACCCATGTCTAGCTTTCAAACCATCCCCATCGCGAGGTGCGAGCGCTCATGACGCCCGTCGAATCCCTTATGGCCGGTAGCTTGGATTCCGAGTCCGGCGAAGCCCACGTGAAGAACACCTACGTCAACTGCGACACGGCCAGCGTCGCCCCGCGCAAGCGGCTCCCGCTGCCGTCGCCCGCGGTTCCTCCCCTGGCCGGGCCGGAGCATCTGGGCCCCGGCCAGGCCCGCTAAGCGCCAGGCCCGGGCGGGGTTTTTCACCCTCCCGGGCATTTTTCTGCCCGGGTCTTTCTTTTTCTTCTCAAGGATCGGAACGCCGCGCGTTTCTGACTGGGGAACGCGCAGGCGCGCATGTGAGTGGGGCTGAATGTCCAACCTCTTCAACCGGGAGCGGAGGCGCTTTGAAGCGTTCATCCGTCAGCATCGGCCCAGCCTCCTCGGGCTGGCCCGCCGGTTGTGTGCCCGCTCCAGCCTGGAGCCGGAGGACCTCGTCCAGGAGACCTTCGAGCGGGCGATGCCGGAGTTCGAGCATCTGAAGGACCGGACGGACTCCGCGGCGGCTGCGTGGCTGTGTACGACGATGACGAACCGCTTCCTGGACTATTGCCGCCGCCAGCGGACGGAGTCCCGGGGGATGCCGCACCTGGCGCTGGTGCAGGATTTGGCGATGTCACCAGACGAGACCCAGGAGAACTGGGAGCTGGTGAGCACCGACGCCTTCCAGAAGGCCATCGAGCGGCTGAAGCCGCACCTGCGTGACGCCTACCGCCTTCACGCGGAGGGCAAGCGCTACAACGCCATCGCCGAGCATTTCAATGTTCCCGTGGGCACCGTGGGCAGCTGGCTCACCCTGGCCCGTAGGGATTTGAAGGAACTGCTGCTGCCCCAGGTGGTGGTAGCCCGGGAGCAGGGGGCCACGAGCTCATGATTTCTCCATGCACCAACCTACATTTCTTCGTGGACGGAGAGCTGTCCGCTCCCGACGCGGAGGTCTTCCGCCAGCACCTGGGACGTTGTCCTGAATGCGAGGCGGGGCTGAGGGACTTGCTCCAGTTGGAGCTGCTGGCCAGCCGCGCCCTGGGCAGCGCCAGCGTCGCCGAGCCGCCGCCCGCGAAGGTGACGCCGCTGCGGCCGTGGATGCAGCGGGTGTCCCGCACGGTGGTGCCGGTGGCGCTGGCGGCGGGGCTGGCGGCGGTGGGCGTGTTCCGTCTCCAGACGCAGCCGGAGGCCCCCGCCGACGTGTGGCTGGCGGGCGCGGACGTGCGGACCTTGGAGGCGCGGCTCAGCCACCCGATGGCGGACCGCTTCCTGCCCTACGAGCCGATGCGCGGCACGTCCGGCGCCGCGAACCCGCTGCCGCTGCGTCCCCTGGCGGAGCTGGAGGAGCAGCGGGACTTCCGGGGCATCGCCGCGGCCTATGCGCTGCGCGGGGACTGGCAGCAAGCGGAGTCCTTCCTGTCGCGGGCACCGGCCTCGGCGGACCGGGACAATGACCGCGCGGTGGTGGCCCTCAGCGGGCAGCGGTGGGAGGAGGCGCTGGACCTGCTCGGCGGCGCGCTGCGCCAGGAGCCGCGGCACGCGCAGGCGCTGTGGAACCGGGGCCTGGCGCTGCGGGGCCTGGGCCTGCTGAAGCAGGCGGAGGCGTCGTTCCGCGACGTCGCGTCGCTGCCGGGCCAGGAGGCGGGCTGGAAGGTGGCCGCGGAGAAGCGCGCGGACGAGCTGCGCGCGCTGCGTGACGCGGAGGCCGCCCGGTGGCGGCGCCAGGTGCGGGAGACGTGGACGCAGCTCACCGAGAAGACGGCGGACGCGTCGTACCTGGTGCACCAGCAGCCCGCGGTGACGCGCGCGGCGCTCTATGAAGCGGTGCGCTCGGCCACCTCGGCGGGCGCGGTGGCCTCGCTGCTGCCGCTCGCCGCGGCGTTGGACCGGCTGGGGGAAGGCACGGTGCTCCAGGACTACGTCCGGGCTGTGGCGGCTCATGACTTCCAGGCGCGTGCGCCGCTGGCGGAGGACTATGCGCGGCTGGTGAAGGGGGAGTCCGTCCCCGGTCTGCTGGAGCGGCTGCGCGTCTCCCAGGAGACGGACCTGTACGTCGGCGCGCTGCTCCACACGGGAGAGGCCGCTCGGGACGCGGAGTCGCTCAAGGCACTGCAGCGCTACGCCCATGGCTCCAGGGACCCGTGGCTCAACCTGCTGGCCGAGCGTGAGCGGGCCCGGAGCGAGGATGCGTCCGGCCGCGCGGCCAACGCCGAGCACCTGCTGCTGGCCACGCTGCGCACGTGTGGCGCGTACAACACGCTCTTCCCGTGCGCTGAAATCAACTGAGCGCTCGCTTCAGGCCTCGAAGAGGACGGGGAAGCCCAGGAGGGCGCTGCCTTCCTGGGTGAACCAGCCCTCCGCCACGGCCGCGTGCTGGGTGAGGGTGTGGATGTCGCGGAAGCGGCGCTGGAGCGAGGCGCCGTCGCGCACCGACGTCGCGCCGCCCGCGTGGTAGCAGGCCGTCACCACCTCGGCGGCCGTCTCCACGGCCCAGGTCAGGGTGGAGGACACCTGGGGCGCGAGGCCGAAGGCGCTCACGGGGGATTCCTGGCAGGCCTCCCAGAACACCTCGCCCATGCGGCGGAGCGCGTCGTGCGCGGCGCGGGCGCCTGTCTCGGCGCGGCCCAGCCGGTTGCGGAACACGGGGGAGTCCACCAGTGAAGTGCGCGCGTACAGCCGGCGCTTGCCCGAGCGGGCGAGAGCGAGCAGGTCATCCACCGCGCCCTGGGCGATGCCCACCGCCACCGCGCCGATGTGCATGGCGTAGTGGAGCACTGGCACCACGAAGTTGGCGCCCGGTACGCAGGGCTGGCCGGTGAAGATGTCGAAGGTGCGTTGCTGGGGGACGAAGGCGTCAATGGCGATGTCGTGGCTGCCGGTGCCGCGCAGGCCGAGCACGTCCCAGTGCTCGATGATGCGGACCTCGCTGGCGGGCAGCAGCATGGCGCGCGTCTCGGGCAGGCCCTCGGCGGGGCCCGGGCGAGGCTTGCCGTCCGGGTCGAGCACGACGCAGTTGCCGAACAGCCACTCACTCGTGCGGCAGCCGGTGGCGAAGTTCCAGTGACCGGTGACGCGGTAGCCGCCGTCCACCTGCACGGCCTTGCCCTGGGCATTGAAGGCGCCGCCCCCGGTGGCATTGGGGCCCGGGGCGTAGACGGCGTCGAACTCCTCGCGGG
>NZ_JAAIYB010000428.1 GCF_010894475.1 Myxococcus vastator
GGCTGGCTGATGACGCTCGTCTGGGCGAGCGCGAGGCTGGGGAGGAGCAGGAGGGCGAGCAGGCGCATACGCCCCGGGACTCTAGGCCGCCGCCGTCTCGGGACAAGCGCTCTGCGTCACCAGTCCTCGGTTCCGGACACACCGTCGAGCGGGTCGTCGCCGGGCTTGCTCCGCTTGTCCTGCGCCTTGCCACGGCCGCCCCGGTCCTCCGACGACCAGTCCTCCATGCCGCCGCGGCTGTCCAAGGGGTCCTTGCTCCGGGTCACCTGCTCACCGATGCTGTTCACCAGGTGGTTCACCACCCGCTCCATCTCCTGCTTCAGCTGGCCGAACTCATCGCCCTGGACGGACATGCGCCGCCCCGCCATCTTCTGGCCGGTGCGCGCGTCGTAGTAGCCCAGCGTCAGCTCGGTGCCCTCGCCATTGGCGCGCAGGGTGCCCAGCATCACCCGGTCCAACCCCAGCGACTGCGCCATGGCCGCCACGCCAGACGCCTTCTCACCGGCGCGGTTCACCTCGCCCGCCACCCGGTCCAGCTTCGCGTCGTAGGCCTTGTACGAAGCGGTAGGCACCAACCTGGCGGTGACCTCGGTGTCGTCGGTGGCCACCTCCATGATCTGCCCGTACTGCTGGAAGCCCGGGCGCTCCACGCGCAGCAGGTGCTTGCCAATGGGCAGCGCGGGCAGCGTCACCGGCGTGTAGCCCACGGCCTCGCCGTCCACGTACACGCGCGCGCCCGCGGGCCGCGAGTTCACCGTGGCGGTGCCGCGCAGCTGGGACGTGCGGCTGGTGGCCACCTGCACGCGCAGGGAGAGGAACTCGCGCGTGAAGCGCTTGGGGGACAGCTCATGGGTGGGGGACAGCGCGATGAGGTCGATGAGCGCCAGCTTCGCCTCCTCCACCTCGCCGCGCAGGTGCAGCACGGCGGCGTAAAGCGCCAGCGCGTCACACAGCGGCGAGCACCCGCGCATGGCGCCCGCGGCCCCCTGCAGCTCCTTCAGGGTGGCGCGCACCTTGCGCTCCGCCTCCTCGTATTCCTTCTTGTCGAAGGCGGACAGGCTCTCCGAGTAGCCCTTTCGCCCGCGCTCCAGCGAGGCCCGGGCCGCCGCGTCCTCCGGCATGCCGAACAGCTCCTCCGACTTGCGGACCTTCATGCCGGCGAAGTGGGTGAGGGCGTCGTTCATGTAGCCCTCCATCTGCACGCTGGACGCCTCGGAGGCCGGGTCCATGGGCACCAGGAGGGTGCTGACGCGGCGCGCCTGGGGCGGGGCCGCGAGGGCCAGCGCGGGGAGGAGGACAAGGACGAGGGCGGCTTTCATGGGGTGACCTCTGAAACAGGCGACGCGGGAGGCGGTCCGGGCATTCAACACGCGGCTCCGCCTCAGAATCCGATTCCACCAGAAACGGGGTTGAACGGGCGCCCCTTGTCCTGGGACGTCGCCACGAAGACGGCCCCGGCCGTCACCGCCGCCGCGCCGCCGACCACCGCCCAGAACCACGGGCGCTTGATGAGGGTGGAGAACGCGTTGCCGCCCTCCGCCACCCGGGGCGCCGCGACGCCGGTGACGAAGGCGCGCACCTGGTCCGCCGCCGCGTCCGGGCCGTCCTTCTTCGCGCCCGGCACCAGGGAAATCTCCACGCCGCGCAGCCGCGCGTTGGAGCGCAAATCCCACGCCTGGAGCTCGGCCTGGAGGTAGCCCTTGTCCCCGCGGTCCACCGCCGCCAGCACCACGTAGCGGGCGTTGAGCCGCTCACCAATGGCGCGCGCCTCGGGCGGCGGCGTGTCCCGCTCGAAGGCCTGTTCGGTGCTGGCGTGGACCGCCGCGTCACGCACGGCGGACAGGCCCGGGGTGGGCTCCAGCGCCGCCTTCACCTCGGTGCGCTTGGCGGACGCGACGTCGGTGTACTGGGCGAAGGCCGCGTAGCCGGGGAGGGATACCACCACCGGGTGCTGGCCCGCGGGCAGCTCCACGCCCTTGAGCGGCGTGACGCCCAGCTCCCGGCCCCGCACCAGGACGCTGGCGCCCGCCGGCTCCGACTCCACCACCAGCGTGCCGGCCGGCCGCGCCGTCACCTCGGCGCGGGCCTGGTCGAAGGCCTTCAGCACGTCCTGCCCGAAGAGGGCGGTGTCGGGCGTCATCGACGGCTCCGCCACCACCGCGCGCTTGAACGCCTCCTGGCCGCCGGCGGAGTCGCCGTTGAGCAGCCGCGAGGCGCCCAGGAACAGGTACGTCTTGGCCAGCCGCTCCGGGCTCAGCTCCGCCGGCTGCTTCGTATAGGCCTCCGCCGCGGCCACGAACTTCGCCTCGGCGGCCTCGGGGTCCAGGTTGTCGTAGTCGGTGCGGCCCTGCTCGAAGAGCGTGTCCGCGCGCGTCAGAGGCGCCGGCGGGGACGGCGGGAAGGCCGCGCCCAGGTCCACCAGCGTCACGCCGCTGGCCTTCAGCCGGCTCAGCAGGTCGCCCTCCAGCTTCACCGCGACCTCCTCCACCGTGGACGTCCGCGCCACCGCGAAGAGCGCCACCGGCCCCTCGGCCGTCACCGCCGCGCTGGCCAACGTCGGCTCACCCGCGGCGCCCGGCTCCGCCGCGGGCGTGGCCACGGCCGGGGCGTCCGGAGACACCAGCGGCGTGACGGTCGTCTCGTCGGTGTCGTCCGGAGAGCCGAAAATCCGGGGTTCGATGGATTCGTCGCTGTCCGCGTCATCCGCCGGGGGGGCCTTGGTCGTCTTCACCGGCTGGGTGGTGGCGGGGGGCTTCTTGCTGGACTTCTTCTTCCGCGTGGACTGCCCGTAGGCGGGAGCGGAGGCCAGCAGGAGCGCGAGCAGCAGGGAGGTTCGGCGGAACGTAGTCACGGCGCGGATGCTAGCCGAGCCAGGGCTCCGTCTCAAAAGCCCTGCTGCGCGCGGGCCCCTCCGGGGTAGGAGGGACCCGCGACGGTGATTCCGCCCTGACTAGACGTCCAGGTCCTGGACCTCGCTGGCGCGCTCCATGATGAACCGGAAGCGGGCGCTGACGTCCTTGCCCATCAAGTCGTTGATGAGCCGGTCCGTCTCCAGCGGCTTGTCGATGGTGACGCGCAGGCTCATGCGGTTCTTCGGGTCGAGCGTCGTCTGCTTCAGCTCGTCGGGCGTCATCTCGCCCAGGCCCTTGAAGCGCATGATGTTGGGCTTGGCGTTGCCCTTCGTCTTCTCCTTGATGATGCGGTCGCGGTCCGGCTCGTCCAGCGCCCAGTACGTCTCCTTGCCGATGTCCACGCGGTACAGCGGCGGCTGGGCGATGTGGATGGCGCCGCTCTCAATCAGCGGGCGCAGGTGCCGGTAGAAGAAGGTGAGCAGCAGCGTGGCGATGTGGTGCCCGTCGCTGTCGGCGTCCATCAGCAGGAAGACGCGGCCGTAGCGCAGCTTGCTGATGTCGAAGTCGGAGCCGATGCCGCAGCCCAGCGCGGACACGATGTCCTGGAGCTCCTTGTTCGTCGTCACCTTGTCGGTGGACGCCTGCTCCGCGTTGAGCACCTTGCCGCGCAGCGGGAGGATGGCCTGGGTGCGCCTGTCTCGGCCCTGCTTGGCGGAGCCGCCTGCGGAGTCACCCTCCACGATGAACAGCTCGCTCTGGCCCGGGTCCGTGGACGAGCAGTCCGCCAGCTTGCCCGGCAGGTTGAGCCGGTGGCTGACCGCCGTCTTGCGGCTCACCGCCTGGGACGCGGCCCGGCTGGCCTCGCGCGCGCGGGCGGCCAGGACGATGCGGGCCACCACCGACTCCGCGATGGACTTGTTGTCGTTGAGCCACTTCTCCAGCGCCGGACGCAGCACGCCGTCCACCTGGCCGGACACCTCGGGGTTGTTGAGCCGCCCCTTCGTCTGGCCCTGGAACTGCGGCTCCACCACGTAGGTGGACAGGATGGCGGTGATGCCCTCGCGGATGTCCTCCGCGGTGAGCGTCACGCCCTTGGGCGCGATGCCGTGCGTCTCGATGTAGTTGCGCACCGCCTTCACCACCGCGCCGCGCAGGCCCGCCTCGTGCGTGCCGCCCAGCGGGGTGGGGATGCCGTTGACGTACGAGCGGATGTGCTCGTCGGTGGCCTCCGTCCACGCCAGCGCCGCCTCCAGCCGCACCCCGTTGTCACGCGAGTGGTAGAAGGCCGCGCTGCCCGCGGGCACCAGCGGCTTGTTCCGCTCCGCCACCACCTTGGTGAGGTACTCCGCGATGCCGCCGTCGTGCTTGTACGTCACCGACGTGGGCGGGCTGGACGTCTCGTCCTTCCAGACGACCGTCATGCCCTTGTGCAGGTAGCTCTTGGCCTCCAGCCGCTCGCGCACCAGCTCCGCGTCGAACTTCAGCTTGTCGCCGAAGATCTCCGGATCCGGCTCGAAGGTGACGGCGGTGCCCGTGCCCCGCGTGGCGCCTTCCGCCTTCAGCGTGCTGGTGGCCTTGCCTCGCGCGTACGTCTGGACGTGCTTCTTGCCGTCGCGCTTGATCTCCACGACGAGCTTGCGCGCCAGCGCGTTCACCACCGAGCTGCCCACGCCGTGCAGACCGCCGGAGTGGATGTAGTTGCCCTGCTCGAACTTGCCGCCCGCGTGAAGCGTCGTGAGGATGACCTCCACGGCCGGCTTCTTGTGCTTGGGCATGATGTCCACGGGGATGCCTCGCCCGTTGTCCACCACCGTGACGCTGCGGCAGTCCTTGTGGAGCGTCACCTCCACCGTGGTGGCGAAGCCGTTGATGACCTCGTCCACCGAGTTGTCGAGGATCTCCCACAGCAGGTGGTGATACCCCGTGTTGTCGGTGCCGCCGATGTACATGGCCGGGCGCTTGCGCACCGGCTCCAGACCTTCCAGGACCTGGATGTCCGCGCCTGTATAGGTTTCCTTCTTCGTCGCCATGGCGTCCTCTGCCTAGTCCTTCTTCTCGGGCAACGGGATGAAGGTGACGGGGCGCGTCACCTCCTTCACGGCGTCGCGCTTCGACATCTCGTGGCCCTTGCCGCCGCGGCCCGTCAACCCGTACTTCGCCGGGGACAGGTGCAGCTTGCGGCCCTTCTGCGTCTCGAACTCCAGCTTCGCGTCCTTCTGCGAGGGCGACGCGGCGAGGAAGTCCACCACCCGGTCATTGCCGTCCACCTTGATGACGGTGACGCCCTTGCCCGGGCCCGCCAGCTCGTTGACCTCCGCCACCTTGCACACCAGGGCGCTGGTCTTCTCCGTCAGCACCGCCAGCAGGTCGCGGTCCGTCACCGGCTGCACGCCGATGATTTCGTCGCCTTCACCCGTCTTCGCGTAGCGGCGGCCGGCGCGCGTGGAGACCTCCAGGTGCGGCTCCAGCAGGAAGCGCATGCCCAGGCCCTGCTTCGTCACGCCCACCAGCTTCTGCGGGCGCGGCAGCCGCGCGTCCAGCGACATGGCGGACACCACGCGCTCGCCGTCGTCGAACTTGAAGAACTTCTGCACCGGCTCGCCGTAGCCCGTGGAGGCGGGCACGTCGTTGAAGCGGGTGACGTACGCGGTGCCGAAGTTGCTGAACAGCACCAGGTTCGCCTTCAGGCTGCCGGCCAGCACCGCCATCACCGCGTCGCCTTCACGCAGGCGGGTGGTGGACGGGTCCTTCACCTCGCGCACGCGCTTGACCCAGCCGTCGCGGGTGATGACCACGTGCGCGTCCTCGTCCGCGATGAACGCCTCGGCGCTGAACTCCATCTCCTCGGCGCCCGCGCCGCCAATGCGCGTGCGGCGCTTGTCGTTGTAGCGGGCCTTCATCTCGCCCAGCTCGTCCCGGACCGTGCCCCACACCTTGTTCTTGTCCTTGAGGATGCCCTGGATGCGCTTGATTTCGGCGCGCTTCTCCTTGAGCTCCTTCTGCACGACGAGAATCTCCAGGCGGGCCAGCTTGTAGAGCTTCATCTCCAGGATGGCGTCCACCTGGGCTTCATCCAGCTTGAAGCGGGCGATGAGCTTCCGGGCCGCGTCCTGCTTTCCTTCCGACGCGCGGATGATCTTGATCATCTCGTCGAGCGCGTCGTAGACCTTCTCGAAGCCCTCCAGGATGTGGACGCGCCGGAGCAGCTCGCCCAGCTCGTGCTCGAAGCGCTTCGTCACCACGTCGAAGCGGAAGGTGAGGAAGTACCAGAGGATGTCCTTGAGGTTGAGCCGCTCGGGCGCGCTCAGCTCGGGCTTGTCCTTGATGGGGACCAGGCAGGTGAGGTTGACGCCGAAGTTCGTCTGCAGCGGCGTCTGCTTGTACAGGTACGCCATCACCAGCTCGGGGTTGGCGTCCTTCTTCAGCTCCAGGACGATGCGCACGTCCTTGGTGGATTCGTCGCGCACGTCGGTGATGAGCGGCAGCTTCCGCTCGCGCACCAGGTCGCCGAACTTGGCCACCAGCGTGGACTTGTTCACCGTGTAGGGGATGGAGGTGATGATGATCTGCTGGCCGCCTCGCTTGAGGTCCTCCAGCTTGTACTCACCGCGGATCCGGATGCTCCCCTGGCCCGACTCGTAGATGTCGCGCAGCTCCTTCTTGTCGTTGAGGATCTGCCCGCCGGTGGGGAAGTCGGGACCCTTCACCCACTTGAGCAGGTCCTTCGTCACAAGCTGCGGGTTCTCGATGAGCGCCACCAGCGCGTCCACCAGCTCGCCCAGGTGATGGGGCGGGATGTTGGTGGCCATGCCCACGGCGATGCCCGTGGTGCCATTCATGAGCAGCTGCGGCACCCGCGCGGGGATGACCACCGGCTCCTGCAAGGTGCCGTCGTAGGTCGGCCGGTAGGCCACCGTCTTCTTGCCCAGCTCCGTCAGCAGCTCGCTGGACAGCATCGCCAGGCGGCACTCGGTGTAGCGCATGGCCGCCGCGCCGTCGCCGTCGAGCGAGCCGAAGTTTCCGTGGCCGTCCACCAGCGGGTAGCGCAGCGAGAAGTCCTGCGCCATGCGCACCAGCGCCTCGTAGATGGAGGAGTCACCGTGCGGGTGGTACTGACCCATGACGCTGCCAACCACCTTGGCGGACTTCTGGTACTTGGCTTCATGCGTCAGCCGGTGGTCGTGGTACATGCCGAACAGGATGCGGCGCTGCACCGGCTTGAGGCCGTCACGCACGTCCGGCAGGGCGCGCGAGGTGATGACCGACAGGGCGTAGTTGATGTACCGGCGGCGCGCCTCGTCCGCGAGCGAGGCCGGCACGGAACCGTCACCACTGCCGCCCGCGGAGCCACCCCCTCCGTTAC
>NZ_JAAIYB010000429.1 GCF_010894475.1 Myxococcus vastator
GGTTTCGGCGCTGTGGGGCGTGGGGCTGGCGGTGGCGACGGGCGCGGTGGCGCTGGTGCTGAAACGGCGGGCGGTGCGGCAGGACCTCAACGCCGCGCTGAAGGTGGTCGGAATCATCTTTGGCCTTCGGGCCGTGGGCGTGTTGGCGGGACTGTTGGGCGTGGTGTCGCGGGGAATGGCGGCGGTGCCGTTCATCGCCGGGTTCTTCGGCGTCTACTTCGCGCTGCAGTGGATTGAAGTGAGCTACGTGATGGCCGCGTCGAAGGAATCGGCGGGCGGAGACGAGTGATGCGCAAGGCAATGGTGCTGTTCGCCAGTCTGTTTGCTGCCACGGCGTGGGCCGCGGGGTCCGAAGACGACGTGCCGGGGTACATCCTCCACCACGTCGTGGACTCGCCGAGCTTCGAGATTGAGGTTCCGCTCAGTGCGCCCATTCATCTGGGAGAGATTCCGCCGATTCACATCCCGTTGAAGGCAGACGGGTGCGCGCTCCGGATGACGGACCACGGGCAGGAGGTTCCGGGCCTCACGGAAGGCTGCCTGGACCTGTCCATCACGAAGCACACCGTGATGATGTGGCTGGCCGCGCTGCTGCTGATGGCCACCCTGTTCATCTGGAGCAACCGCGACAAGACGAAGCTGGTGCCGCGCGGCGCGGGCGCCAACCTCATCGAGATGCTGGTGCTGTTCGTTCGTGACGAGCTGGCCATCAAGAACATCGGCAAGGAGGAGGGCCCCCGGTACGTGCCCTACCTGCTCACCGCGTTCTTCTTCGTCCTCTTCATGAACCTGCTGGGCCTGGTGCCCTGGATGGCGACGGCCACCGGCAACCTGGCCGTCACCGCGTCGCTGGCGCTCTGCACCTTCGTCATCACCCAGGCGGCGGGCATCCGCGCGGCGGGCCTGGGCGGCTACCTGAAGCACCTGACGGGTGGCGTGGCGCCCTGGCTGTGGCCCATCATGATTCCGGTGGAGGTGCTGGGGCTGTTCACCAAGCCCTTCGCCCTCACGATGCGTCTGTTCGCCAACATGCTGGCGGGCCACATCGTCCTCTTCTTCCTCCTGGGCCTCATCTTCATCCTCGGCCACCCGGCGGTGGCGCTGGTGAGCGTGCCCTTCGCCTTCGCCATCTACCTGCTCGAGCTGTTCGTGGCCTTCGTGCAGGCGTACGTCTTCACGATGCTGTCGGCGCTGTTCATCGGCATGAGCGTGGCCATGGGTCACCACCATGACGACCACGGCCACGAGTCCGAGGTGGGCCCCAGCCACGACCACGGCAAGGCGCACCACGTCTAGGCCGTCTGTGACGAGTTAGCGGGGCGCGGAGGTCCGGCGCCCCGGTCGAAGACCCGGCGGTTCGAAAGGCCGCCGGAGGTAGTCCTCAAGGGACATCACGACCCCCCCACAAGCGGGTCCACGCTACGAAAGAACAAGTGTCACCATGACCAACCTCGCTCTTGCCTTCCTCGCCGCCGGTCTGGGTGCCGGTCTCTCCATCATCGGTGCCGCGCTCGGCATTGGTAAGCTGGCCGCCGCCGCCATGGACGCCACGGGCCGTCAGCCGGCCGCGGGCGGCGACATCCGCACCACGATGATCATCGCGGCGGCCCTCATCGAAGGCGCCACGCTGTTCGCGCTGGTCGTTTGCATCCTGCTCGCCACCAAGGTCTAGGCGAGCGCAGGTCGAGTCATCGCTGGACGGTCGCCGGTGCCCGCAGGGAATTCCACCTCGGGCGCCGGCCGCTCCAGCCGCGGTAACCGCAGTCTTCGCAGCATCCCTCCCTCACGCTGGACATCCCGCCATGTTCCTGCCCTCCGTCCTCGCCGCCAGTAACCTCGTGAAGGTCCAGCCGGGCCTCATCTTCTGGACCCTCATCACCTTCGTCATCGTCGCCATCGTCCTGAAGATGAAGGCGTGGGGCCCCATCCTTTCGCTGGTCGAGGAGCGCGAGAAGCAGATCGCCAGCTCCATCGAGAGCGCCAAGCGTGAGCGCGCCGAGGCGGAGAAGCTGCTGGCCGACCAGAAGACGGCCATCGCCGAGGCCCGCCGCGAGGCCGCGGAGATGATGCGCCGCAACACGCAGGAGATGGAGAAGTTCCGCGAGGAGCTCATGGCCAAGAGCCGCAAGGAGGCCGAGGAGCTCAAGCTGAGCGCGCGTCGCGAGATTGACGAGCAGAAGGCGAAGGCCATCGCCGAGGTCCGCTCCATGGCGGTCGACCTGGCCATGGAAGTCGCCGGCAAGCTCATCAGCGAGCGCATGGACGACAGCAAGCAGCGCGCGCTGGCCGAGCAGTTCGTCCAGGGCCTGCCGCTGAACGGCACCAGCGCCACCGGCGCCGTGCGCCGCACCGCCTAATCCCCTTCAGGGGAAGCGCGCCCCCCGGCGCGCGTGTTCCAGGGAATCACCATGGGTCTATCCATCGGAATCGTCGGGCTGCCCAACGTCGGCAAGTCCACCCTGTTCAACGCGCTGTCGGCCGCGGGCGCGCAGGCGGCCAACTATCCCTTCTGCACCATCGAGCCCAACGTGGGCGTGGTGCCCGTGCCGGATGACCGCCTGGACCAGCTGTCCGCGCTCATCAAGCCGCTGAAGAAGGTGCCCACCTCGCTGGAGTTCGTGGACATCGCCGGCCTGGTGCGCGGCGCGTCCAAGGGCGAAGGCCTGGGCAACCAGTTCCTGGGCAACATCCGCCAGGTCAACGCCGTGCTCCACGTGCTGCGCTGCTTCGAGGACGAAAACGTCACCCACGTCGAGGGCGGGGTGAATCCGGTGCGGGACCGGGACGTGGTCGACACGGAGCTGTGCCTCAAGGACCTGGAGACGGTGGAGAAGCGCCGCGAGCGCACCTTGAAGAACACGAAGATGGGCGGCAAGGCCGGCGAAGAGGCCAAGGCCGAGGTGGCGCTGCTGGACCGCATCAAGGCGAGCCTGGACAACGGCATCACCGTGCGCGCCCAGAAGCTCACCGAGGAGGAGAGCGCCGCCATCCATGACCTGTTCCTGCTCACCGACAAGCCCGTGCTGTACGTGGCGAACATCGGCGAGGCGGAGCTGGGCAAGGAGGACGCCAACCCCCACGTGAAGGCCGTCCGGGAGATGGCCGCGAAGGAGGGCTTCGAGGTGGTGGTGCTCGCCGCCGCGCTGGAGTCCGAAATCCAGCAGCTCCCGGAGTCGGAGCGGCCGGGCTTCCTGGAGAGCGCGGGCCTGTCCGAGCCGGGCCTGCACAAGGTGGTGCGCGCTGGCTACAAGCTGCTGGGCCTGTGGACGTACTTCACCGTGGGCGAGCAGGAGTGCCGCGCGTGGACCATCCACCAGGGCTACAAGGCCCCGCAGGCCGCTGGCGTCATCCACTCCGACTTCGAGCGCGGCTTCATCAAGGCCGAGGTGATGCGCTGGGAGGACCTGGTGAAGCTGGGCAGTGAGTCCGCCGTGAAGGAGAAGGGCATGCTGCGCGTGGAGGGCAAGGAGTACGTCGTCCAGGACGGCGACTGCATGCACTTCCGCTTCAACGTGTAGCGGTCAGCACATGGCGGTCTGCGCGGGCGCTGTGCTTCCGGACGGTTCAGTCTGGAGGCGGCGCCCGCGAGCCGTTTCAGGGGCTCAGAGGCCGCGTGGGCCTTGCAGCACGGTGTAGACCCAGATGCCCACGGCGATGAGCGCCAGCACGGTGGTGAAGGTCGCCGTGCGGCGCATGCGCGGGCGCTCCTCCACCGGGTGGCGTGAGGCGAAGAGCCACATGCCGCCCACCCGCAGGACGAGGAACATGAGAAGCAGCAGCGGGCCCACCACCTGCCAGCCCGAGGGGCGCATCAGCACCACGCCCCACGAGGCGAGGAAGGCGACGTTGCCGAGCAGTGAGGCGATGGCGAAACGGGGATATACGCGTCGAGTGTCCACGGCGCGGGAGTTTCCCCTCACGGGTGCGGGCCTCCAACGACGGACTTCGTCGGGTGCGCGGCAGGCGACAGTGGCCCTTCACACAGGCCCCTGTCACGCCGTGCCCGGACGCTTCGCTTCCACGTAGCGGGCCCGGGGACGCAGCAGGTGGCCTTGCTCGCGTTGCTCCAGGACGTGGGCCACCCAGCCCGCCGCGCGCCCCACGGCGAACAGCGTGGCGCCAGCGCCCGGAGGAAGGCCCAGCGCTCCGGCGAGCATCACCAGGCCGAAGTCCACGGACGGGGGCGGATGTCCCGCCGCGCGCATGGCTTCCAGCACGGCGCTGGCGGCGCGGACACCGGGGGGCTCGGGCCTGACGCTCCGCGCGGCGTCCACGAGCGGCGGCGTCCGCGGGTCTCCGTCCGGGTAGAGCTGATGGCCGAAGCCGGGGACCGCTTCACCTCGCCGCAGCCGCTCCCGGAGGACCTCCGGGGCACGCTCCGGCCGTCCCACCTCCACGAGCAAGGCCTCCACGCGGTCGCAGGCCCCTCCGTGCCTGGGACCGGAGAGCGCGGCCAGCGCGGCGCTCAAGCAGGCGTACAGGTCCGCGCCGGAGGAGGCCGCCACGCGCGCGGCGAACGTGGACACGTTCAGCTCATGGTCCGCGCACAGCACCAGCGCACGGTTGAGCAGCTCCGGTGCGCGCTTCACGCGGGTGTTCCAGGCGCGCGCCAGGGACTGCGCCACCGTGGGCTCGTTCAAGGCTTGCGTCACCCGTCCCGGCGCGTTCGCCACGCAGACCCAGGCGGACAGGTGGCGCAGCAGCCTCCGGGCGCGGGCGCGCTCCTGCTTGGGTGGAGCGGCGAAGCGTGCCGGGTCCCTTGCGCCCAGGAGTGGCACCAACGCAGACAGCGCGGCCACGGGCGGTGTTCCACGGGGCAGCAGCTTCGCCAGCTCGGTCGGTGGAAACGCCGGCTCGGGGGCGGGCCACCGTGACGCTTCTTCGGGCAGCGCGCCCGTCCACAACAGCTCCGCTACGTCCTCGAACGCGCGTCCCTCCACCGCGAGCGTCACCGCCGAGTGCCCCCGGTACGCGAGCCCCTCCGCGCCCACGCGGGACACCGACGAGTCGATGACCGGCTCGCCCCAGCGCAAGGCGCCCGAGGCCACTGCCGCGTGTCCCGCTCTCGCGTCGTGCCTCGCCTTCAGGCGCTCCAAATCCGAGCGCACATATCGGTTCTCCTTGGTGCCGCGCTCCGGCACGCAGCGCACGAGGCCCCGGCTCACGTAGGTGTAGAGCGTGGCCCGCTTCACACCCAGGAGCGCGGCGGCCTGCGCCGCGCTCAAGAGCTCCTCCTCAGGTCGATGGTCGAATCGAGATTGAGAGCGTCCGCCCTTGGGCCTACTCATGTCTCA
The DNA here is from genome assembly GCF_010894475.1 of Myxococcus vastator. Classification (GTDB taxonomy): domain Bacteria; phylum Myxococcota; class Myxococcia; order Myxococcales; family Myxococcaceae; genus Myxococcus; species Myxococcus vastator. The sequence continues at coordinate 5,295 of NZ_JAAIYB010000429.1, forward strand.
CGCACCTCCGCGAAGGCCATTGTCGACTCGACTGGATGACGTGTCGACACGTCCCATTCGCGCTGCTCGCGACGCGGCCCTGAACAGGAGCACCTGCCCATGTCCTCGCATCCTCTCGTCGTCCACGAGCCCGAGCTTCCCTGGACCGAAGTCACGCAAGGCCCCCGGGTGGAGTACCGCCGCAAGCAGCTGGGCGCCGCCGCCAAGGGCCGCAAGCTGGGGTGCAGTTTGATGGAGCTGTCACCCGGCAAGCACGCGTGGCCGCGGCACTACCACCTGGCCAACGAAGAGGCCTATTACATCCTCGCGGGCACGGGCCGGCTGCGCCTGGGGGACGACACCGTCGCCGTCAAGGCAGGCGACTACGTGGCGCTGCCGGTGGGGCCTGGGGGCGCGCACCAGCTCCTCAACGACGGGACCGAGACGCTGCGCTACCTCGTCTTCTCCACCATGGGGGAGCCGGACGTCATGGTGTACCCGGACTCCGGGAAGGTGGTCATCTCCGCGGGCAGTGCTCCCGGGGGCGACAAGGCGGCTCGGACCCTGTTCACCACGCTGCCCCTCTCCGCGGAGGTGGACTACTGGAGCGGCGAGGAGCGATAGGCTGTGGGCCTTGATGGCCCCATTGCTCGACGTGCTCATCCAGGAGCGACTCCTCAAGGACCGCGATGCCGCCGCGGCGCTGCTGCCGCGAGGCGAGCCGCCTCACGTGTCCATGCTGCGCCTGTGTGACGCGGGCCTGCTCGAAGGCGGCGTGTCCGTGGGGTACGGCGTGCGCGCCGACGAGCTGGTGGGTCCACTCACGACCGCCATGGGCGGCGCGGCCCGCCGCTTCAAGGTGGTGGATGTGCGCGAGCGCCCCGTCCTGGAGCTCCACGTCATGGCCGGTGACGTGACGGAGCGCTGGGAGGTGGAGGACCTGTCCGCGTTGGTGCACAACCTCAACAGCCTCTACCGCGCTGCGCCGGACGTGCGCGCGGTGGCCGAGCTGGGCGAGTGGGAGGACGCACTCCAGCTCTGGTGCGTGGACAAGCGCGCCCTGCCGCGGCTCGCGCGTCAGTCCTTCTTCGCGCCGCGCAACGGCCGGGCGCTGATGAACGCCTCGGGCGAGTGAGTCCTCAGGGGAGCCCGCACTCGCGGTAGACCCTCCTTCTGAGGCAGCATGAGGGGGATGCGCTTCGTCCTGCCCTGCCTGCTCGTGTTGCTCCCGGCGTCCCCCGCGCTGGCGGAGCTGGATTCCTTCGGCCTGGGCTCGGGCCGTGATGGCGCGCTGTCCGTCACGACGGCGGGGCGCGTCCTCAACGTCGCCACGCCGCTGACGGACCTCGCGATGGTCGGCGCCCGTGACGTTCCGGTGCAGAGCGTCTCGGGCTTCACCGCGGGCACGCTGGTGTTGCTCCACCAGAGCGGCGGGTCGGAGGAGGCCGTGGTCTCCAGCGACGGCGGCACCCTGGAGCTTCGGCGGATGGGGCACTGGGAGCTGGCGCGCGTGGACTCGGTGATGGCCTCGCCGCCCATGCTGCGCCTCTCCGAGCCCCTGGTGCATGCCTACACCGCGCCCGGCGCACAGGTGGTCTCCGTGCCTGAGTACACGAACGTCTTCCTGGGCACGGCAGCCTCGGTCGTGGCCCGTCCCTGGGACGGGCGCAGCGGCGGCATCCTGGCCTTCCTCGCCACGGGCACGGTGACGAACAACGGCCTCATCAGCGCGGAAGGAAGGGGCTTCCGGGGCGGGGCCTTCCTGAACCACGCGGACCTCCTTGGCTGCACCAGCCTGGACCTCCCTCCCGAGGCAGGCGGTGCCTACAAAGGGGAGGGCCTGCGGATGGGCCGCTTCGGCGCGGCCTCGGGGCGCGGCTCCGTGGCGGGTGAGGGCGGCGGCGGCAACTGCCACAA
>NZ_JAAIYB010000042.1 GCF_010894475.1 Myxococcus vastator
CACCAGGCCCGCCCCCGAGCGCACCACCTCGTTCGCCGCGCGCGCCAGCACCGTGCCGAAGTCGTTCTGCGGCGTCTGACGCGGAACCGTATGGGTGATGGTCAGCGTGGGAATCCGACTGTCATTGGACACGGGCAGCCTCCTGCGGAGAGTTGCCCGGCCCCAGTTCAGCCGCCGTGCCAGCGCTAACCCCTGGCAATCCCGGGCGTTGAGCCACCAGGGCGGGTCCGGCAGCGCTCCGCGGACCGGGAGGAGCGTCCGGGAGGCTGGACGGCGGCCGTGACTGGAAACTTGCGTCCGCTCCAGAGTGCCTCAGAGTTGTTGCACCCTGTCGTGTGGAGAAGAGGAGAACGCGGTGAGGACGACCGATGGCGGCCCCCAGATTGCCGAGCGCTTTCACCCGCGCGTCGACGCCAACCTCCCCGTGAAGGTGCTCCTCAAGGGACGCTCGGTGATGGTGCGCGCTCGGGACGTGTCCATGGCGGGCCTGTTCCTGATGGCCCACCCGGCCGACACCGCGCGGGAGCTCACCATCGCGGTGCCGCTGCCCGGAGAGCGGGAAATCATCACCACCTGCCAGATTCGCCGCCGCGAGGTGGACGGTGTGGCGCTGGAGTTCGGCGAGCTGGACTGGGACGACCTCATCGCCCTGGCGCGCTACCTCCACCCGCGCCTGCCCTGACTCAGGGCAGTTCCGGCTTCGGCCCCGCTTCGCGCAGCCGCTCCACCAGCGCCATCAGCTCGGCGCCGCGGAAGGGCTTGTGGATGTAGCCGTCCGCCCCCGCCTGGGTGGCGCTCTCCATGTCGGAGCGCTTCGCCTTCGCGGTGAGCATGTAGAGCGGCACCCCCGCGGTGGCCGGGTCCCCCTTGAGGATGCGGCACACGGAGATACCGTCCAGTTGCGGCAACACCACATCCATCAGGATGAGGTGGAACGTCTGGCTCTTGGCCAGCTTCAGGCCCTCCAGCCCCGTGGCGGCGCACACCACCTCCACGGTGCCGTCACTCAGCATGGAGCGCACCAGCTCCCGGATGACCGGCTCATCCTCGACGAGGAGGATGTGGAAGGGTGCCTGGGAATTGCCAGCCATGGTTCTCCGGACGAAACACGATGCCAATGCCACCCGCCGCGCGCGGTATAGCCCTCCGGGGCGGAGCCGCACCAGGGAGGATGCAACGGATTGTGCAATGGCACCCGTCTCCCCCGTACGTAAGCCGGACACACACTGGATGCCTTGCTTTTCGATTAGGAGGACTGACAGGCGGGCGTAGCCAGGGTGGCTTACGGCCAGCCGCCTTCCAGCAGTTGCTCCGCCTCTTCGAGGGAGAAGGCCAGGTAGGCCTCGTGCCCCACGTTCCGGCTGCTGCGCTGGAACCGCACCGCCGCCATGGCTGAGCGCCCCACCACGCGCACCACCCGGCGGAAGCCGCGGACCCGGGCCGCTTCAACGACGCGCTCAATCTGCCCAGAGCCCGACTCCGGCAGCGTCGTCACGCCCGTCAGGTCAGACAGGATGTCGAGCCCCGGCCGGAGCCGCTCGAGCGCGCGCAGCGACGCATCGCCAATCTGGAGCGCTTCCTCCTCCGTGACGACACCCCAGAGGCGGATGACCAGCCGGTTCTTGCCGACGAGTGCCTCGACCGAAAACACAGGGCCACGACCTCCTGGCAATACCGGCCATTCCTCCGGAGGCAGTCTACCCTCCCAATGGCGGACATTTCCAGGTTTTCGCGTCCCCCACACTCCGCGCGTGACTTCAGATTTCGGCCACGCCTTCCCGCTCGGTCCAGCCCTCCAGGCCGTTGGGCAGCCGGATGCGGACGAAGCGGCCCGTCTCCTCGAGCAGGCGCACCTTGAGGCCGGCGTGCACCTCGAAGATGGAGCGGGCGCCGGGCTGAGGCAACTCGCGCGCCACCAGCGTGGGCGCCAGCACCACGGCCTCGTGCACCGTGGCCCCCACGTAGGCGTGCGTGGCCACCAGCAGCCCTGACGGGACCGCCACCGCGAAGAGCAGGACCGCCAGCACGCCCACCGCCGTGCGCCGGCCCCGTCCCAGCAACCGCCAGAGCAGCACGAGGACGAAGGCCGCCACCCAGGTGCCCAGAAAGGTCCACGCCACCACCGGGCCGTCCGTGGCCGCCGCGACGCGAGGCAGGAAGGCGTCCTCCGCGGTGGCGCCCACCACCTTGTCCACCTGACGCGCCCGGGCCACCGCGAGGTTGGCGGTCAAATCCGGAGCCTGGCCCCCTTCTCTACGGGCCTGCTCGAGCGCCAGGACCGCGCGGCCCAGATCGCCCTGCGCCAGGTGCGTGGTGCCCAGGTTGTAGAGCACGTCGGGGCCGCCCTGGCCGTTCGCCAGCAGCTTCTCGTAGCCCTCCTTGGCCGCCGCGTAGTCCTCGCGCGCGTAGGCCTCGTTGGCCTTGAGGAAGATGTCCTGCGCCTCTTCCGGCGTGTAGTAGCCGCTCACGCCCAGCCCTCCATGGCCGCCGCGGCGGCATCCATCACCTTCTGTCGCTCGGCCGGATTCCCCCCGCCGCCGTAGCGCCCGAAGTCACACGCCTCCAGCACGAAGAGCACCTTGGCGCGCCGCTCCGTGTCCGCGCCCGCCGCCGTCAGCTTCTCGGCGAGCACCTCACGGGTGAGGCCCACCACCGGCATCCCCAGCCGCGCCTCCAGGAAGCCGTGCAGCGCCTTCTCCACCTCGCCGTAGAAGGCCCCCACGTCCGCGCTGGACTGGAGCTTCTCCGCATCCGCCAGACGCTTGCGCGCGGCCTTCGCCTGCTGACGTCCACGCCCCGCCTCGGTGCGCAGCGCCAGCCGCCCGCGCACGCCGCCAATCAGCGCCACGCCCAGCAGCAGCCCCAGCGGCGCCAGCACCGCCGGGACGAAGAAGCCCCGCTTCCACACGGGCACGCCCGGCGACTCGAAGCGCGCCTGGTAGCGCACCGGCCGCAGCCCGCCCGCCGTCAGCACGTTCTTCTGCTCGTTGGCCTGGTCCGACGAAGCCTGGGGCGACGCCGAGGCGATGGACGATGCGCCTCCCGCGCCCGCCTCCACCGTAATCGTCACGGGGTCGGTGCGCGCCACCTCGTACTTGCGGGCGCGCGGGTCGAAGTAGGTGAACTCCAGCGCGGGCAGCGTGAAGCTGCCCGTGCGCTGCGGCATCACCAGGTACTCCATCACCCGCCGGCCCTGCACGCGGTGGCGCTGCGGCGACACCTTGTCCGTCGTGGTGGGGTCATAAATCTTGAGCGCGGCGGGGCCCTTCAGCGCGGGGGGCGTGACGTTCTTCACGTTGCCCACCCCTTCCAGGCTGACCTTCACCGTGACGGGCTGGCCCAGCTCCACGCGCGTCTGGGACACGTCCATGGACAGCCGCCAGTTGCCCACGTGCGCGTTGGGCATGTCCTGGGGCCCCCCGGGCGGCAGCGGCTTCACCTTCACCTTGAGCGCGTTGGACACCCGGTGCACGCGGTGGCCGGCGAAGAGGAAGCCGGTGGTGATGTCCGCCTCCGCGGCGGTGATGGGCAGCGTGCCGGACTTCACCGGGAAGATGGCGCGGCGGCGCAGCAGGTAGGCGCGGTACGGGATGCCGTCCACCACGCGCTGCTCGCCCGACAGCTGCGTGGGGCTCTCCACCTCTTCCGTCCAGAAGCCCTCCAGCTTGGGCATGGTGACGGCGTCCACACTGGACAGGTCCACGCGCGAATAGATGTAGAGCGACAGCGTCACCTGCTCGCCCACGTACACGGTGTCCCGGTCCAGGCTGGCGCGCAGGAAGAGGTCGGAGTCCCCACGCGGAATCGTGGGCCGGTCCACCTCCGCCATGTCGCCGAAGGCCTCCTCCATCTGCTGCATCTGCGACTGGATGCTGGAGAAGGGGTCCGGCTGCCGGTCCCTCCCACGCCCCGCCTGCCCGGGCGGCGCACCGCCCACCCGGCCGGCCTTGACCGTCAACTCCACGGGCTGCGTGCGGTACGTCTTGCCGCGCACCGTGATTTGCGACGGTGGAACCTTGAGCCGTCCCGCGCGGTTGGCCCGCATCACCAACACGTGCCGCGTGACGTCCTGGATGACGGCGGGGCCACCGCCCGACAGGGAGATGGAGCGCTGGCTGCTGCGCGAGCTGGAGAGGATGGAGAAGTCCTCCGACTCCGGCAGCTTCACCTGCGCGTTGGCGGGCGCGTCCACCACCACCACCGTGAGGCGGAAGGTGTCCTCGGTGCCCACCTCCGTACGGTCCGCCGTCTGGTAGAAATCGAGGTCGTCCGAGGCCGCCCACGCCGGCGCGGTGGCCAGCAGGGCGAACACGGCGAACACCACGCCGAGGGCGCTACCAGTCCTTCTCATTCGGCTTCCTCTGCTTCTTCTTCTGCTGGAACCGCCAGAGCTGGAGGTTCTTCTCATTCTGCTTCATCGCATCCAGCAGGCGCTCCGCCTCCTGCCGGTCCAGGTCCGACTCGCTGGAGCCACCGTCCGCCTCGGATTCCTCCGAGTCTTCTTCTCCCGCGCTGCCGCCGTCACTGCCACCGTCCTGGGGCTCACCCTCTCCGTCGTCCTCTCCACCATCCGCGCCGCCGTCCGCGCCCCCGTCGCCCTTGTCCGGCGGGCCCTGGTCGCCGCCGTCCGCGCCGCCGTCGGAACCGCCGTCGCTGCCCCCATCGCCGTCGCCACCGTCCGCGCCGCCGTCCATGCCGCCATCGCTGGCGCCACCATCCGCGCCGCCGTCGGCACCGCCGTCCGAGCCCCCATCGGTGCCACCGTCCTGGGGCGTGCCGCCGTCGCCCTTCGTGCCGCCATCCTCGCCGGCATCCGGACGCCCACCGTCACTGCCGCCGTCGTTGCCACCGTCCGTGCCGCCATCCTGACCCTTGTCCTGCGGCGGCGGCAGGTTGCGCAGCACCACCTCGTAGTTGTGGCGGGCCTGCACGTCCTGCGGGTCCAGCGTGAGCGCGCGCCGGTAGGCCTTCAGCGCCTCCTGCCGGTCTCCGGTGGTCGCATGCAGGTTGCCCAGGTTGTACCAGGCCTTCTGCCGGAGGTCGGCGCGGTTGGACTCCGTCACCGACTGGAACAGCGCCTTCGCATCCGCGACGCGCCCCAGCTTGGCCATCGCGTCCGCGCGGTTGAAGTCCACCGTGACGTCGTTGGGGCGCTCCTTCTTCGCGGCCTCGAACGCCTCCAGCGCTTCCTCGAAGCGGCCCGCCGTGTACGCCTCGCGGCCCTGCTCCACCAGCGGGTGGTCCCGCTCCAGCGGACCCGCGGCCCACACGGGCGACGGCAGCGCCAGCGCCGTCACCAGGCCCCACGTCAACCACCGCGCCGCGCGCGTCCTCGCGGCGCTCATGGCGACGGCCTCCGGCGCGACGACGGCAGGAGCAACATGCCCAGCGCCAGCAAGGCCAGCCCTGGAATGGCGAACGACTGGAAGCGCTCGTCGTAGCGGACCGTCACCCGGCTCTCCAGCTCACTCTTCTGCATCTGGTCGATGCGCTCCACCACCTGCGACATGGCCACGCCACGGGGCTGGAAGTAGAAGGTGCCCCCGGTGGCCTCGGCGATGGCCGTCAGCCCCGCCCGGTCCAACCGCGTAATCACCGTCTCCCCCGCGGCGTCCTTCTTGTAGTCCACGAACGCGCCGCGCCGGTCGAAGACGGGGATGGGCTCACCAGACTCCGAGCCCACGCCCACCGCCAGCACCTGCACGCCCGCGTCCTTCAGCGCCTCGGTGGCCTCTCCCACGTCGCCCACCAGGTCCTCGCCGTCCGTCAGCAGGACGACCACGCGCTCCTTCGAGCCGCGGTCCGCGTTCTCCAGCACCTGCCGCGCCAGCCGCAGCGCCGCGCCCACGTTGGTGCCGCCCTGGGGCATCACCTCCGGGTCCACCGCGCGCAGGAACAGCTTCACCGCCGAGTAGTCCGACGTGAGCGGGGACTGGATGAACGCATCCCCCGCGAACACCACCAGGCCCACGCGGTCGCCCTTCAGCTCGTCCAGCAGCGTGGTCAGCTCCAGCTTCGCGCGCTCCAGGCGGCTGGGCTGGATGTCCCGCGCCAGCATGGACTTGGAGGCGTCCAGCGCCACCACCACGTCGATGCCGCGCCGCTTCGTCAGCTCGCTCTTGGTGCCACACTGCGGCTGCGCCAGCGCGAAGCCGAAGAGCGCCAGCCCCAGGCCGTACAGCCCGCTCCGCGTAGCCGGACGCCACACCGACACGCCCGGCGTGAAGCGCTCCGCGTGGCGCTCATGCAGCAGCGCCCGCACGCGCGAGCGGCGCCGCAGCGCCCCCACCAGCGCGAGCAGTCCCAACGTCACGCCCACGAACACCAGCAGCAGGAACAGGGGCTGCGCGAGCCCCGCCTGGTAACCGAGCACGGTGAAGCGCCAGGGTTCCACGGGCGTCACGGGAAGACCCTCAGGAAGGAGGCGCGCAGGAGCAGCTCCAGCGCGGCGAGGCCGAAGGCGGCCAGGAGGAAGGGATGGAACTCCTCGCGGTAGGTGGCGCTGGCGCCGCCCTCCATCAGCTTCGAGCGCTCCAGCGAATCGAGCACCTTCTGGAGTCCCTCACGCAGCTGCTCCGGGTCCGTGGCGCGGTAGTACTCGCCGCCGGTGCGGTCCGCGATGTCCTGCATCAGCTCCGGGTTGATGGGAATCTCCGTGTCGCGCCACACGGTGTTGCCGAACAGGTCCGTGCCCTGCGGGAAGGGCACCTTGCCGCCCTTGCCCACCAGGATGGTGTAGATGGGCACCCTCAGCGCCTGGGCCATGTTCGCCGAGTCCATGGGCGAAATCTTCCCGGAGTTGTTGTCGCCGTCGGTGATGAGCACCACCACCCGGCTCTTCGCCTCCGAGTCCCGCAGGCGGTTGAGGGACGTGGCCAGCGCGTCACCAATGGCGGTGCCGTCCTCCAGCACGCGCGTGCGCAGCTGCTTCACCACTTCCTTCAGCACGCCGTAGTCCAGCGTCAGCGGCGCCTGCGTGTACGCCGCGCCCGCGAACACCACCAGGCCGATGCGGTCATTCACCCGGTTGGCGATGAACTCGCTCAGCACTTCCTTGGCGACGTGCATGCGGTTCTGCGGACGGAAGTCGCCGGCCTCCATCGACGTGGACAGGTCCAACGCCACCACGATGTCGATGCCCTCCACCGACAAGTCCCGCACGCGCGAGTCGCGCACCTGCGGCCGGGCGATGGCCAGCACCGCGGCCGTCACCGCCGCCACGCGAAGCAGCGGCAGCAGCGGCAGCAAGTACGTGCGCAGGCCGCGGCCACTCCGGGCGAAGACATGCGCCGCGGAGAAGCGCAGCGTGGCGCGGGCGCGCCGCTCCCGCCAGGCCTGCCAGAGCAGCAGCGGCACCAGCAGCAGCCCCCAGAGCGCCTCGGGGTTATTGAACGCGGGGAGCGGCGGCATTGTCGGGAGCCTGGGGCGGCGGTGGCGGAACGTACGTCGTGTCGATGAGCGAGTAGCCGAAGGCCAGCGCGTCGCGGCAGGCGTCGGCCGAGGAATCCGCGCGCGCGTACTTCACCATGTCCGACTCGGACACGAAGCGCATCAGCTTGTCCTCTGGCAGGCCCGGCGTGGACATGCGCCGCAGCGACGCCATCAGCTCGGAGCTGGTGCACTCCAGCGCCTCGAACCCGTAGCGCTCGCCCAGATAGCCACGGACGATTTCGGACAGCCGGAAGTAGAAGTCCTTCACCCGGCCGCGCGAGGGCAAATCCTCCGCCTTCAGCGCGTCCAGCGCCTTGCGGGTGCGCACGTCCAGGGGCAGCACCGGCACCACCACCTCGTGCGTGGGCCGGTTCCTCCACCAGCGGAAGAGCACCCACGCCAGCAGCGCCGCCGCCAGCACGCCCAGCACCGTGAGCACCAGGCGCCACGAACGGATGGGCACCTCCTCCGGCGGCTTGTAGTCGAAGAGGTCCGCGCCCTGTCCGTCCGCGTCCGGTGGCAGCGTGGACGTCACGTCCACCGCGCGGCCCGGCACCGTGAACGCCTTGGGCCCCTCCGGCGTGGCCACGTCGAAGGGCAGCGCCGGCACCGTCACCGAGCCCAGGGCGAAGGCGGACATCCGCACCCGGAAGGTGGTGGTCGCCGAGTCCGGCCCGTCCTGGCGTTGGCGCGTCTGGTCCAGGAACTCGAAGTCCCCCGTCTCCTGGGGCACCTTCAGCTCATAGCGGTGGTCCTTCGGATGGGTGATGACCACCTCGTAGACGAAGGGGTCGCCAATGCGGACCTGCTGCGGCTCCAGCCGCACGGACAGGTGCTGGGGTTCGACCTGCTCCGTCGTCGCGGCCTCTGGAGCAGGGGCCTGGGCCCACGCCGGAGCCGCCACCACCGGAGCCGCCAGCACGAGCCACACCGCCAGCAAGGAGATGCGCCGGTTCATGCCGCCATCCTCCGAGCCCGCGCGCGGAAGAAGTTCGCCAGCGCCTTGCCGTGGTCATCACCCGCGCGCAGCTCCACGTGGTCCAGCTCCAGCTTCTTGAACAGCTTGCGCCGCTCGTCGCGCGCGGCCTGCATGGCCCGGGCGAAGCGTCCCCGCACGCGCGGGTCGCTGGTGTCGACGACGAAGCGCTCGCCCGTCTCCGGGTCCTCCATGTCCACCAGGCCCAGCCGGGGGAAGGCCTCCTCCAACGGGTCCGCCACCACCACCGGCACCAGGTCGTGCTTGCGCCCCACCAGCCGCAGCGGCTTCTCGTAGTCGAGCGCCTGGAAGTCGGAGATGAGGAACGTCACCGCCTTCCGCTTCGCCACCCGCGTCAGGTAGTTGAGCCCCGCGGACAGGTCCGTCCCCCGCCCCTGCGGCTGGAACGTGAGGATGTCGCTCACCAGCCGCAGCACGTGCGTGCGGCCCTTGCGCGGCGGCACCACCTTCTCCACCCGGTCCGAGAAGAGGACCAGCCCCACCCGGTCATTGTTGGCGATGGCGCTGAAGGCAATCTGCGCCGCCACCTCCGCGGCGATCTCCGACTTGGTGCGCTCGCGCGAGCCGAACTCCTTCGACGCGGAGACGTCCACCACCAGCATCACCGTCAGCTCGCGCTCCTCGGTGAAGACCTTGACGTAGGCCTCGTCCATGCGCGCGGTGACGTTCCAGTCGATGATGCGAATCTCGTCACCGGGCTGGTACTGGCGCACCTCGGAGAAGGCCATGCCCCGGCCCTTGAAGACCGAGTGGTACTGGCCGGCGAGCATGTCGGAGACCACCTTGCGGGTGCGAATCTCCAGCTTGCGGATGCGGCGGATGAGGTCCTTGGGAAGCACGGGGCGCCTGGCGGGCTCGAGGAGGAAGGTTAGGGGACTTCGACGCGGTCGAACACACGCTGGATGATCTTCTCCGGCGTGAGGTCCTCGGCCTCCGCCTCGTACGTCATGGCGACGCGGTGGCGGAGCACGTCGAAGGCAATGGCCTTCACGTCTTCGGGCGTGACGAAGCCGCGGTGGCGCAGGAAGGCGTGCGCGCGCGCCGCCTGGGCCAGCGCGATGGTGGCGCGCGGCGAGGCGCCGAACTGGATGTAGTCCGCCAGGTCCTTCAGGCCGTACTTGCCAGGCTCCCGCGTGGCGAACACCACGTTGAGGATGTACTCCTTCACCTTCTCGTCCATGTAGATGTGGTGGACGAGCTCGCGCGCACGGACCAGGTGCTGCAGGTCAATGACCCGCTGGGCGCGCGGAGACGAGCCGCCGGACATCCGGTCCATGATGACCTTCTCTTCATCACGCGTCGGGTAGCCCACCTTCACCTTGAGCATGAAGCGGTCCACCTGCGCCTCGGGCAGCGGGTAGGTGCCCTCCTGCTCGATGGGGTTCTGCGTCGCCAGCACCAGGAAGGGCGTGGGCAGCGGGAAGGACTGGTCGCCGATGGTGACCTGGCGCTCGGCCATGGCCTCCAGGAGCGCGGACTGCACCTTCGCCGGGGCGCGGTTGATTTCGTCCGCGAGCACGATGTTGGCGAAGATGGGGCCCTTGCGGACGGTGAAGTTCGCCGCCTGCTGGTTGTAGATCATGGTGCCCACCACGTCCGCGGGCAGCAGGTCCGGGGTGAACTGGATGCGCATGAAGGTGGCGTTGAGCGAATCCGCCACGGTGCGCACCGTGAGCGTCTTGGCGAGGCCGGGCACGCCCTCCAGCAGCACGTGTCCGTTGCACAGCAGGCCAATGAGGATGCGCTCCAGCATGTAGCGCTGCCCGACGATGACCTTGCTGGTTTCCTGGTTGAGGACCTCGACGAAGCTGCTTTCCTGCTGCACGCGTTCGGTGAGCGCGCGAATGTCGGTGTTCATGTCGCCTCGTGTCGGACTGGCGGCGGGCAGCCTAGGGTTTACAGGGTATCCGGCTCAACACCGCTGAGGGCCGCGCATTCCAGTATGTTGCCCGCCCGTCCGCCCCTCCTGGAGTGTCCTCCCCATGTACCACTCACAGCCGCCACGCCAACCCCTGTTCCACTCCCGGTGGACGGCTGTGTCGAGGAGGCCGGTATGAAGGCCCCCTCGGTGGGGCCGGTGGAGGCCGCGCTGCTCGCCCAGCTGGCCCCGGCGGTGGTCGCGACGGTTCACTGGTTGCCGGGCGGCGGGGCCCTCCGGACCCTCGAGGCGGGCGCCGGCCCCACGGTGGTGCTGCTCCACGGGCGAGGCGGCGCGGCCTCCCAGTGGTTCACCTACCTGACGGTCCTGGCCCGGGGCCACCGCGTGCTGGCGGTGGACCTGCCGGGCTTCGGCATGTCGTCCACCCCCGAAGGCCCGCTGGCCACCGGCGAGGACGCGGCGGCCTTCTTCACCGCCCCCATCGAGGCCCTGCTGGCCCAGCTCGCCCCGGGCCCGGTGGCCGTGGTGGGCCACTCGCTGGGCGGGCTCGTGGCGCTGGAGCTCGCGCTGCGCGGCCGGGTGTCCGTGGAGCGGCTGGCCCTGGTGGATGCCATGGGTCTGGGTCCGGAGATGGCGCGCAAGGCCCGCCTCTTCTTCCGCGCCGGCCCCGAACGGCTGGCGCGCTCGCTGGGGCCCTGGGCCTGGGCCCAGCTGATGCCGCCGCCCCCGACGCCACTGGGTGAGCGGCTGGGCGCCCTGGAGTACGAGTTGCTCACCCGCCCGGGCGCCAGCCCCGACGCCACGCGGGCCTTCAACCGGCTCGTGCCCCTGGCCGGCCCTGTCTTCCACCGCGCGGAGAAGCTCGAGGCCGTGACGGCGCCGGTGCTGCTCGTCTGGGGCGAGCGCGAGGACACCCTGCCCGTCTCCATCGCCGAGCAGGCGGCGCGGCGCCTCCCGCAGGCCCGGCTCCTGCGCCTGGACGCGGGCCACAGCCCCCAGCAGGAACATCCAGAGCGCGTGCTCCCCGAGCTGAAGGCGTTCCTCGCCGCGCCCCAGGAGCCCTGACGGGCGCACGGCAGGCAGGCGCCCGACGGCGCTCGGGTGACATGGGCTGGTCCGGCGGTCGGGGCTCGTCCTGGCGGCGCTTGTCCTGGCCTTCCTGGATGGCAACCGTCCCGCCGTGTCCTCCACGGACACCGCCGCCAGGGAGGCTGCCATGAATCACAAGATGCACGCGCACCATGACCACGTCCACGCCAAGGGCTGTGGTCATCCCGCCATCCAGCACCAGGACCACGTGGACTATCTGCACGATGGGCACCTGCACCACCCGCACTCGGACCACACCGACGAGTGCACCCTCTCCGAGGACGCCCGCAACCCCGCGCAATGCACGCCGCAGCATGCCTGTGGTGCCCACGAAGCCACGCACCGCCACGGTCCCTCGTGTGGCCACGCGGCCGCGCCGCATGGGGACCACATGGACTATCTCGTGGACGGTCACCTGCATCACCCGCACGACGGCCACTGCGACGACCACGGCAAGGTGCAGGTCCTGGGCTGAGACGAAGACGTGGCGGAGGACCTCTCCCCCCGGGAGGCTCCGCCCGTCTTCGTGCTGGACAGCGGTGTGCCGTCTCAGGCCTGGGGCGGCGCGCCCTGCTGGACCTGGCGCTCCACCAGTTGCTGGCGCACCTCGTTCATGTCGAGCGCGCGCACCTGGCGGATGAGGTCCTCCAGCGCATCGGCCGGCAACGCCCCCGCCTGTTCGAACAACATGATGCCGTCACGGAAGACCATCAGCGTGGGGATGGAGCGGATGGCGAAAGCCCCCGCGAGGTCCACCTCCGCGTCGGTGTCGAGCTTGCCGAAGACGAGGTCCGGATTCTTCATGCTCGCCTGTTCGAACACAGGCCCGAAGGTGCGGCACGGTGCGCACCACTCGGCCCACCAGTCGAGGAGGACGATTCCCTCCTTCGAGACGATTTCCTTGAAGTTGGCTTTGGTGATGTCGATGGTTGCCATGCCCTGACACTGGGCCCTCCCCCCCGGAGGCGCCAGTGTCAGGAGGTGGCAAGCCGGGCGCCCCCCAGAGCCCGGCTCCCAGTCACCTTCAGCGCACCACGGCGGCCCATGACGGGTGGGCAGCCGGGACACCGGGCGGACTCAGCCCCAGATGCTCGCCCGGCCCATGAACTGCGCCAGGTCCAGGCGGTTGGACTGCGTCTCGCGGCGGGGCGCCTTCGCCGTGAAGGACTCCAGGTCCTGGAGGCTGATGTGGACCTCCTTGCTGGACTTGGACTTGCTGGCGCCCTGGTCCACCGAGCGCAGCGCCGTGGGATGGTTGATGAGGAACTGCGCCGCCTCCCGGAGCTCCTTCGGCGCGCCGCTGCTCGGGTCCGCCACGCGCTTGAGCTCCGACATGCCGATGTTGTTGTCCCCGGCGCCATTGCCGCTGGCGTTCATGCCCACGCCCTCGGCGAAGTGGAAGTGGTCCTTGAGCGTCTGGGCCGCCTTGTAGACGTCCATGGGCTCCTGGCGATTGGCGCCGAAGGGCGGGCGGGACTGCGGTCCGAACGAAGGGCCGCACAGGTCCAGCCGCGGCGGCAGGTTGGGACGGTGCGGGTTGGGCAGGCCGCCCGGGCCACCGACTCCGCCGCCGAAGCCGCCTCCGAAGCCGCCGCCGAAGCCCCCTCCGAACCCGGAGCCGCACAGCGGCGGACGCTGCGGGAGGACGGGCCGCTGCGGAGCCCCGCAGTCCGAGGCATTGCCCGCGCGCGCCTGGAGGTCCGCCTTGCTCAGGTGCACCTCGTTGTTGCCGCCATGGGCCTTGCTGGCGCCCTGGTCCAGCGAGCGCAGGGCGATGGGATGGTCGAGCACCCACTTCGCGGCGGCGCGGACCTCGGGCGGGAAGCCGCTGTTCGGGTCCGCCACGCGCTTGAGCTCCGACGTCCCGATGTTGTTGTCTCCGGCGCCCTTGCCGCTGGCGTTCATCCCCACGCCCTCGATGGCGTCGAAGTGCTTGAGCACCGTCTGCGCCGCCTTGGACGGGTCCATCGACTGGTAGGCCGCCTGGTAGCGGTCCGTGGGGCCGCAGCCACGGGTGTTGCCGGAGAAGCCGTTGCACTGGATGGACTTCGCGATGGACAGGCTCATGGTCGTGACTCCTGATAGTGATTGCTACGATGGTTTGGATTAGGAATTCGCGCGCTGACTACATGAACATTCTCTGTCGGATAGGCGCGGTGTTTCGTGCGGTGTTTTTATTTGTTTTCCGCGCGCGCCCGAGGGGAATGAGCACAAATCAAAAACAAACAAGCCCACCCGCGAAGTGTCTGGCCATTCAAGGCGAGACACTTCGCGGGTGGGCGGCGGAGCCAGGCCATTGCAGTGGGTGTGCCAGGGCCCTCCAGCGCCTCCGGTGCCAGGACGTGGCGCGCGCTCTAGAGGAGGCCGCCCGGAACGGCGCTCCGGCGGGCCTGGTAACCGCGGTTGTCAGGTGACAACAACAGTTGTCACCCCCCTCCCCCGCATGAGCGAGGTGGTAGCCTGCGCGCCGTGGCGGACCCAGGTGACATGGACACGGAGGTGGACGCGCTGGTCCAGACGGCGCCCGTCCCGGTGGCGCGGCGCGGCCCCTTGCGGTTGAAGCTGTTGGTGCTCTCCGGGGAGCAGGCGGGACACAGCCACGTCCTGCGCCCGGGGGTGCTTCGGCTCGGCACGTCCTCGACGTGCGACATCGTCTTGACGGACCGCGTCGTGTCCCGGCAGCACCTGCGGTTGGAGGTGACGGACGAACGGGTGGTGGCCACGGACCTGGGCTCGCGCAACGGCTCCTTCCATGAAGGGGTGCGCTTCACCGCGCTGGAGGTGCGGCCCGGGGCGTCGCTGACGCTGGGCACCGTCGTGCTCAAGGTGGTACCGGAGGATTCGCGGGAGCGGCCCATGCCGCTGTCCTCTCGACGGAGCTTCGGCGCGCTCGTGGGTGCCAGCGGGAGGATGCGCGAGCTGTTCACCGTCCTGGAGCGGGTGGCCGCGGGCGGCGGGGACGTGCTCGTCCAGGGCGAGACGGGGACGGGCAAGGAGCTGTGCGCGGAGGCGCTCCACCAGGAAGGCCCGCGGGCCAGTGGGCCCTTCATCATCGTGGACATCGCCGGGATTCCGCCCTCCTTGATGGAGTCGGAGCTCTTCGGGCACGTGAAGGGCGCCTTCACGGGAGCCCACGGCGAGCGCGCCGGGGCCTTCGAGCGTGCCCAGGGGGGCACCGTCTTCCTGGATGAAATCGGCGAGCTGCCGCTGGAGCTGCAACCCCGGCTCCTGCGCGTGCTGGAGCGCCGTCAGGTGAAGCGCGTGGGCGCCAACGACTACCGCACGGTGGACATGCGCGTCGTCGCGGCCACGCACGTCGACCTGGAGCAGGCCGTGCAGGAGGGCCGGTTCCGCAAGGACCTCTATCACCGGCTGGCGGTGCTCAAGGTCGTCCCGCCGCCGCTGCGGGAGCGGGTGGACGATTTGCCGCTGCTCATCGACGCCATGCTGGAGCGGCTGAACCGTCCGCCCAGCGCGCTGTCCGAGCAGACGCGCGCGCTGCTGGCCCAGTACCCCTGGCCCGGCAACGTGCGCGAGCTGCGCAACGTGGTGGAGCAGGCCATCCACCTGGGCGAGGACACCCTGCCGCCCATGGAGGCGCGTTCGGGTTCGCCCCGGATGCCGCCAGGCGCGCTCGACGCGGAGCTGCCCTTCAAGGAGGCCAAGGAGCGGCTCATCGAGGTCTTCGAGCGGGACTACCTCCAGGGCCTCATCGCGCGCTGCGACCGGAACATCTCCCGCGCGGCCCGCGAGGCGGGCATCGCCCGGGTGTACCTGCGCAAGCTGCTCACGAAGCACGGGATGATGCTCGTGGACGACGACGACTCACGGGATTGAGGAAGACACGCCATGCGACCGCCCCTCCGCGCACGACCGCTCACGAAAGAGGCCTTCGCGCCATACGGCGACGTCATCGGGCTGGAGCTCGCGGGCGGCAACAGCGCCAACCAGGGAACGGCCACGCGATATGACCAGGTGGCGAACCTGACGGGCACGCGTCCCCAGGCCGCGCCCAACCTGGCGGTGTTCCGCTCCGTGGCGAAGTCCCTGCCCTTCGAGGTGCGCCTGCTGGAGCGCCACCCCTGCTCCACGCAGCTGTTCGTGGCGCTCGCGTGCCAGCGCTTCCTGGTCGTCGTGTGTCCGGACGATGCGCGCGGCGAGCCGGACCTGGACCGGCTGCAAGCCTTCGTGTGTGGCCCGGGCCAGGGCGTGAACTACCGCCCCGGCCAGTGGCACCACCCCATCATCGCGCTGGATGGCCCCGCGGACCTGCTGATGCTGGCGTGGGAGGACGGGACGCCCCTGGACTGCGAGGAGCGCCCCCTCACCACGCCCCTGCTCGTCACCAGCGACTGACGCGCCCCCCTGCTGGACGTCAGCGCACCTGGGGCTCGCGGCTGGACTCGCGCGTCGAGTGGATGCTCTGGAAGCCCGCGATGCACAGCTCGGCGCGCAGCGGCGCGGAGTTGTAGTACGGGCCCCCGTCATACGGCGTGTCGATGCCGTCGCGGCGGTCCGGGTGCGAGTAGCCGGCGATGTGCATCATCTCGTGGATGAGCGTCTGGGCAATCTCCGTGTCCCCCTGCGGGAAGAGCACGCCGAAGTTGATCCACACGTCGTCTCCACCCAGCTCCGCCCGCGCGTTGATGCCGGCCTCGTTCGTCCCCGTGTGGTGGATGGCCTTGCGGTAGGCAATGCGCAGCGCGGACTTCTCCAGGGTGGTCAGGTGGGTGCAGGTCTGGATGGCGTCCTGCGCGGCCTCGTGGCGCCGCAGCGTCCGGGCCCAGTTGGCGCCCGTGACGGTGGCGCCGTCGGAGCTGAAGCGGTCCTGCATGGCCAGCACGTCCGCGAGCACGTCCCGCGAGTCGGCGTAGCCCGCGTGGACGAGGTGCATGCCGTACACCTGCGTGCCGTTGTACGTGGCGGAGTGGAAGGTGGGCAGGCCCGCGGAGAAGCCGTTCGCGGAGGCGTAGTCGTTGGCGGCGCGCATCATCGCCCCGGCGTCATTCACGTTGGGGTAGCCAATGGCCCAGCCCGGGACGTCGCGGAACTCGACGACGCTGGGGTGGAGGAAGTTGATGCCGTACTCCACGATGGAGCCGTTGAGGCCCTGCTCGAACGCGGGCAGCGCGATGCCCAACCCGTGCGCGTTGCCGTAGTCCTGCGCGCGGCGGAACAGCTCCGGGATGTTGCTCAGCGCCGTGTTGCCCAGCGCGGAGCGGGGCACCGCGAGGTAGTGCGCCAGGGTGCCCGGCTTGAGCAGGATGGTGCCACGCACCACGCCCGCGCCGTAGTTGGCCTCATGGAAGTTGCCGAAGCCCGCCGCGTAGCCATGAATGCCCGCGTAGCGGTTGGCGGTGCGAATGCGGAAGTCACTGGCCGTCTCCACCGCGGACGCGGTGGTGCCCACGGCCTCCTCGGGCAGCGCCAGGTCGGACATGGCGTCGGCGTCCATCATCTCGCCGCCGCACCCCAGCAACGCCATCGACGTGGAAATGCATACACCCAGGGAGAGACGCTTCATCATCGAGCGCACGGTTGAAACCTTTCTGTGGATTGGCGAGCGACGCGGTACGGGCCCCAGGCCCGTCCATCCGTCCGTCGCTCTCGAAGACAGATACGGGAGGCGCGGGATTTTCGGGTCATCCACCCACGACGATTTCGCTGGGCGAAGGCATGCCGATGGACGCGCCACCCCGCCGGACAGCTAGACTGCGCCCGTGTTGAAACCCTTGCTCGACCTTGACGCGACACCGGAACGACTCCGGGCACTCACGGACGCTGGCGTCCTGACGCCGACCACCCTGGAGCGCGCGCTGCACCTGTCCGTGGCCACCCCGCCGCGACAGGACTGGCGGCGCTTCCTGTCCACCACGCTGATGGGCCTGGGCGTGCTGCTGGTGCTCGCGGGCGTCATCTACTTCTTCGCGTACAACTGGGCGGACATGCACCGCTTCGCGAAGCTGGGCCTCATCGCGGCGGCCCTCACCGGCGCGGCCGTGGGTGCCTGGAGGCAGGGCGCGACGCTGGGAGGCCAGCTGTCATTGTTCGCGGCCTCGGTGCTCGTGGGCGCGCTGCTGGCCGTCTACGGGCAGGCGTATCAGACGGGCGCGGACCCGTATGAGCTGTTCATCGGTTGGACGGTGCTCATCCTGCCCTGGGTGGCGGTGTCCCGCTTCGCGCCCCTGGGGCTGCTGGCGCTGGTGCTGGTCAACACCGGCATCATCCTCTTCTGGGACCAGGTGCTGGAGACGGAGCCGGACCAGACGTACTGGCTGGCGGTGGTGCTGGGCGGGCTCAACGGCTTCACCTGGGCCACCTACGAGCACTTCGCCAACCTGCGCGTGCCCTGGCTCCAGGCGCGCTGGGTGCCCCGGGTGCTGGCGGTGATGGCCGTGGCGCCGGTGCTGGTCGCCTCGGTGCCATTCATCATGCACCCGTCGGGAGCCCCCGCGGGCGCCGTGGTGGCGCTCCTCCTGGTCCTGGCCTCGCTCGCGGCCGAGTACGCCCTGCACCGGCACCTGAAGGGCGAGCTGTTCATGCTCACGCTCGGCGCGGTGAGCGCGATGACGCTCCTGACCTCCGGCGCCGTCAGCGTCGTCTTCGACTCCTACCAGGACGTGGAGGTCCTGGGCCTCTTCGTGCTGCCGCTCTTCGTCATCGCCCAGGTGGCGCTCGCGGTGTGGTGGCTGCGGCACGAAGCCCGCGTCACCGGCGCCACGGAGGAGTCCTGACATGGCCCTGCGTCCCTCGTTGCAGGACGTGCTGAACGCGCTCCAGGCCGAAGGCCAGCTCGCTCCCGACGCCGTGGACCGCGCCCGCGTGGCCCTGGAGGCCCACCAGCGCCAGTCCGTGGCCGTGCCCTGGTTCGTGAAGGCCTTCGCCGGCGTCGGCGCCTGGCTGTCCGCCCTCTTCGTGCTGAGCTTCTTCGCCTGCGCGGGCCTCTGGGAGGAAGAGGTGGTGATGGGCGTGGTGGGCCTGGGCCTGTGCACGGGCGCGACGATGCTGCGCCGCACGGTGCGCGGCGTCTTCGTGGAGCAGCTCGCGCTGGCCCTGTGTCTGGCCGGCGCCGCCATGGCCTCCGCCAGCTTCGGCATCGAAGCGAAGAGCGAGAACGTCGGCGCGGCGCTGGTGCTGGTCATCAGTGGCGTGCTGCTGTGTGTCTACCCGGACGCCATCCTCCGCTTCCTGAGCACGTTGGGGGTGGTGGGCGCGGCCGGGTTCCTCGCCTGGCACCTGGTGGGCGGCTTCGCGCTGGACCTGCTGATTCTGGGCTGCGCGGCGCTGATGCACTTCCTCTTCCTGGAGCAGGCCCGGCTGCGCCGGGGCAGCCCGGGTGAGCTGGTGGGGCCGGTGGCCTTCGCGCTCGCGTGCGCCATCCCCGGCGTGCTGCTGGCGCGGGGCATGCGGGACGTGGCCCGGCACCTCTTCGACACCGTCTCCGCGCTCCCGGATGCCGTGCTGACGCTGGGCCTGACGGCGCTGACGCTCTACACGGCGTGGCGCGTGCTGCGGGAGCTGGCGCTGGAGCCCACCGGCGTGGCGGGCGCGGCGGTGTTCGCGGCGCTGACGCTGGTGGCCGTGCTCACGCCCCATACACCGGCGGTCATCACCGCCGTGGGCATGCTGGTGCTCGGCTTCCACCGGCGCAGCAGCGTGCTGCTGGGGCTGGCGGTGGCGTACCTGCTCGCGTCCGGCGGCTGGTACTACTACGACCTGGGCCTCACGCTGCTGGCCAAGTCGCTGGCGTTGATGGGCGGCGGCCTGGTGTTCCTGGGCCTGCGTTCGTTCCTGCTGCGGCGCTTCCCCGCCCCGGCGACGGAGGTGCGGTGATGTCGCGCACGGCGGTCATCTTCGGCGGGCTGGCCTTCGCGCTGCTCGTCCCCACGGGGCTCGTCATCCAGAAGGAGCACGTGCTGCGCTCGGGCACGCCGGTGCTGCTGGAGCTGGCCCCTGTCGACCCGCGCTCGCTGATTCAGGGCGACTACATGGTGCTGGACTACGCCATCAGCCGCGAGCGGAGCGCGAACCCCACCACCACGACCGATGGGAACCTGGTGCTGCGGCTGGACGCGAACGGCGTGGGCACCTTCGTGCGCTTCGACACGCCTGACACGCCGCTGGCGCCCGGCGAACTCAAGCTCCGGTACCGCCTGCGCAAGGGGCGCTACCGCCTGGGCGCGGAGGCCTTCTTCTTCCAGGAAGGCCATGCCGGCCGCTACGAGGGCGCCCGCTACGGCGAGCTGCGCGTGGCGGACAGCGGCTCCAGCGTGCTGGTGGGGCTACGGGACGCGCAGCGCCAGCCCCTGGGCCGCTGACGCCCCCCACTGTCGGACGCCGGTCCACTTCCCCACACTCGCCGCAAGTCGAGAAAAGGCCGGGGCTTGCTCTCCGCCAGCCTTTGGTGCATCATGATTTTGATTTCGATACTCAAAATCAAAATCAAGGATAACGACGATGCCCGGTCAGGGATGCGGCAAGACGGTGCTGGCGCGAGGTCCATGCGCGGAAGTGACGCGGTGCTCGTGCGGGCACATCCATCTGGCCATGGGGCCGGTGACGATTCGCGTGGAGGAGGAAGTCCTCCGCGCCATCGGGATGACGCTGGCGGAGGCGCTCCAGCAGCTGGGGACGCCGCTGGAGGCCTTGTCGAATGAGGACGCCGAGCCCCTGGCGATGAGTGCACTGGGCGGCGGGTGGAAGCAGTGAGCGCCACCGGCACGTTGCGGCTGCCGCGGACGGAGGTGTCCGCGCGCGTGAAGCGGTGGGTGGAGCCCCAGCACCCGGCGCCCACGCCGCTGGCCCAGGCCACCCCTCCGGCGCCCCTGTCCGAGCTGCTGGCGGAGGGCACGGCGAAGCTGGCCGAGCAGGCGGAGCGCTCGCTGTTCATCCAGTCCCTCTTCTTCGACGCGTGGGACGGGGGCCTCTACGGGCAGTACGTCCGGGCGCAGCACTACGTGAGCCACCTGCGGCAGCTCCACACGCTCTACACGGCGTTCGAAGCGGCGCTGCCCCACGTCATGAGCACCCCGCTCACCACCGCGCTGCTGCTGCCCGAGCTGCGGCTGACCGCCGCGCTGGAAGCGGACCTGACGTACTTCTGCGGCGAGTCCCGGACGGACACCTTCACCTGCGTGGAGGCGCGGCTGCACGCCGAGCGCATCCGGGAGGTGTCCGAGGACGCCCCTCACCTGCTGGTGGCGCACGCCTACGCGCGCTGCGTGCTGGACGTCTTCAGCGGGCACCGCCGGGCGCGGCGAATCACGGACGCCTTCGAGCTGGCGGAAGGCCAGGGCACTACGTTCTATGGCACGGTGCCCGAAGCGGAGCTCGCGGCCTTCCGCGTCCGCTTCCACTCGCGGCTCGACGGGCTGGAGTTGGACGAGGACGAGGCGCGCGAGGTGGTGCAGGAGGCGCGCATGGCCTTCCGGCTCCACGCGCTGGTGTGTGACGAGCTGGCCCGGGGCGCCACGGGCATCGCCGCGGGCCCCCACGCCGACGCCCGGTAGTCTTCCGGGCGCCGCGGCGGCTCAGACGCTTTCGACCTCCGACAGCAAGTCGGAGAAGGGCGAGCTCTCCTCGCCCAGCGCCTTGTAGAGCGAGTCCACCTTCTCCAGCTCGCGCTTGAGCGCCTTGTGGTGGTTGCGGTTCTTCACCAGGCTCTCACGGCCCAGCAGCTTGAAGCCCTCGTCCCGCCCCACCTGGCGGATGGCCAGCCCCAGCACCATGCCGCGGAAGGCATCGGCCAGGTCCAAATCCAATGGGGCATTGCGGCGACGCGCCTCCGCGACGAAGGCCTGCGCGGCCGCGCGCAGCGCCTCCGGCAGCGGCCGGGCACCAGGGGCCTGCTCGTAGTCGAGCGCCCGCGCGACGTGCTTCTCGTGCAGCACCAGCTCGCCCGTGGCGCCCGCGTGCTCCACCATGGCCAGCGTGTAGGCGCGGCGGACGATGTTGTCGAGCTGCCGCAGGTTCCCCGGCCAGGGGCTTCCCACCAGCAGCTGCTCCGCCTCTTTCATCAGCCGGGCGTGGCCGTCCGGCGAGCGCTCGCGGTGCCGGCGGTTCACCATGTACTGCGCCCACAGGGGGATTTCGTCCTGGCGCTCCTGCAGGGCCGGCATGCGCACCGGCAGCACGTTGACGCGGTAGTAGAGGTCCTCGCGGAAGCGGCCGGCGCGAACCTCCGCGTGCAGGTCCGCGTTGGTGCCGATGATGAAGCGCACGTCCGCCTGCCGCTCACCCGTGCCCTCGCCCAGCGGCCGGTAGCTGCGCGACTCCAGCAGGTGCAGCAGCCCCGCCTGGGCCTTGAGCGACAGCTTGTCGATTTCGTCGATGAACAGCGTGCCGCCCTCCGCGCGGGCCACGCTGCCGGGGGCATCCCGCACCGCGCCGGTGAAGGCGCCCTTCTTCCAGCCGAAGAGCTCCGCCATCTGGAGGTCCTCGGGCACCGTCACCAGGTCCAGCGTCTCGAAGGGCTTGCCGCGGCGGTTGGAGCGCTCATGGCACCAGCGCGCCAGCCGCGACTTGCCCGCGCCGGTGGCGCCGCTGATGAGGATGGTCTCATCCTGAAGCGCGAAGACGCGGAGGATGGGCAGCAGCTCCGCCATGGAGCGCCCCACCACCGGGAGGAACTCATCCACCTCCGGCCGGGCCACGGGCCGCTGCGGCAGCCGGGCCAGGTACGGCGCCGCCACGTCGGCCAGCAGTTGGAGCCGGTCCCCCGCGTCCAGCCAGACGAAGTCCTGCCCCATCGCCGCCAGGCAGTCCGCCTCCAGCGAAATCATGCCCTCGATGTCGCCGCCCGGCGTGCGCAGCGGCAGCACGCAGACGTGCGTCGCGTGACGGCCCAGGAAGCGCTGCCGGCTCTCATGGCTGTTGAAGCCCGCCAGGCTCGGGTCCCCCGTCACGGGCGCGTTGGGCGCATGGGGCTGCACCGTGCCGACATTCACGTCGATGGACACCGCGCACCGGTGCTCCACCACCGCGCGCCACGCCGTGGCGGACGTGAAGAAGGGGGTGCCTACACTGGCATCCGTAATCTCCGCCGCCCCTACTTCCAGCGCGGCCAGGCTGCGGTAGGCCTCTCCCGGACGGAGGTGGACGATGCCGCGCAACACCCGTCCCCGGGCTGCGTACCGACTGGACGCAACGGCCTCCTGGGCGACGGCCTGCAGCCGCCGGAGCGTTGCGCCAGCCGCGGCCTCGAAGTCCCTGGCTCCCCGCAAATCCGTGAGGAGTTGCGCCATCTCGTCTTGCATCCACTCGCCTCCGTCCAGTGCCCTCCGACAGGAACCACATCAGGCGAACGGAGTGTAGCGGAGATGAAGAACGCGGAAGGAGCGGCCCCTCCTTCCGCGTTCCCGAAACTCCGATACTGCGGGGCAGCCCGGTCTCCCGAAGCGCCACGGCCAAACGCCATGCGCGCCCCGTGCCAGATGCGGCATTTGTGTGATTCCAAGCGGATGGGTGAACGCGGCCACTCCGGAGGGGCCTGAATTGCGTTCCAGCAGGACGCGCCGGCGTCCCATCAGAACGCAGGCCGCTCGAAATTCACCGCGAGTATCTCTTCCGCCCGTCTAAAACGGCCTCATCGTGAAGCCTTGCGCGGTTTTCGGGGCGTTGAGGCCGTCCTGGGCGCTTTCCGCGCGGACGCAGCCCCGGGGTCCGGCTGGAGGACGAAGACGCGATCCAACCGGAGGCTCCCCCGCTCCACAGGTGCGTCGAGGTCGTAGTCGAAGGTGTACCCGGCCAGCACCCGCATGCCCGCGTCGCGGAACAGCTTCGCCGCCTGGGCATTGCTGTAGGTGCGGAAGTGCCACTGGGTTTCGATGAGCCAGTCCTTGTCCGGCCCGGTGACACGCAGGCGGTTGCGCATGGGCGAGCGCCGCGCCCGCTGCTCCGGCAGGCCCTCGTTCGTGTTGCAGACGACGCGGTCCTCGCCCACCTGCCCCACCCAGCGCTCGTGTTCGGGCCGGGCGCGCGCGTAGTCCGTGAGGTGGAAGCCGAGCACGTAGATGCCGCCCGGCTTCAAGAGCCGCCGCGTCCCCTGCAGGTGCTGGCGCGCCGCGGCCTCGCTGTCCAGGTAGCGGAAGGTCGACACCAGGCAGTGCGCCAGGTCCACCTGCCCCTCCAGCGCCGGGTCGGCGAAGGACTCCATGCGTGACGGCCCCAGCTTCACGCGCCGCCGCTGCGCCGGCGTCAGGCGCTCGCGCGCATGGGCCAGCATCGCCTCGGAGATGTCATAGCCCACCACCCGCAGGCCCCGGCTCGACGCCTCCTCCACGAGCCGTCCCGCGCCGCAGGCGGGCTCGAGCCACAGCTTGCCGCCCGTGCCGAAGCGCTCGCTGAGCGTCTGGAGGAAGTCCACCTCGCGCACGGTGTCCGTGCCGAAGATGGCTTCGTAGTACTGCGGGTGTTCGTACCAGTCCGTGCGTTTTTCCATGAAGGGCGCTCAGTGCTCGGGGTGCCCTGGGTGTCCCATGAGGCGCGCGAGCAGGAACATCAGCAGCAGGCCCACGAAGAGCGCCAGCACGTTGCGGCCCGGCTGGTCCTTGCCGTGCCGATGCACGTGCGGCAACAGGTCCGACACGGCGATGTAGAGGAACGTGCCAGCGGAGAAGGCCAGGGCCTTGGCCGCGAGGCTTTCGAACTGCAGCATCGCGTCGAAGAGGAAGTAGAGCAGCGCGCCGGCCGGCACCATCATCCCGTACAGCGTGGACAGCGACAGGATGGAGACCCGCGAGCGCCCCTCCGCCTTGAGGATGGAGGCCAGCGACAGCGCGGAGGGCACCTTGTGCGCGACGATGGCCAGCATCGCCATGCCGCCCACGCCCTCCTCCACCGCCGAGCCCAGGGCGATGCCGTCAAACAACGTGTGCGTGGACAGCCCGAGGAAGGCGGTGAGCCCCAGCACGTGGCCCGGATGCACCGCCTGCCCGGTGCCCGCCACGGTGTCTCCGTGGGAGAGGTCCTCGCCCGCGTGCGCCACGAGGTAGCGCTCCAGCACCAGCAGGAAGGCGAAGCCCGCGGGCACCAGCGCGAAGGCCCACCACCCGCCCCCTGAGTACGCCTCCGGCAGCATGTGGAAGAAGGCGGCCCCCAGCATCACGCCCGCGGCGAAGGCCAGGAAGCGCACCAGATGGGTGGTCCGGTCGTTCAGGACGACGACCACCGCGCCAGCCAGCGCGCCGAGGACGATGATGAGGGAATACAGGGCCACCGTGGCCAGGACCGGCGACATGGGGCGCGCACCCTACATCAAAAAACCAAATCAGTAGCGCCGGAGCACCAACAACCCCACCCGGCCCGGTTTCACCTCCACGGGATGCTCGGTCGTCTGTCCCCAAGCCATCACACGCACCGTGTGGCTCCCGGCGGGCACGCGGAAGCGCGCCACCTGGAACTCCGCGGGCAGGGAGAGCCAGGACCGCAGGTCTGGCGCATTCATCGCGTTGAGGACGAGGAAGGTCAGCACGCCCAGCTCGTCGCTCTTCGTCAGCGCGCCCACGCCCGCCGCCACGCCCGCCTTCACCGCCACGCCCGCGAGCTGCTTCGCCAGCAGGCGGCCAATCCGGTCATCCAGGTGGACCACGGCCACGTCCGACAGGGACGTCACCGTCACCGCCTGCTTCGACTCGCCCTCCAAGGCCACGCTCACCGGCGGAGCGAGTCCCCGCTTCCGGTAGACGGGGACTTCAATCAGGGCGCCGCCACCGCCCGGGTCCCTTGAGTTGCGATGCTTCTCTGGAGACAGGCCCGCCTCCACCACCACGACGAGCTGTCCCTCGTCCGGCGCCAGCGGCGCATGCGGGACGTCCGGGTACTTCGCCAGCAGCTCCGCGTACACGTCGTCGCGGCCCGCCTTCTTCGCCAGCCGCAGCAGGGGCTCCGCCAGCGCGTCCTTGCGAGGCGCGATTTCATACGCCTTCGCGTAGTCGATGTACGCCGAATCCCAGTCCCGCTGGTCCTCCCGGATGACGCCGCCCAGGTAGCGCGCGATGGCGAGCTGCTCGTAGGGCTTCTTCTCCTCGGCGATCATCTTCTCCAGGCGCTCGTTGACCTGGCGGACCTCCACCATGGCGGCTTCGTCGTCGCCCAGCCCCACGTAGTTGAGCGCCTGGAGGACGGAAATCATCAGCTTCTCGAAGTCCTCCCCGCGGTAGGCGCGCTGACGCTCGTTGGTGACGAGCGTCTTCGCTTCCTCGCTGACGGAGACACTGTCGAGCTGCTCGCTGAGCCGCTCCGCCTCCTCGAGCACGGCGTTGCTCTCCGCCCACTGCCCGGCGGCGTGCAGCACCATGCCCTTGTCCATCAGCACCAGCAGGCGGTCCTGCTCGGGGCCCTCCTTCGTCGCGGCCTCCAGGGAGGCCAGCGCGCGCGAATAGTCCCCCTGCTGGTACGCGGACCGCACGCCCCGGGTGCGCGCCACATAGTCACCCGCGCAGCCCGACGACAGGAGGAGCACGCTCGCGAGCGCGAGCGCGCCCCACCCGCTCAGGCGGATTGGGCTGCGGGAGTGGATGGACATGGAAGGGTGCCGCCCGTTACCAGCTCACGCCGCGCTTCTCGAACTTCTTGCGAATCTGCTTCTCGTCCGTCCACTCGATGAGGCCGGTCCGCACGTTGCTGAGCTTCGCGGTCATCTTGTAATAGACGAGCTTGTCGCGGCCGACCTCCTGGATGATGGAGGCGAGGTCGCCCGTCATCAGGAAGTCCACCGACGTCTGCTGACCCGGGCCCTTGGCGGCGTTCGGGTCGACGTAGCCGGACTGCTGGTACTCGTACTCCTCCGCGATGTCCTGGCGCGCCTGCTGGTCCACCAGGGCGAAGCGGCCCGTCTGCGCCAGCGCCGTCTGAATCTTGTCGCCCAGCGAGCGCATGTCGATGTGCTCGGAGGTGCTGTTCTTCAGCTTGCCCACCAGGACGATGGGCAGCGAGCCGTCCGGCCGGGGCTGGGAGAAGCGCGCCGAGGTGGCGAGCGACTCCGCCATCTTCTTCGCGATGAGCTGCAGGTCGTTCTCGTTGAAGCGGTCCGACAGCATCTCGATGGTGTTCGGGTCCTCGTACGTGCCACGCGTGAAGGCGCGCGGGCCCGTGCAGGCGGACAGCGAAGCGGCGAGACAGGCGGACAGAAGCAGGCGGCGGGTGTTCATGGTGCGGGTCACTCCTAGTTCCATTCGCATTCGAAGCGGCTGCCTTCGAAGTTCCACTTGTAGGCGAGCACCGCGTCACGGCGGTACCCGGCCGTCAGGCGGCAGACGTTCTGCAGCGACGCACGGGGATAATCGAAGGTGTAGCGCTGCGCCCGCGACAGCTCCTGCGCGGTGAGCTGGGACGGGTGCGTGAGCGTGGGGCTGGCGCTGGCGACCACCAGCACGTGGTGCTTGCCGTAGGTGCGCAGCGGCACCTGGCCCGCCAACTGGACGCGCCGCACGGTGCGCGCGACGAGGATGTCGCTGCGGTCCACCGTCGTCTCGTGGCTGTTGCGGCGGCGCAGCAGCTCCGGGAGGTTGGCGGTGAAGACGCGGGTGATGTCCCCGTCGTCCACGAAGAAGTAGAGGAACGCCTCCCGCGCGGTGCGGCTCTCCCCGGTGAAGTCCAGCGTCACCAGCAGGTTCAGCCCGCGGTTGGGCGCCAGGCCGTGCCGGGACACCGCGGCCAGCACGTCCTTGTCCACGCCGGCCTTCTTGAGCCGGATGAGGCCGTCCGCGCTGGCGTCGCAGGCGCAGCGGCGCTCTTCAATCATCTTCACGAGCTGGGCGGGCTCGAAGCCGGCCTGGGACAGCTTCGTCAGCTCCTCGTCGGTGAGCGGGAGCTGGTCGGAGCGCTCATAGATGCGCGGGAGCTGGTTGGGGTCCCACTGGATGATGTTGTAGGTCTGCACGTCCCCGGCCGGGAACGGCAGGTTCACCTGCGGGCTTCCTCGGCCGGCAACGGAGACAGGCGCCTGGCTGGAGGTCAGCGCCAGTGTGGCGGCAAGCAGCTGGGCAATCATGTTGAAGCCTCCTTGCTAGAACTTGTAGCCCACGGACATGCCCAGCCGGTGCGTGACGCCGCCGCCGCCAATGGGGATGTCCGGGGTGTAGTTGAGGGCCATGAGGATGTTCTCCCGGTCACCCAGGAGGATTTCGGCACCCAGCTGCGGCGAGATGCCGAAGCGCAGGCCCTCTCCCTCCGGGATGACGATGGCGCCGGCCTTCAGGCCCGCGGTGAACACCAGCGGCCAGCCCCAGGTCCGGAAGCGGGGGCCCACCATGCCGACGAAGCGGCCCCCGTCGAACACGTAGGCGCCGCTCACGTCCAACTGGTACCAGTCCGCGCCCCACAGCGACAGCGTGGCGCCCACGAACAGCGGCGGGCCCTCCGGCGCGCCCCGAGGCGGCCTGCGGGAGTTGATGGCCGCGCCCCAGTCGAGCTGGAGCGACACGCTCCGGCCGCCGGGGCCGCTGTAGCCGCCCTTGCCGTATTCGGACTCCTCTGGACCGTCCGTGCGGCCTCCGGATTGGGCACTGGCGGTCAGCGGCACGGTGGCGGCCAGCATCGCAAGGGCCCCACACAACCTGACATGACGCATCATCTCGAAGACTCCCCCGGGCGGTAGGTGCGAATTTCCAGCGCTGTGACGGCGCGGCGCGGCGACTATTCA
Organism: Myxococcus vastator; assembly: GCF_010894475.1. Lineage (GTDB taxonomy): Bacteria > Myxococcota > Myxococcia > Myxococcales > Myxococcaceae > Myxococcus > Myxococcus vastator. The sequence continues at coordinate 28,039 of NZ_JAAIYB010000042.1, forward strand.
AAACCCCGTGCCCCCAGGCAAGGGCTCACTGCGCCTGGGGAGCAGCCAACCTTCACGCCCGAGGCGGCCTGGGCGGCGCATCCGGGGACGCGGACAGCTGCGCCGACTCCAGCTCCGGTGGTGGGAAGGGGCGCGCCTCCGTGCGGGTGACGGGCAGCCACAGCGGATGGGCGCGCAGGAAGGCCACCAGCTTCTCGCGCACCAGGGCCCGCAGGTCGAAGAGCGTGCTGAAGTCCGACACGCTGACCAGCGCGCGCACCGTGAGGGTCCGGTCCAGCACGTCCATGACGACCACCGACGCCACGCGGCCGTCCCACATGGCTTTGCCCTCGTTCTCCAGGATGCGGCGCAGCTCCGCGCGCAGCGCGTCGATGTCCGTCTGGTAGTCCACCTGGAGGATGACGGGCCCCAGCATCTCCGGGTTCCCCTTGCTCCAGTTCTGGAAGGGCTTGTCCAGGAACTGGACGATGGGGATGACCAGCCGGCGCTGGTCCCACGTCCGCAGCACCACATAGGTGAGCGTGATTTTCTCCACCGTGCCGTATTCGCCCTCGGTGATGAGGGTGTCGCCGATGCTGATGGGCTGGGTGATGGAGAGCTGGATGCCGGCCAGCAGCGTGCCAATGGACTTCTGCGCCGCGAGGCCGAGCACCAGACCGGCGATGCCGGCGGAGGCCAGCAGCGACACGCCGACGTTGCGCACCACCTCGAACTGGATGAGCAGCAGCGCCGCGGCGATGACATAGGTGGCCACCTCGAAGATGGCGCGGAGCACCACCAGCTGCGTGCTCACGCTGCGCGCCCGGGTCGCGTCCTTCATCTCCGATGACACGCGGCTCTGCACGAAGGCGACGGAGACGTGGAGGATGCGCAGGACGGCCCAGGCCAGCGCCACGACGCTCAGCGAGTAGGCGACCCGCATGAAGAAGCCCTGCGCCGGCCGAGGCAGCCGCAACAGCAGCGTGCCCACCGCCAGCAGCGCGGAGAAGGTGAGCAGCTTCACCGGCCCCTTCCCGGAGGAGACCACGTCGTCCTCCCAGGTGAACCGGGTCCACCGCGCCACCCGGCGGGCCAGTGCCAGGACCAGGCGCTCCAACAGCACCGACAGGCCCAGGCTGCCCAGCACCATCACCAGCAGCCCCAGCCACTGCCAGGGCTCCAGCCCCAGCACCGTGTCATTGAAGAAGAAGGCGGGCAGGAAGCCCACCAGCCGGGGGCCATACTCCGCGAAGAGCGGATCCACCTGCCGCATCGTGGACTCGTTGAAGACCCAGACCAGCCCCCCTTCGGAGGGGACGCGCTGGACGCGGATGGGGACGTTGTTCCCCTGCAATGGAATGGTGCCCAGTTGGTCGTAGCGTTCGTTGGCCGGGTCGCCCTCCGGGGCCGTGCTCAGCGCGCCCACGTTCACGGGCAGCTTGCGGTCCAGCACGAACTTGAGCGCGCGGGCCAGCTTGACGCCCCGCTCCGCCTGCTGGGCGCGGGGGATGTAGTCCAGGTCCAGGTAGTGCGCCGCCAGGGTGTAGTCCCCCCGGTGCGCGGCGGCCAGGAAGCCCTGGACGGCGGCCTGCGGTGTCCTCCGGTCCACCGAGGGTGGAGGCGGACCGAGGCCCACGTTGAGCGCGGCGGCAGGAAGGCTCCACAGCAGCCCCAGTCCCAGGACGAGTGCTCTCAGGGTCCAACTGTCACGGTGCATCATGGCTGACTGCCATATCCCCTTTGGGTGTCTCACTGGAAAGAAGTCGTCCCCGGACGCCCAGCGGCCGAGCGTGCGGCGATGGACATCCGAAATCAGGGAAACGCCGACCCCGGGAGCGCACGGGAAAGCGTTGGTGCGGCGCGTGGGGGTAGGATAGAAACGGCGTGAAGGAAGGTCGACGTGTCCGAGAAGCGAAGAATCCTCCTGATTGACGACAGCGAGATTACGCTCGCCATGGAGAAGGCCGTGCTCGAGGCGCGCGGCTACGAGGTCATCGCCACCTCCACGCTCATGGAGTTCGAGAAGACGCTGCAGACCTGGCGCCCGGACCTCATCCTCACCGACATCCACATGCCCGAGGCCAAGGGCACGGATATCTGTCGCACGCTGAAGAACGAGTACGGCACGCAGGACATCCCCATCGTCCTCTTCTCCAGCCTCCCGGACGACGAGCTGTCCAAGCTGGCCGAGCAGGTGGGCGCCGACGGCTCCCTGTCCAAGGTGAACGGGCTGGAGGCCATGGGCGAGAAGATCGACGAGCTGGTGCAGAGCATCCTCTGGTGAAGCCCATGCGTGCCTTCCTCGCCGCGGCCCTGGTGGCCGCGTCGCTCGCTGGCTGTGCACGCAAGGACCCTCCCCCCAAGCCCGCGGAAGCAGACGCTTCATCGGCCACCGCCGCCGCGAAGCCCGCCACGGCCGCCGGCCAGGGCCCGGGCGCCATCCTCTTCCTCTCCGCCGACACGCGCGGCTACCTGGGCCCGTGCGGCTGTAGCGAGAACATGCGGGGCGGCATCGCCCGCGCCGCCGCGCAGGTGCGGGCGGCGCGCGAGGGCTCGCTGCCCGTCCTCTATGTGGATGGCGGCAACAGCCTCTTCGGCGAGCAGCGGCTCAAGCCGGGACAGGTGCCCCAGGAGGAGCGCAAGGCGAAGGCGCTCGCGGACGCCATGCGGCACATGGGCCTGGCGGTGCGCGCCACCGGCCCGCTGGACGACACGCGGGGCGTGGACTTCCGCGAGGGCCTGGGGCTGCCGGAGCTGGCGCCGGGCGCGGTGAAGCTGCTGCCCGCGGGCGAGCGGCAGGTGGGCGTGGTGGCGGCGACCACGGCCGCGCAGCTCGCCCAGGCCAGCGCCCAGGCCCGCGCGCGGGGCGCGGACTTCGTGGTGGGCCTGCTGGACGTCACGCTGGACGTGGCCCAGCAGGCGGTGGAGCAGCCGGGCTTGAAGGCCGACGTGGTGGTGGCCACCCGCACCGCCACCGAGTTCAGCGGCGAGCAGAACCGGCTGGTGCGGTCCGCGGTGCCAGTGGTGGCGCTGCAGAGCAAGGGACGCTCGCTGCTGCGCGTGGACCTGGCCTATGCGCCCCAGCCCGGCCCCTTCGCGTTGCAGAAGGGTCAGGATGACCTGGAGCGCGAGGCCGCCGCGCTGGAGCAACGCACGGCGCTGCTGGACAAGGACATCAACCTCCCCGGCACGGACCCGAAGCTCAAGGCGCTCAAGCAGGGCAAGCGCGACGAGCTGGTGGCGCGCCGGCAGGCCCTGCTGAACGCGCCGCCCGTCAGCCCCGACGGCGTCAACGCCTTCACGCTGCGCTTCGTGCCGCTGGAGTCCAGCCTCCCCTCCGACGCGGAGGCGGTGGCGCTGGTGTCCGCCTACGACGCGGACGTGGGGAAGATGAACCTCGCCTGGGCGAAGGCGCACGGACAGGACTGCCCGCCTCCGGCGCCGGGCCGCGCGGGCTTCGTGGGCAACGCGCCTTGCCGCACCTGCCACGAGGATGCGTTCCCCGTCTGGGAGAAGTCCAAGCACCACCACGCCTGGGAGACGCTGGAGCAGGTGGGCAAGCAGTTCCACCTCAACTGCGTGGGGTGCCACGTCACCGGCTGGGAGCAACCCGGCGGCGTGTGCCGGCTGGACAAGGTGGCGGGCCGCGAGGACGTGGGCTGCGAGAGCTGCCACGGTCCGGGCTCGGAGCACGCGGATGCGCCTGGCACCGACAACATCATCGCCTCGCCGGGCGAGAGCGTGTGCGTCACCTGTCACAACCCGGAGAACTCGCCTCACTTCGATTTCGCGACGTACCTGCCGCGCATCGTGGGGCCGGGACACGGGAAGCCTTAGTCATCCAGGAATCCAGGGGCTCGCCTGGTCGGCTGCGCCTGCCAGGCGTCCAGACAAGGGGCGCTCACCGCGACTCCTTGTTTGACTGTCAAGGAAAAGGGCGAATACTTCCCGCTTTCGCCCGCCTCCGGGCCCCCGTTCCCGCGACTGTATGCTGCCTCTACCTCTGCTTCTGCTCGCCCTGGCCTCGGCCCCTGC
>NZ_JAAIYB010000430.1 GCF_010894475.1 Myxococcus vastator
ACACCCACCACCGCTGCTCACCTCGGGCATCCGCCTCCCCCCAACCTGCCCTCCAACATGGAATCAGGGAGCACTGACTTCCACTGAGGATGAGGGCGGATGTCCGCTGGTGCCGCACCCCCGACGCCAGAGTCGGAGAACAGGGTCCTTTGGCGGACGCTGTGCGTGCCGACAATCCATCACGGTGGTTAGAGTGCGGCGCCATGTCGCCAACCCAGCGCCGCATTCCTGTCGTCAACCTGTCCCACTACCGCACGGGCACGCCCCAGGAGCGCGCCCGCTTCGTGCAGGTGTTCGGCGACGGCATCAAGGAGTTCGGCTTCGTCACGGTGGAAGGCCACGGCATCGACGACGGCCTCATCCGCCGCACGTACACGGACGTGGAGCGCTTCTTCGCGCTGCCCGAGGCCACCAAGGCCCCGTACGCCCAGGCGGGGCACGGCGGCCAGCGCGGCTACATCGGCTATGGCCAGGAGCACGCGAAGAACCGCCAGGTGGGGGACCTGAAGGAGTTCTGGCACGTGGGCCGCGAGCTGCCGCCTGAGCACCCGTACCACGCGCGCTACGGCCCCAACGTGTGGCCCACCGAGGTGTCCACCTTCCGCGAGCACACCCTGTCGCTCTTCAACGCGCTGGATGGCGCGGCGGGCGTCATGCTCCAGGCGCTGGCCGAGTACTTCGGCGTGGCGCGCGATACCTTCAGCGGCATGGCCACGGACGGCAACTCCGTGCTGCGGCTCATCCACTACCCGCCGCTGAAGGAGCGCTTCATCCCGGGGGGCGTGCGCGCCGCCGAGCACGAGGACATCAACCTCATCACCCTGCTCTGTGAGGGCACCGCGTCTGGCCTGGAGCTGCTCACCCGCGACGGGGAATGGCTGCCGGTGGACACGCTGCGCGGACAGATTGTCGTCGACTCGGGCGACATGCTCAGCCGCGTGACAAACGAAATCATCCCCGCCACCACGCACCGGGTGGTGAACCCACGCAGCAAGGAAGAGGACACGGTGCGCTACTCGATGCCCTTCTTCGTCCACCCCTCTGCGGATTGCGTGCTCCAGGCGCTGCCCTGCACCCAGACGGCGGACACCCCGGCGCGGCACGCGCCCATCACCGCGGATGCCTTCCTCAAGCAGCGGCTGCGCGAGAATGGCCTGCTGAAGTAACGCGCCGTGGACACGACCACCGACCTCGTCGAACTGTTCGCGCTCCAGCCCCGTGTCTCGCTGGAGGACTACGCCTCTCCGGCAGCCTTCGCCGCGCGACACCGGGCGCTGGCGGCGAAGGTGGATGCCCTGCGCGCCCGGGATGCGTCAGGCCAGCCGCGCTACCCGGCCCTCGTCGTGTGGCCGGAGTCGGTGGGGGCACCGCTGCTGTTCCTGGGCCACATTCACCGCGTGCGACGAAGCGCCTCGGTCCAGAGGGCGATGAAGCGCGTGGTCCTCTCCGAAGCCTGGGGCGTGTGGGAGGCCTGGCGCGACTTCCAGCCACCGTCGCTGACGGAGTGCCTCTACGCCGCCCGGGCGCCCCTCGTGCACCGGACGCTGTGGAAGACTTTTTCTGGCATCGCGCGGGACTTCGGCCTGTGGGTGGTGGCCGGAAGTGCGCTGCTGCCCGCCAGTCGCCGAGGAGAGGACTCGCCGGACTTCGAGCCCTCCGGCGCGCGCACCTACAACACCAGCTACACCTTCTCCCCCGAGGGCCACTGCGTCGCGACCGCGCGCAAGGCCAACCTGGTGCCCTCCTGGGAGGACGGGCTGCACCTCAGCCCGGGCCGCCCGGAGGACCTGCCCGTGCTCCCGACGCCCTTCGGAAAGCTCGCGACCCTCATCGGCTATGACGGCTTCGCCCAGCCGTATACCCGCGACGAGCCCTGGTTCGTCCCCTGCGCGCAGTACCTCGACGCCATGCGGGTGGACGTCCTCGCCCATCCCGCCATCCACGCCGGGCCAGGGACGTCCCATGCCCCAGGCGAGCGCTGGCAACAGGAAGGCCTGCCCGCGCAGCTCCGCACGCTCCGGAACGTGCGCTACGTGGTGAGCGCGCAGCAGGTGGGCAGCCTGTTTGGTGGCACCTTCACTGCCACCTCGCACATCCTGGAGCGAACACGCTCCGGCGACGTGCGAGTGCTCGCCCAGGCCCAGACGACGCAGGAGGAGGACGTGGTGCACGCCACCGTCGCCACCACGGGCCAAGGCACGCCTTAGTCGCCGAGCTTCTTCTTCAGCAGCTCATTGACCAGGGCGGGGTTGCCCTTGCCCTTCATGGCCCGCATCACCTGGCCCACGAAGAAGCCGAACACCTGCTTCTTGCCGGCGCGGTACTTCTCAATCTCCCCCGCGTTCTTCGCGAGGATGTCGTCCACCACCGCCTCGATGGCGCCGGTGTCGCTCACCTGGGCCAGGCCCTTCTCCGCGATGATGTCCGCGGGCGCCTTGCCCGTGCGGAACATCTCCCCGAGCACGTCCTTGCCCGCGTTGGCGGACACCGTGCCCTGGTCCACGGCGCCCAGCAACGCCCCCAGCTGCGCCGGCGTGAAGCGCAGCGCGGACAGCGGCGTGCCCTCTTCCTTCAGCAGGCGCATCAGCTCGCCCAGGAACCAGTTGGAGAGCTTCTTGTAGTCCTTGTAGTGCCCGGCGCAGGCTTCGAAATAGTCGGCCAGCGGGCGCTCGGCGGTGAGGATGCGGGCGTCATACGCGGGCAGCCCGTACTGGCTGGTGAAGCGCTGGAGCTTCGCGCGCGGCAGCTCCGGCAGCGCCTGGGCCGCGGCGTCGATGGCCTCCGCGCTCACGTGCAGCGGCGGCAGGTCCGGCTCCGGGAAATACCGGTAGTCGTGCGCCTCCTCCTTGCTGCGCATGGAGCGGGTGACGCCCTTGCTCACGTCCCACAGGCGCGTCTCCTGCACCACCTTGCCGCCCGACTCGATGACGTCCACCTGCCGGGCAATCTCGTACTCGATGGCCTGCTTGAGGAAGCGGAACGAGTTGAGGTTCTTCAGCTCGCAGCGCTGGCCGAACGTGGTGGAGCCCTTGGGCATCACCGACACGTTGGCGTCGCAGCGGAAGCTGCCCTCCTCCAGGTTGCCGTCGTTGACGCCCAGGTAGACGAGCACGTCCCGCATCGCCTTCAGGTACTCCACCGCCTCGTCCGCGTCGCGAAGGTCCGGCTGGCTGACGATTTCGAGCAGCGGCACGCCCGCGCGGTTGAGGTCCACCAGGCTCTGCCCCCCGCCCGCGTCATGCACGCTCTTGCCCGCGTCCTCCTCCATGTGGATGCGGAGGATGCGGATGACCTTCTCGCCCAGCGGGGTGTCGATGACGAGCCGCCCGTGCTCGCAGATGGGCTGGTCGAACTGCGTAATCTGGTAGCCCTTGGGCAGGTCCGGATAGAAGTAGTTCTTCCGGCTCCACACACTCGTCGGGCGGATGGTGCACTCCAGCGCCAGGCCCGTGCGCACGGCGAACTCCGCCACGCGCTGGTTGAGCACCGGCAGCACGCCGGGCATGCCCAGGCACACCGGACAGGTGTTGCGGTTGGGCTCGGCGCCGAACGCGGTGGAGCAGCCACAGAAAATCTTGGACTGCGTGAGGAGCTGCGCGTGGACCTCGAGGCCGATGACAGGCTGGAAATCGCTCACGGGCATGGCGGTGTCACCAGGGCGGACGCTCGCGGGCCCTACAGGGGCGCGGAGCGGCGGAAGAAGTCGTGCTCGCGCTCGTAGGCGCGGGCGATGCGCAGCAGGCCCGCCTCGTCGAAGGGCCGTCCCAGAACCTGCAGGCCCACGGGCAGGCCCGCCTTCGTGAAGCCGCAGGGCACCGACAGGCCGGGCAGGCCCGCCAGGTTGCAAGGCAGCGTGTAGATGTCCATGAGGTACATGGACAGCGGGTCCTCCACCTTCTCACCCAGCTTGAAGGCCGGCACCGGCGAGGTGGGCGACAGCAGCGCGTCCACCTGCTGGAACGCCCGCGTGAAGTCCTCGCGGATGAGCGTGCGGACCTTCTGCGCGCGCAGGTAGTGCGCGTCGTAGTAGCCAGAGGACAGCGCGAAGGTCCCCAGCATGATGCGGCGCTTCACCTCGGCGCCGAAGCCCTGCTCCCGCGTCAGCGCGTACACGTCCCGCAGGCTGCGCGCGTCCTTCGCCCGCAGGCCGAAGCGCACGCCGTCATAGCGGGCCAGGTTGCTGGACGCCTCCGCGGGCGCGATGAGGTAGTACGTCGCCAGCGCGTACTTCGTGTGGGGCAGCGACACGTCCACCAGCGTCGCGCCCAGGCGCTCGTACTCGCGCAGGGCCTCGCGCACCGCGGCCTCCACCTCCGAGTCCATGCCCTCGGTGAAGTACTCGCGCGGCACGCCCAGCTTCAGGCCCCGCACGCCGGCTTCCAGGTCCGCCGAATAGTCCGGCACGGGCGCGTCCGCGGACGTGGCGTCCTGTGCGTCCGGCCGCGCAATCACCTGGAGCAGCGCCGCCGCGTCCGCCACCGTGCGCGTCATGGGGCCCGGCTGGTCCAGCGACGAGGCGAAGGCGATGACGCCAAAGCGCGACACCCGGCCGTAGGTGGGCTTCAGCCCCACGGTGTTGGTGAGCGCCGCGGGCTGGCGGATGGAGCCACCCGTGTCCGTCCCCAGCGCGCCGAACACCTCGCGCGCGGCCACCGCCGCCGCCGAGCCACCGGACGAGCCGCCCGGCGTGCGCGACACGTCCCACGGGTTGTGGCTGGGGAAGAAGGCGCTGGACTCGTTGGACGACCCCATCGCGAACTCGTCCATGTTCAGCTTGCCCACCAGCGGCAGGCCCGCCTCCTTCAGCAGGCGCACCACCGTGGCGTCATAGGGCGGAACGAAGCCCTCCAGGATGCGCGAGCCGGCGGTGGTCTCCACGCCCTCGGTGAGGAAGATGTCCTTGAGCCCCAGCGGCACGCCGTCCAGGGCGCTGGCGGGGCCGCCCGCCTTGCGACGCGCGTCACTGGCGCGAGCAGCGGCCAGGGCGCCGGCTTCGTCCACGCGCAGGAAGGCGCGCACCTTCGGGTCCACCTGCTGGATGCGCGCCAGGCTCGCGCGGGTGGCCTCCTCGGAGGAGACCGCTCCCGCGGCCAGCTTCGCGGCCAGCTCCAGCATCGTGAGGTCCGTGAGCTGCATGGCGTGGAGTCTCCGGGACTACTCGATGATTTTCGGCACGGCGAAGGACGTGTCGGACTTCGCCGGCGCGTTGGCCAGGGACTTCTCCGGCGGCAGAGACGGCCGCGTCACGTCCTCACGCAGCCGTGAGGACGTGAGCGTGGCATGACACGTGGGCGCCACGGCCTCCACGTCGAGCGCCTGGAGCTGATCCACCGCGTCCAGCACCGCGGACAGCTGGGTGGTGAAGCGCTGCTCCTCTTCCGGAGTCAGCGACAGCCGCGCCAGTGTGGCCACATGGCGCACCTGCTCGAGCGTGAGCGCCACGGCGTCCTACTTCTTCTTGAAGAGGTTGAGGATGGCGCCCATCACCTTGCCGCTGCCCTCGTGGCCGTGCTGCTCCACCAGCTGGTCCAGCTCACCGGCGTCCAGGAAGATGCCGTGGCAGTTGAAGCAGGTCTCGATTTCGACCTTGCCCTGCTTCAGCGTCTGCAGGTCCAGGCCACACTTGGGGCACTTCATCCAGTGGAGCTTCTTGAGCTCCTCGCGCTGCTGCGCCGCGTTCGAAGCGGCCTGCTCCAGGGCCAGCTTGCGCTTCTTCTCAATCTCCTCCCGGGCGAAGTACTCCTCCTCGGTGGATGACGGCTTGTCGGTACGAGCGTCGGCCATGTGATGTTCCTCCACGAAGTCCCGCCGCCGCGCGGCGTGCGCGCCCGGGCGGCGATGTTGGGCGGCACCATACCCCCTCTGGGGAGGGGTGCAGCCGAAATGTAGGTCCCCCGTCCGGAGCTGGAAAATTGACCGCTCCCTCGCTCTCCCTACACTCGCCGCGGGCATTGCTACAGCCCGCTACGCGGCTGAGACGCGCAGAGGGAAGACGGACATGACGGCGAAGAAGGGTCGGGCGGAGAAGGCGGTCTTGTCCCGGCAGGAAATCGCGACGCGCCGCAGGGCGCTGGCGAACAAGCGGATCAAGGCCGGCAAGGGCGGCGACGTCGCCACCCGAGCCATCATCGGTGTGTTCCTGCTGGCGGCGTCGTTGATTGCCTTGCTGGCGGTGGCCACTTTCGACGCGAAGGACCGGGTGGGACCGGGCTTCAACAACGCGGTGGGCCCCATGGGGCACCTCATCGCGGAGTCGCTGCGCGGCCTGCTGGGCGTTTGCGCCTACCTCATCCCGGCGGGCGGCATCTACACGGCCATGGTGCTCTTCGTGGGCAACCGGGACCGGAAGCGGGGGCCGCAAATCATCAGCCTGGCGCTGCTGACGGTCAGCGTGTCCGTGCTGGCACAGCTGATGTTCGCGGGTGACAAGGGCTGGGCACACCCGCCGGGTGGCGCGCTGGGCGCCGGCCTGGGCGGCATCATGTCCAGCCTGTTCTCCACGGTGGGCACCGTCATCCTGGTGACCGCCATCAGCGCCGCCGCCCTCATCGTGGGCACCCAGTACACCTTCCTCAAGGTGTGCTCGCTGGCCTGGGCCGGGCTGTGCGTGCTGGGCCGCCGCGTCCAGGCATCCGCCAGCGTGTTCTGGGAAGCGCAGAAGGTGGCCTACCAGGAGCGCCAGGAGCGCGCCGCCGAGGAGAAGCTGGAGGAAGCCGCCTTCCTCGCGCAACTCGAGGCCGACGAGGAAGAGCTCGCCGAGGCCGAGCGCCTGGCGGAAGAGGCCGAGGCCGCCGAGGCCGAGGCCATGGCGGAAGAGGCCTTCCGGCTGTCGAAGCAGCAGGAGAAGGAGCAGGCCGCCGCCGCGAAGCTGGCGCTCAAGGAGTCCCGCGACCGCGAGAAGCTGGAGAAGAAGCTGCTTCCGGCCCGCGAGGCCGATTCGCTGCCGCCCGCCCCCGCGCCCGTGCTGGCCCTCCCGGAGAAGGCGTCGGCGAAGGCGGAGAAGCGCCCGGCCCTCGGCGCCGACCCGGCCTGGGCCGCGTCCTTCCTGCCGCCCTCGCCCAACCTCATTCCCGCCGACGGCGCCGACGCCACCGAGACGCCGCGCGCCCGCCGCAAGCCCTGTCCCTTATACCCATCTGC
>NZ_JAAIYB010000431.1 GCF_010894475.1 Myxococcus vastator
GACGGGCAGGGGCACCCGGTGCTCGGCGTGTCGCGCCGGTCCTCGCTGCGGCCGGGGGCGCGCTTCTGGGACGTGGACGTGGCGGTGGAGCGGCTGCCCTACCTGAAGGACCACCGCGTGCAGGGCGCGGTGGTGCTCCCGGCGGCGGCGTACCTGGACTGGGCGCTGGCCGCGGCGCGCGAGGGCCTGGGCGACGGCCCGTGGGCCCTGGAGGACGTGCGCATCGACGAGGCGCTGGCGCTGCCCGAGGAGGGCTCACGGCCGACCCAACTGGTGCTGACGTCCGAGCCGGCCGGGGGCGCGTCGTTCAAGGTGTCGAGCTTCGTGCCCGTGTCGGGCGCGGGCGCCGAGGTCTGGACGGCGCATGCGTCCGGGGCCGTGCGTCCGCTGGGCGCTGGGGGCGAGGCGACGGCGGTGCCGCTGGACGAGGTGCGGCGGCGGTGCGCCCCGTCGCGCGACGGGGCGGCGCACTACGAGGAGATGGAGGCGCGCGGCCTGGGCTATGGGCCGACGTTCCAGGGGCTGCGCGAGGTGTGGCGGCGGGATGGGGAGGCGCTGGGGCGGCTGGAGGTGCCCGAGGCCCTGGGCGCCGTGCGGGGGCTGCACCCGGCGATGCTCGACGCGGGGCTTCAGGTGCTCCTGGAGGCGCTGCCCGCGGGCGGCGGCACCCACGTTCCGGTGCGGGTGCGCCGCTTCACGGTGTCGCGCGCGAACACGCCCGTGCGCTGGGCCCACGCGCGCGTGGCGGAGCCCGTCGCCGGTGAGCCTCTCCTGGAGGCGGACGTGTGGCTCCTCGACGCGGAGGGGCTGCCCGTGGCCGAGGTGCGGGGCCTGGTGCTGGCGCCGCTCGCGGGACAGCGCGACGCGCGGCGGGTGGCCCAGGACCAGGCGCTCTTCGAGCTGGCGTGGCACCGCGTGGAGGCGCCCGCGACGGTTACCTCCGCGGGGGCGCCCTGGCTCGTGCTGATGGATGGGCAGGGCCACGGCGCCGCGCTCGCGCGCCACCTGGAGGCGCGAGGCGAGACGTGCGTGCGGGTGGACATGGGGACGGGCTTCCGCGCGCTGGGGCCCGGGCATTTCGAGGTGGCGCCGGGCTCGCGTGAGCACTTCCAGCGGCTGCTGGCGGAGGCGTTCCCGGACGGCGCGCCCTGTGGCGGCGTGGTGTACCTGTGGGCGCTGGAGTCCGCCGAGGTGGAGGTGGCCGGGGCGCGCGCCAGCGACGAGGCCGAGCGGTGGTGCGGCGGCGCGCTGCACCTGGTGCAGGAGTTGACGCGGGCGGCCTGGCGCGCCGCGCCCCGGCTGTGGCTGGTGACGCGCGGCGCGCAGGCCGTGGGCGAGGAGCGCCGGGTGTGCGCGGTGCAGGGCGCGCTGTGGGGCCTGGGCCGCGTGGTGTCGCACGAGCATCCGGAGCTGCGGTGCACCTGCGTGGACGTGGAGGAGCTGGCGCCGGAGGCGGTGGCCCCGGCGCTGGCGTCCGAGCTGCTCTGTGGCGCGAAGGATGAGCAGGTGGCCCTGCGCGCGCGGGGGCGGCACGCGGCGCGGCTGGCGCGGCGCCTCCCGGTGGAGTCCTCGCGCGAGTCCGTGGAGCCGAGGCTCCCCGCGGCGGGGCGCGCCTTCCGGGTGGAGATTCCCACGCCCGGCGTGCTGGACCGGCTGGTGGCGCGGGTGGCCGAGCGGCGGCGTCCGGGGCGCGGCGAGGTGGAGGTCCAGGTGGAGGCGGCGGCCCTCAACTTCATCGACGTGATGAAGGCGATGGGCATCTATCCGGGGCTGCCACCGGGGCCCGTCTCGCTGGGCGGCGAGTGCGCCGGCCGCGTGGTGTCCGTGGGCGAGGGCGTCACGGGCCTCGCGCCGGGACAGCGGGTGGTGGCGGTCGCCGGGAGCAGCCTGGCCTCGCACGTCATCGCGGACGCGCGCTTCGTGCGTCCGTGCCCCGAGCGCCTGAGCGCCGAGGAGGTGGCCACCGTGCCGCTCGTCTTCATGACGGCGTGGTACGCGCTCGAGCACCTGGGCCGGCTGCGTCAGGGGGAGCGCATCCTCATTCACTCTGCGGCCGGAGGACTGGGGCTGGCGGCGGTGCAGGTGGCCCAGGCCCGGGGCGCCGAAATCTTCGCCACCGCGGGCACGCCCGAGAAGCGCGAGTTCCTGCGCGCCCTGGGCATCGCGCACGTCATGGACTCGCGCACGCTGGCCTTCGCCGACGAGGTGAAGCGGCTGACGAACGGCGAGGGCGTGGACGTGGTCCTCAACTCGCTCTCGGGGGAGGCCATCCCCCGCGGCCTGGAGCTGCTCGGGCCGGATGGCCGCTTCCTGGAGGTCGGCAAGCGCGACATCTACGACGGCCGGGCGCTGGAGCTCACGCCGTTCCGCAAGAGCATCTCGTACACGGCCATCGATTTGGCGGGCCTCCAGACGCGCAAGCCGGTGCTGTTCGCGCGGCTGCTCCAGGAGGTGATGGAGCAGGTGGAGTCCGGCGCGCTGCGGCCCCTGCCGCACCAGCGCTTCCCTGTCTCGCGCGTGGCGGAGGCCTTCCGCGAGATGGCGCAGGGGCGGCACACCGGCAAGCTCGTCATCGGCATGGAGGACCCGGCGCTGACGGTGGCCCCCGCGCGCGCGGGCTTCCGGGTGCGCGCGGACGCGACGTACCTGGTGACGGGCGGCCTGGGCGGCCTGGGCCTGTCGGCGGCGACGTGGCTGGTGGCGCACGGCGCGCGTCACCTGCTGCTGATGGGCCGCTCCGCCCCGTCCGACGCCGCGCGCCGGACGCTGGCGGAGCTGGAGGCGCGGGGCGCGCGGGTGGAGGTGGCCCGGGCGGATGTCTCGGACGCGGAGCAGCTGGAGGCCGCGCTGGCGCCGGCGCGGAGCGGGGCGCTGCCGCCCCTTCGCGGCGTGCTGCACTGCGCGGGCGTGCTGGAGGACGCCACCCTGGCGCGGCTGACGACGTCGCACCTGCGCACGGTGATGGCGCCCAAGGTGCGTGGCGCCTGGAACCTGCACCAGCTCACGCGCGACGAGCCCCTGGACTTCTTCGTCCTCTACTCGTCGGTGGCGTCGCTGCTGGGGCTGCCGGGCCAGGGCAACTACGCGGCGGCGAACGCGGCGATGGATGCGCTGGCGCACCACCGGCGCGCGGTGGGCCTGCCGGCCCTGAGCGTCAACTGGGGCCCGTTCGCGGACGTGGGCCTGGCCGCCGCGCAGGCCAACCGGGGCGAGCGCCTGGCGTACCAGGGCATGGCGAGCTTCACGGCGCGCGAGGGCGAGGCGCTGCTCCAGCGGCTGCTCGAAGAGGGCGCCACGCAGGCCGCCGCGGTGCGCCTGGACGTGCGCCAGTGGCTGGAGTTCTTCCCGTCCGTGGCGCCCCTGCGCGTCTGGTCCGAGCTGAGCGCGGAGGGACGGGGCGAGGTGGCCCGCCCCGGCTCGGACTTCCTGGCCGCGCTGAGGCAGGCGGAGCCGGGCGCGCGCCTGGAGCTGCTGGAGGCGCACCTGCGCGAGCGAATCGCCCAGGTGCTCCGGCTGGAGCCCTCGCGCGTGGGACGGGCGGACCCGTTCCGGGCACTGGGGCTCGACTCGCTGATGAGCCTGGAGCTGCGCAACCGCGTCGAGGCATCCCTGGGGCTGACGCTCTCCGCGACGCTCTTGTGGACGCACTCCACGCTGGGCGCCTTGAGCGCCCACCTGCTCGAAAGACTGGAGCTCGCGCCGGTGCGCGAGCCCGCAACCCCTTCACCGTCGACGGAGGGCCAGGAGCGCGTGGCCGAGGAGTCCGCCGCGGAGCTGGCGGCCCTCTCGGATGAGCGCCTGCTGGACCTCTTCGACGATGCGCTGACCGCGCTGGAGAACGAATCGTGAGTGACGCGACCCATGAGAATGAACTGAAGCAGCGCATGGCGCGCGCCGTGCTCGCGATGCAGAAAGTGCAGGCGAAGCTCGACACGCTCGAGAAGGCGCGCACGGAGCCCATCGCCATCGTCGGCATGGGGTGCCGCTTCCCGGGCGTGGCGGATTCGCCCGAGGCGTACTGGAATCTGCTGGAGGAGGGGCGGGACGCCGTGCGCCGCGAGCCGGCGTCGCGCCGCCAGGGGCCGGAGTCGGGCGCGCCTCGCTGGGGCGGCTACCTGGAGGAGGTGGACGGCTTCGACGCGGACTTCTTCGGCATCTCCCCGCGCGAGGCGGCCAGCCTGGACCCGCAGCAGCGGCTGCTGTTGGAGGTGAGCTGGGAGGCGCTGGAGGACGCGGGGCAGAACCCGGAGAAGCTCCTGGGTTCGTCCACCGGCGTCTTCGTGGGCATCACCGGCAACGACTACGAGCGCGTGCTGCCCATGGGCGCGGACCAGCTCGACGCCTACTACATCACCGGCAACGGCCACTGCTTCCCGCCCGGGCGCGTCTCCTACGTGCTGGGCCTCCAGGGCCCGAGCCTCGCGGTGGACACGGCGTGCTCGTCGTCGCTCGTCGCGGTGCACCTGGCCTGCCAGAGCCTGCGGCTGGGGGAGTGCAACCTGGCGCTCGCGGGCGGGGTGAACCTCATCCTGGACTCGCTGAGCACGGAGATGATTGAGCGCACCCAGTCGCTGTCACCCAACGGGCGGTGCAGCACCTTCGACGCGTGGGCCAACGGCTTCGTGCGCGGCGAGGGCTGCGGCGTCATCGTGCTCAAGCGCCTGTCGGACGCGCAGGCGCAAGGGGACACCATCCTGGCGGTGGTGCGAGGCTCGGCCATCAACCAGGACGGCCGCTCGACGGGGCTGACGGCGCCCAACGTGCTCGCGCAGCAGGCGCTCCTGCGTCAGGCGCTGGCGAACGCGCGGGTGGAGCCCTCCGCCATCGGCTACATCGAAGCGCACGGCACGGGCACGTCGCTGGGTGACCCCATCGAGGTGGAGGCCCTGGCCGACGTGGTGGGCGCGCCAAGGGCGGACGGCAGCCGGTGCGCGCTGGCGTCGGTGAAGACGAACCTGGGCCACCTGGAGTCCGCGGCCGGCATCGCGGGGCTGATGAAGGTCGTGCTCTCGATGCGGCACGAGCGCATCCCCAGGCACCTGAACTTCACCCGGCTCAACCCGCGCATCCGCATGGAGGGCACGGCCTTCGTCATCCCGGCGGAGGGCGCGCTGCCGTGGGCCCGCTCGGAGAAGCGGAGGCTCGCGGGCGTCAGCTCGTTCGGCATGAGCGGGACGAACGCGCACATCGTGCTGGAGGAGGCCCCCGCGCGCGCGGTGCCCTCGGTGGCCCCGAGCCGCCCGGCCTCGCACCTGCTGCTCTTGACGGCGAAGTCGGAGGACGCGCTGGTGGAGCAGGCGCGCCAGTACGCGAGCCACCTGTCCGCGCACCCGGAGCTGGACGCGGCGGACGTGTGCTTCACCGCGAACACCACGCGCGCGCGCTTCAACCACCGGAGTGTGGTGGTGGGCGAATCGACGCAGGCGCTGGCCGAGGCGCTGCGAGGCTTCGCCCGGGGCGAGCTCTCGGACGCGGTGGCCTCGGGCGAGGTGGCGCCTCGGGCTCCGCGGGTCGCCTTCCTCTTCACGGGGCAGGGCAGCCAGTACGTGGGCATGGGCCGGGAGCTGTACGCGACCTCGCCGGTGTTCCGTGACGCGCTGGACCAGTGCGCGCGGCTGCTGCGGCCCCGGATGGAGCTGCTGCCCGTGCTCTTCCCGGCCGAGGGGGCGCACTCCCCCATCGACCAGACGGAGTACAGCCAGCCGGCGCTGTTCGCGCTGGAGTACGCGCTGGCGCAGGTGTGGAAGGGCTGGGGCGTGGTGCCGCACGCGGTGATGGGCCACAGCGTGGGTGAGTTCGCCGCCGCCGTCGTCGCCGGCCACCTGTCGCTGGAGGACGGCCTGGCGCTCATCGCCGAGCGGGGCCGCCTGATGCAGGCGCTGCCCCCGGGCGGTGCGATGCTCAGCGTCTTCGCGACGGAGGCCCAGGTGCGGCCGTTGCTGGCGCCGCACCTGGACCAGGTGTCGCTGGCCTGCCTCAACGCGCCCGGCCAGGTGGTGCTGTCCGGCGCGGGCGCGGTGCTCGCGCGGCTCGACGCGGAGCTTCAGGCGCAGGGCGTGCGCACCAAGGCGCTCGTCGTCTCGCACGCGTTCCACTCGCCGCTGATGGAGCCGATGCTCGACGCGCTGGAGGCCCAGGCCGCCCGCGTCACGCCGCTGCCGGGGGCGATTCCCCTCGTGTCGAACGTGACGGGCCGGCCCGTGGGGACAGGGGAACTGGGCGCGCCGGGGTACTGGCGCCGCCACGCGCGCGAGCCGGTGCGCTTCCAGCAGGGCATGGAGTCGCTGCGCGAGCTGGGCATCGACGTGTTCGTCGAGGTGGGCCCCACCGCCACGCTGCTGGGCCTGGGCCGGGCGTGCCTGGGCGAGCAGGCGGCGTGGATTGCCTCCTTGCGCAAGGGGCGTCCGGAGGGGGCGCAGTTGCTGGGCGCGCTGGGGCGGCTGTTCCTCCAGGGGCACGACGTGGACTGGCGCGCGGTGGACCCGGAGCCGTCGCGCAGCAAGGTCGCGCTGCCCACCTACCCGTGGCGCCGCCAGCGCTACTGGCCCGTCGTGTCCGCGCGGCTCTCGGTGGAGCGCTCGGAAAGCGCCCCCGCGCATGACGGCGCCGTGGCGGCGACGACGCTGGACGCGGACTCGCTGCTCCAGGTTCGCTGGGAAGCGTCGACCGCGAGCGGTCCGGGTGAGGGGGCTCCGGGCGCGTGGATGCTGCTGTGCGACCAGGGGGGCGTGGGCGAGGCGCTCGCCGCCCGCCTGGAGCAGCGAGGTGTGCCGCACGTCAAGGTCTACGCGGGCGCTTCGTCAGTGCCGGGGGCCCTGGCCGTGGACCCGGCCGACGGCGTGGCGCTGGCGAAGCTGTGGCGGGAGCGCTTCCCGCAGAGCCTGCCGCGCGCGGGCGTGGTGCACCTGTGGGGGCTGGATGTGCCGGGCGTGGAGTCGCCGGGGGCCCTGCGGAGCAGCGCCCGGGAGCGCTGCATCAGCGTGGTCTCCGCGCTGCGGGCGCTCGAGTCCTCCGAGGCACTCTCCGGTCGGCTCTGGGTGGTGACGCGCGAGGCGTGCGCGGTGGAGGCGGGCGGGGCCCCGGTGGAGCCGTCGCAGGCGCTGCTCTGGGG
>NZ_JAAIYB010000432.1 GCF_010894475.1 Myxococcus vastator
GTGCCGCTCGGGGCAGCTCGTCAGTTGGTGCGCGGACCATGACTGCGCGGTGATGCCCGAGCACCGCGTGTGCATCTCCACCCCGTTGCCGGACATCACCGACCTGCCTCGCGCCGAGGCGCGGGAGGAGATTCGCGAGGCGCTGCGCAGCCTCTCCGGGGCCTCCATCTCCAGCGAGGCGCCGGAGGAGTTCATCATCGTCCGCACCACGGCGACGCTCCAGCGCTGCGACGAGCTCGAGGCCGGCGGCGTTGCGGCGCTGAACGAGGAGGCGCTGGTGGGGTGCGCCTATAGCTGCCCCGTCTCCCTCAACGCCATCGAAGGGGACGTGTACCTGGGCTTCGACACGCTCACCGAGCAGTGCGCCCAGGGCGTGCGCGTCTGCGCCTCGGGAGATTTGCACTGGCGGCCCTGAGCCTCAGCGCAGGTGGTGCCGGTGGAGCAGATCGATGAGGTAGCTCCTGTCCATCTGCGCCAACCGCGCCGCCAACGAGACGTTGGTCCCCGCGCGCTCCATCAGCGCCTTGAGGAATTGAACCTCGAAGTCCTCGAGCACCTTCTGGCGGGCCTCGCGGTAGCCGCGCTCCAGGGGCAGGGCCACGGAGGGCGCGGGGGGCGATGACGCCTGGGCCGCGCCCGAGCCTCCCGCGGCCTGCTCCAGGGCGGGAGGCTCTCCCATGGCGAGGATGGCCTCCGCGTAGTTGCGCAGCTCTCGCACGTTGCCCGGCCAGCGGTGCGCCAGCAGCGTGGCCATGAGCGGCGAGGGCACCAGCGCCGACAGCGGGCCGGTGTACCCGGCCTCGCTCAGGAAGTGCTCCACCAGCAGGGGGATGTCCTCCACGCGTTGGTGGAGCGGGGGGACCTCCAGCCGCACCACCGCGAGCCGGTAGTAGAGGTCCAGGCGGAACGTGTTGGCGTTGACCTCGGCGCGGAGGTCCCGGTGGGTGGCGCTGATGACGCGCACGTCCACGGACAGCTCCTCGCTCCCCCCGAGCCTCCGGAAGCGCCGCCGCTCCAGCACGCCCAACAGCGCCGTCTGGAGCGCGGGGGACAGCTCGCCAATCTCGTCCAGGAAGAGCGTGCCGCCCTGCGCCCGCTCGAAGACGCCGATGTGGCGGCGCTCCGCCCCCGTGAAGGCGCCGCGCTCGTGGCCGAACAGCTCGCTGGCGACGAGCCCGGGAGAGATGACCCCGCAGTCCAGCGTCACGAAGGGCTTCTTCGCGCGCGGGCTCTCGTCGTGGAGGGCTCGGGCGATGAGCTCCTTGCCGGTGCCGGACTCGCCCTGGAGCAGCACCGAGGCGTCCGTCCGCGCCGCCCGGAGTATCTGCGCCATCAGCCGCCGCATCGGGGCGCTCTGGCCTCGCAGCGGCCCCAGCGCTCCGGAGTCATGCAGGGACACGGTGCGCGTGGGCCCGTCCCCCACCCGCAGCGAGGTCCGCCCCAGCGTGAGGACCGTCCCTGGCGCCACCGTGCCGCGCTCCAGGAGCGCGGTCCCCACCGCCGTGCCGTTGGTGGAGCCAAGGTCCGCCACCGCGACACGGTCTCCCTTTCGCGAGAGCTCCAGGTGGTACCGGGACACCGTGGGGTCCGCCAGGCGCAGCTCATTGCTCTCCGCCGTCCCCACCGTCACCGTCTCACCGTCCGCAGTGTGCGAGCGGCCCTGGTCCGGGCCTCCCACGACCTCAATGGTCAGCGTGCGGATGGGGAGCCCCATGGGGCGATCCGGGCGCGTCGTTCCGCTGGACATGGCCCGCGAAGCTAGCACAGGGCCCCGTGTCGGCTGCGTCCCCAAGGGGTGTCGGCGACTCCCTACAGGCCACACCCCACAAGCACGGCCGCGAGCAGCGCGCGCTCCCTCGCGCGACGCGCTGGTACGTCGCTTGCCTAGGCCCCGGACCGACAAACGTGACACCCACTTGGAGGTCCAGCATGAAGAACCCCGCGAAGTCCCCGTCCCCCGGCCCGCGCCGCGGCTCCAGACGGAGCCATGGCGTCCTCGGGACGCTCCTCCTCCTGCTCACAAGCGCTTGCGGCGGGGCCGACACCGGCGAGCCGGACGCCGGAGCGCCGGACTCGGGCGTGCCCGACTCCGGCGTGCCAATCGAGCCCGCGTGCCCCAACAGCGCCGACGATGGCGTCTGTCTCACGAAGGCGCGGCTGACCTACCTCGACGTGCGCTACGACCTGAGCCAGCCCGTCTTCGTGAACAACCGCGTGCCCATCCAGTTTGGCATCACCTCGACGAGCCTCAACCCGGCCGCGCCCGCGACCCGCAACGTCGCCGTCAGCTTCAGCTTCATCGAGGCGAACCCCGCCAACCCCGCGGAGCCCATCGAGTGCGCCTCCAGCGCCATCGACGTCGACCTCGTTGGCGACGGTCAGGAGCAAATCGTCGATGGCTTCATCTGGCCGACCTCGCTGTGCGGGGCGCTGGTGGACAAGGCGGTGAACCTGCGCGTCACCTTCGATGGGGACGAGCCTGACACCGGCATTGACTACCCGGCGGTCACCTTCACCGAGGCGGCCCGCGGCGCCGAGCTCAACCAGGCGTGCCGGGGCGTCGCCGACCTGTCGGCCCCGGACCTCCGCCGAGGCTGCGTCTACACCTTCGACATCGAGCCGACCCCGACCGATGGGACCGACAAGCTCATCGATGTGCTCTTCGATTCCATGGAGCCCGGCTCGTCGGTGGCCATCCTCCCCTACGTCGCCCCTGACGCCACCGAGGAGAAGCTCGCGCCCAGCCTGGTCGTCGAGTCGACGCTCGTCGTCAATGGCCGCGACCCCTATGTCTCGGGGCTGGCGCCGGAAGACGTGCCGCCGGAGCTCGAGGCGAACGCGCCGGGTATCACCGGGGACCTCCAGTTCGGCCAGGAGCCCGATGCGCTCGAGGCCCTCACGGCCATGCCCGCGCGCGCCACGCTCCGGTACGAGCTCGCGCCCGAGGGCGCCGAGGGCGGCTGGCTTCCGCTCACCGTGGGAGACGCGAGCTCGGAGCTCGGCCGCGTCGACGAGGTCGTCATCGAGCAGTTGATGCCAGGCACCGCGAACACGTTCGCCCACGAGCTCTTCGCCGAGGGGGCGACCCGCGCCGCGCTGCGCGAGGGCGGCGCGTGGGCCGACGTCAGCGACTTCGCCGTGAGGGGGTGCTTCGTGGCGGACTTCCCGCAGGAGGGCAACGAGGGACAGGGAGACACGAGCGACTGCCACGTCGTCCCGGTCGTGCTGGTGCGGGAGACCCCGGACGCCTCCGCCGCGACGTCCATCAGCTTCGACCAGGAGTTCACCCGCAGGCTCGGGAAAGCGAACCGGATGAGCGTCGCGGTGCAGCTCACGACGCAGAACCGGCTCGACCGCGCCGGCGCCTCCAGCCGCATCGAAGGCTCGGTCGAGCTCGAGGGCAAGCTCGGGCGTTCCTACTCGGTCACCATCGCGCGTGCCGTGGGGCAGGCCACGCTCGGCGTGGACCCAGGGGAGACGGGCTATGAGCTCACGGTCGACGCGTTCAACCAGCGCGTCCACAGCTTCTCCCGGAGCGCCCCCAGCCTCGAGCACGAGGAGGAGTTCTCCGCGGCGAAGTCCTTCGCGTTCCCGAACCTCGGCTTCGGCTTCGGCCCCGTGCGCATCGGCTTCAAGATCAGCCTCGGCGGGGAGGTCGGCCTGACGACGAACGACAGCCTCTCCGTCTCGACGGACGCGGCGCGGTGCGGGGAGCTGCTCCAGAGCGAGGACGCGCTCGGCATGTGTGGAGCCATCGCGCGCACCATCACCCCCGGGTTCAACTTCACCGCGTCGATTGAGGGCGGCATCAACATCCGCATCGTCAAGGCCGCCGTCGTGGCCGACCTCCAGCTCGTCAACACCGACTTCCCGCTCACCGCCTCGCTCGCCTTTGGCCAGCGCGACAACGGGAGCCTGGTGGTGCTCGGCAACGCCAACTGGGAGCTCGGCATGCAGCTCATCCGCGGAAACGTGTCCATCGTGGGCCGCGTCGGGATTCGCCGCTTCAGCCGCACCCTCCGCGTGCACCTCTTCAGCTTCAGCTCGCGGCGCTTCTCCCAGACGCTGCTCGACCGCTCGATGGACTTCGCCGAGGTGCTCGAATGAACGGGCGGATGATGGGCATCGCGGCCGGGCTCGGGCTCGCGACGGTGGGAATCGTGGCCGGGACATGGGATGACGCGGAGGAAGGGGCGTCGCCGGCCGTGACGCACGCGCCGGCGGAGCCCGCTCCGGGCGCCCCCGAGTGCCGCTTCGAGCGCCAGGACACCGCGGCCTTCTCCTTCGAGTCCACCGCCACCCTCGACGAGGTCCCCGCTCCGCGAGTGGAAGACCACTTCCAGGGCCACTTGAGCTGGGTCGTCGTCGAGGAGGCGCAAGCGGGTCGCCCCGCGCTGCTGCGCGCGGCCCTGAGCGCCGTAGAGCTCGAGCAGGCGCTCTCCCAGGAGCGGGTGAGCGCCGTGGAGCTCGAAGACAGTCCCTTCTACGTGCGGGTCGATGCGCGGTGCCGCTTCGCTGGCATCGGCTTCTCCCCGCGCTGGAGCGGCGCGAGCCGTCGCCTCGTGAGCACGCTCCTGGAGAGCCTCGAGTTCGTGCTGCCCGGCGATGACTCGACGCACTGGAGCGCCGAGCAGCGCGACGGGGTGGGCGTCTACACCGCGGAGTACCGCCGTGACGAGGCGCCGGGGGGCGCGGCGCGGCTCGTCCGCACCAAGCCGCGTTATCACCTCGACGACACCGCCCAGCGCCTGGGCCTGCGCGTGCAGGTGCTCGGCGCGACGGCCGAGGCGGACTTCGACTCCGAGCGCGGCGGCTGGATGCGGCGCGTGGAGGGTCAGGAGACGCTTCGCATCCACCTCCCTGGAGAGGCGCCGCAAGGCTTCACGCACCGCTTCCACCTGGTGCGCGAGGACGGGCACTTCGTCTCCGTGCGTGACTCGGTGGCGCCCGGGGAGGCGGACTTCTCGGACGTGTTCGAGTCGGACCCGACGACGCCGTCGCCCGTGGACACGGAGCTCGCGGCGCTCGACGCTGGCGCGGCGCGCGCCGGCTTCCTCGCCTTCTTCGGCCAGGGGGGCAAGAGCGCCGTGTTCCCCGCCGCTCGCTTCCTGGCGGGGTGGCTCCGCGCGCACCCGGAGGAGAGCGCCGTGCTGCTCGCCGACCTGAGACGCGGGGCCATTGACGAGACGGCGCGCTCCGCGTTCTTCCTGGCCTTCGAATTGGCGGGCACCGAGCAGTCCCGGCAGGTGCTCGCGGACGCGCTGGTCAGCAGGGACCTCTCGGCGCTCGACCGCAGCCGGGCGGCGTCCGCGCTGGCCGACCACGGCGAGCCGTCGCGGCAGGCGGCGGACCTGTTGCTCGCCCAGGCCCGGGGGTCGGATTCGCCCATGGTCGCGAACGTGAGCCTGCTCGGGCTCGGGAGCATGGCGGGGCGCACCCGGCCTGGCGACCCGCTGCGCGACGAGCTGCACGCGGCGCTGCGCGAAGAGCTGGAGCGCACCGTGGGCAGCAACGACGAGCTCGCCGTCCTGGATGCCATTGGGAACAGCGGCGACGACGCGTTCCGGACGGAGCTCGACGAGCGGCTGAGGACGGGGGCTCCCGCCCTGCGAGGGCGCGCGGCCGAGGCGCTCGGACGCCTCTCGCCCGAGGTCACCCGGCCGCTCCTCGTGTCCCAGCTCGAGCGCGAGCCGAGCCCGGGGGTGAGCACCACCATCCTTCGGAGCCTGAGCCACATGGCGCCAGGAGCGGAGCTCGACCTGACAGGGGCCGAGCTGGCCCTGGCCGGGCGGAAACTCGCCAGCGCCTCGAGCGTGGAGGAGCGCGCGGGCGTGATTGAGTGGGTGGGCCGCGCGCGCGGTCAGCTCGAGGCCCGCCGCGTCCTGGCCGCCCACTTCCCACGGGAGCCGAACGTCCACCTCCAGCAGCGCATTGGAGCGTTCGTGACTCCCAGCGAGCTGCGTGAGTTCATGCGATGACGCTGCCTCGGACGCGAGCCTTCGCGACAAGTCTCGCGTTCGTGGGGCTCGTGGCGTGCGCTGGGGGGGACGCGCCGCCACGAGCCCCGCTCGATGAGGGAGAGACGTTGTTCATGGCGGAGCCCGTCGCCTTCGGCGCGGACGGGCTCACGCCGTTCCTCTCCATCCCGCCGTTCGCGGGAGCGTCGGTCGCGCTGTGGGCCAGGAGCGAGCCGGGCACCTGCTTCGCGCTCGACGCGCTCGAGGACTCCGAGGGCCGGACCTGGGTGAGCAAGCGAGAAGCCGGCCCCTACTGCACCGACTGCGGGGTGCGCACCTCCATCGCGCAGGAGGAAGCGCTGTTCGTGCTCCCCAGCGGCGAAGGCTTCGCGCCCCGCGAGGGCTTCACCGTGCGTTTCGGGCTCATGGCCTGCGACACGCTCACCCCCGTGAAGACGGGAGGCACGCCTCCGCTTCAACTGGCCTGGCTGCCGCGCGCGCGTCTTCCGGAGCACGGCCGCCTCTCGCTGCGCTTCCTGGTGTCGCGACACTCCATGCTCCTCGGGCAACCCGAGCGACAGCGCGAACTGCTGGAGCGCGTGAATGACGAACTCGAGGAGGCGGGCCTGCAGGTGACGCTGGACGCGGTCGCCGAGCTCCCGGACGCGTCCGCGGAGACGCGCTTCTGGACGACGGAGCTCGACGAGCTTTCAGCCCTGCGGGAGCGCGCGCCGCCCGCGCTGGACTCGACGGTCGATATCGTCTTCGCCGGGTGCCTCCGTTACGACGACCCCTTCTTCGGGCCACCCGTGCCGGTCGACGGCTTCACCCCTCGCGTGGGAGGAGGCGCCGGCCCCGCGTCGGCCGTCTTCATGCCCGGCCTGCGGTGTGACGCCTTCAGCAGAGGCCCGGCCCCGTGGCCACTGGACGCCTACGCGCGAGTCCTCGCGCACGAGCTGGGGCATTTCCTCGGCGTCTACCACTCCGTCGAGACGGATGGCACGACCGACCTCCTGAGCGACACAGGCGAACAGAACATCATGAATCCCCACCCGAGCCGCGTCGGCGCTCGGGGCTGGAGCCCCTCCCAGAGGCGACAGATTCTGAGTCACCCTTGGGTTCGCCCCGCCCCCACCCTCGTAC
>NZ_JAAIYB010000433.1 GCF_010894475.1 Myxococcus vastator
ACCCACCCCTGGGCGCGGGGTTACCCAGGTGTGGCTGGTTGCCCACCCTGAAGTGGGTGCCTAGCTTCGCCACCGTTCCTTCCGCCGTCCTCCATGTGGGGCGCGCGGCGGCCAGGGTTGACGGTAGTGGGGAAGGGGTGGGCCATGACAGGGCGCTTGGGCTGGGTCGCCCTCGCGGTGGTGGGAATGCTGGTCGGTTGCGCGGATCGCGAGCGCTCGGCGCTGGCGGACGGGCGGCTGACGGCGACGCCGGGTGGCGTCGACTTCGAGCGGGTGGCCATCTTCGATGCGCGCGAAGCGGAGATTTCGCTGCGCAACGTGGGCCGCGCACCCGTGGACGTGAACGAGGTCTGGGTGGAGGGCCCGGAGGGGGCCTACCGCGCCGAGTTCACCCATGAGGGGCCGCACAGCTTGCAGCCCGGGAGCGCGTGCTCGCTGCGCGTGCGGTTCGCGCCGCCCACCGAGGGTGCTCAGCCGGCGGTGCTGGTGGTGCGCTCGGACACGCGCATCGAACCGCTGCTGCGCATCCCCCTGACGGGGAGCGGCGTGGACGCCTGGGCCCGCGTGTCGCCGCGGCGGCTGGACTTCGGCCGCATCGAAGCGGACGCCACGAAGGTGCTGCCGCTGCGCCTGGAGAACCCCACGGAGCTGCCCGTGGAGGTGACGCCGCGGCTGGTGGGCGCGGACCGCGACGAGTTCAGCGTGGAGCCGGTGACGCTTTCGCCCGGTGAGCGTCGCGAGCTCATGGTGACGTTCCACCCGGTGCGGGTGGGCCGCAAGCAGGTGGCGCTGGCCCTGTCGCCCTGCCGCGGCTGCGCGGACGTGACGGTGCAGGTGGCGGCCGAGGCGCTGGAGCGCGCGGTGGTGGCCGAACCGGAGGTCCTGGACTTCGGCGCGGTGCCCGTGGACCGGGACGCGGTGCGCGAGTCGAGCATCCGCAACATCAGCACCGAGCCGGTGACGGTGACGCGGCTGACGCTGGAGGGCCGCGACGCGTCGTTCACCCAGAACAGCGTCGGCTTCCCCCTGGTGCTCCAGCCGGGCGAGGTGCGGACCTTCACGTTCCGCTACACCCCGGACCACCAGGGCGCGGCGCAGGACACCGCGCTGTACCACGTGGAGAGCCGCCGCCATCCGACGACGCCCGTGCAGCTGCGCGGCTACGGCGGCGCGCCGGAGCTGTGTGTGTCCCCGTCGTTCCACGACTTCGGCACGCAGCCGCTCGGCGCGAAGGTGCGCGTCATCATCAACGTGAAGAACTGCGGCGCGTCCAACGAGGGCGGGCTCACCCTCAACACGCTGGACTGGCTGCCGCAGCAGGGTGGGGCGCCCCAGTTCAACCACACGCCGCTGGCGCTGCCGGTGACGCTGCCGCCCGGTGGCGAGGTGAACCTGGAGGTCTTCTACGAGCCCACCGAGCTGCGCGCGGCGGAGGGCTCGCTGGTGATGACGACCAACGCCTTCTCCGCGGCCACGGTGCAGATGGACTTCCGCGGCAACACGGAGGCGCACGCGCCCTGTGAGCTCGCGCTCACGCCGCAGGCCCTGGACTTCGGCACCATTCCGCCCACGCAGGGCGCGGTGCTGGGGCTCAAGCTGGAGAACCGCGGCACCGACTTGTGCCCGGTGAAGAACATCCGCCTGCGGGATGACGGCGGCGGCGTCTTCACGCTGCCGGGCGGCGACCTCTACGGCGGCATCATGTACCCCGGCGACTGGTTCAGCTTCCAGGTGGCCTTCATGGCGCCCGTGGCGGGCGGCCACTTCACCGGCACCGTGCAGATCGAGCAGATGCAGCCGGCCAACCCGGTGATGCTGGTGCCGCTGGTGGCCAACACCCAGGCGGTGTGCCTGGTGGCGTCGCGCCGCTACATGGACTGGGGCGTGGCCCGGCCGGACTGCCCCGCCGAGCCCATGGAGGTGAACTTCCTCAATGCCTGCGCCGCGCCGGTGTCAGTGAACGACGTGTGGATCGGGCCGGGCACCACGGATTCGGAGTTCGGGTTTTCGGCGTTGCCAGACCCCATCCCCTTCATGTTGCCGCCCAACGAGGCCTTCACGGTGGGCGTGGAGTACTTCGGCCTGGTGTCGGGCATGAACCTGTCGCCGCTGTACGTGGGCTCCAGTGACTTGCCGGCGCCGCTGATGGTTCCGCTGGTGGGCGAGTCGTCGATGCGGGTGGAGAAGACGGACAACTTCGTCCAGCAGGACGTCAGCAAGGTGGACGTGCTGCTGGTGGTGGACAACACCGCCTCCATGGCGGTGGAGCACCCGCGGCTGGTGGAGGCCATTCCGACCTTCGTGCAGACGGCGCGGGACCGGGGGGTGAGTCTCAACGTGGCGGTGACGACGACGGGCATCCACCCGGTGACGCCGTCGGACCCGGCCAACGCGTGCCCGGGCGGCGCGGAGGGCGGCGAGGCGGGCCGCTTCTTCCCGGTGGACAGCTCGCTGCCGCGCATCCTCACGAACGCGACGCCGAACCTGGTCCAGCAGCTCCAGCAGAACGTGCAGGTGGGCCGGTGCGCGGAGGTGGAGCAGGGCTTCGAGGCGATGCGCCGCGCGCTGTCCCGGCCGCTGGTGAACAGCGCGGATGACCCGCGCACGCCGCCGCCCAACGACGGCAACGCGGGCTTCCTGCGCGAGGAGGCCGCGCTGGTGGTGCTGTTCGTCAGCGACGAGGACGACCACTCGCCCGACGCGGTGGACACCTACGTGGACTGGGCCCAGCAGCTCAAGGGACAGAACCAGCCGCAGCGCGCGACCTTCTACGCCATCGCTCCGCCGGCCGAGGGCTGCGCGACGGCGGGCGGCGCCGGCACCCGCTACTCGCAGGCCACCTCCCGCACGGGAGGCGAGGTGGTGAGCGTCTGCGCGGAAGACTACCGGCCGCTGCTGCAGGCGGTGGGTGACAAGGCCTTCTCCGCGCAGCAGCGCTTCCCGCTGAGCGACCTGCCGGAGCCCGGCAGCGTGACGGTGACGGTGAATGGCACGCCGTCCACGACCGGCTGGACCTACGACGCGGCCACCAACAGCGTGGTGTTCGACGTCGTGCCGCCAGCGGGCACCCGCATCGCCATCAACTACCGCCGTTCGTGCGACGCGATGTAACGCACCCGGAGGGCCGGACATCCGGCCCTCCACGGTGGTGTCAGTCCCCGGTGCTACAGGTCTGCTTCCGCCTGTGCGGATGACCAGAAAATTGGAGGTCACCTCGCGGTGTGTACCCTGAGGTCGTACCTGCAGCTGCCGAGGAGGCACCCGGTGAACTCCCAGGACCTTGAAGGAACGATGACGAGCGCGGCCCGCCCTGCTGGAAGGGCCCCAGGACTGCGCGTCATCAAGGGAGAAGGGCAGCGGAGGGAGGAGCCGCTCGCTTCCCGGGACGCCGTGGCCCGGGTGCTGATGGAGGCCGGTGCGGACCTGCTGCTGCGGCGAATCAGCCCGGCGCGGGCGGGGGAGATTGAGCGGAAGGTGGACCGGGTCCTGGACCTGTTCGACCGGGTGGACGCGGCGCCGGTGCTGATGCCGGTGCTGAAGCGTCACCTGGACGAGCTGGAGACCCTGATGCGGGAGACCCGCGAGGTGCGGGCCGCCCGGAGATAGCGACAAAGGCCGCTTCCGGAGCAGTTGGGGGTTTGACCCTCCTTCCCGGTGCGCTTACGCTCGGGTCCATTCCGCGCCCGGAACTCGGGGCCACTCCAAGGGTGGTTGTCCAGGGGCCGGTCAGGTCGCCGTGTCCATCGAAACCTATGGCAGGTATCAGCTCCTGAAGCGTCTCGCCACGGGCGGGATGGCGCAGATCTATCTTGCGCGGCCTCAGGGCGCGGAGCCTGACAAGCGGGTGGTGGTCAAGCGGATCCTTCCGCACCTCGCGGAGAACGACGACTTCGTCAAGATGTTCCTGGACGAGGCGCGCATCGCCGCCCGGCTGAACCACCCCAACGTGGTGCAGATTTTCGACCTGGGCGCGCAGGACGACTCCTTCTTCATCGCCATGGAGTACATCCACGGCGACGACCTGCGCCGGCTGTGGAAGCAGTCGGAGCTGATGGGCCAGCCGCTGCCGGTGCCGCTGGTGTGCCGCATCCTCATCGAGGCCTGCGCCGGCCTGGACTACGCGCACAAGCGCACGGACCCGACGACGGGCCGGCCGCTGGGCATCGTCCACCGCGACGTGTCCCCCCAGAACATCCTGGTGACGTTCGAGGGCGGGGTGAAGGTGGTGGACTTCGGTATCGCCAAGGCGGCGGACCAGGCCACCGTGACGCGCTCTGGCGTGCTGAAGGGGAAGTATTCGTACATGTCCCCGGAGCAGGCGGCGGGCATGCGGGTGGACTGCCGCGCGGACATCTTCGCGCTGGGCATCGTCCTGTACGAACTGCTCACCGGCACGCGCCTGTTCAAGCGTCCCAACGACATCCAGACGCTGACGGCGGTGTCGGAGTGCCGGGTGGTGCCGCCCTCGCAAGTGACGCCGCATGTGCCGGCGGACCTGGACGCCATCGTCCTCAAGGCGCTCGCGAAGGAGCTGCCGGACCGGTACCAGGAAGCGGCGCACCTCCAGCACGCGCTGGAGGAGTGGCTGCGCGCGCACCAGGCGCCCGCATCGTCCGCGCACCTGTCCGCCTTCATGAAGGAGGTCTTCGCGGAGCGGCTGGCCGAGGAGGCCCGGGCGGGCGACGTGCTGGGCGAGGACTCGGATGCGGGTGCGTCGAGGCCGGAGGCTCCGCCGCGCCGCACCGGCCTGCGGCCCGCGTTGCCGCCCCGTCCACCGCCGATGTCGCCGGAGGATGACGCGACGGCGGCGCTGCGCCCGCGACCGGCGTCCCGGACGGGCCGCTTCGAGCTGGAGCCGGACAAGCCCGCGCCGCGGCAGACGGGACAGCGCCGGGCGGTGGAGCCCGAGCGGCCCTCGCGCTCCGGCATGAACGTGGCGCCGCCGCCTCCTCCGCCGCCGCCCGTGGAGGAGGACGCGCCCACGGTGGATGCGCGCGCACCCGCGTCGGTGACCCGGACGGACGTGAAGCTGGGCGGGGCCGCCGCCGCGCCGACGGACCCTCGAGGCGCTCCGCGGCCTTTCGGCAACACGGGCCGCTTCGACCTGGGCGCGCCGGTCCTCCCCGTGGATGACGAGGATGCTCCCACGGTGGATGCCCGCGCTGGGGCGCGCTCGCAGGCGCGAGGGGGGTACGTGGTGGAGGAGGACGCGCCCACCATCGCCATGATGGACACGGGCCGGCCCTCGCGCGTGGTGATTCCGCTGCGGGACGGGGAGCAGCTCGAGGAGGACGCCCCCACGCTGTCGCTGGGCATGTCGCGCGCGGCGAAGCGCCCCGTGGCCCGCGAGGCGGCGACGGGCGGCAAGACGTGGCTGTACGTGGTGGGGCTGGGTTTGCTGGTCCTGGCGGTGGTCGTGGTGTTCTGGTCGATGCGCTCGACGGAGCCAACGCCGGTGTCCCTGGACCCGGAGGCAGCGGTGCCCGCGCCCGTGCCCATGCAGGCCGAGGCGCTGGTCCAGGCTCCGACGGAGCTGCGGCCCCCGCCCGTGGTGCCCCATCCTCCCGTGGAGTCCGCGCCCGCGCCGGTGCGGCTGCACATCGAGACGCAGCCCGCGGACGCGGTGGTGCTGGTGGATGGCCAGCGCCACGGCGAGCGGCCGGTGGTGCTCGACGCGGCGGTGGGTCAGCAGGTCGCCGTGCGCGTGGAGGCCGACCGGCACCAGGCGCAGACGCGCACGGTGACGGTGGGTGAGGAAGCGGAGCAGGTGGCGCGCTTCACGCTGGAGCCCGAGCCCGGTGCGGTGCCCGCCGCGCCCGTGGCGGCGGTGGCTCGCGAGCGTCCGGCGCGGCCGGAGCCCCGGCAGGAGGGGCGGCTGGCCCGGGTGCGCTTCGTCGTGCATCCCTGGGCGGAGGTGACGTGCGGTGGCAAGCGGATGGGCGAAACGCCCTTCGAGGCCGTGGAGCTGCGCGTGGGCAGCTATGACTGCCGCTTCGTCAACCCCGACCTCAAGAAGACGCTCAGTCGACGTATCGAGGTGAAGCCCATCGACCTCAACGTCGTGAGCGTGAAGTTCGAATAGCACATGCCTTGGATGCTCCCGTGACGCTCGAAGCCGGCACCCACATCGGCAAGTACGTCGTCCGCCGCAAGCTCGCCGAGGGCGGCATGGCGGAAATCTACCTGTGCACGGCGCGCGGCGCGGAGGGCTTCGAGAAGGAAGTCGTCATCAAGCGGGTGCGCGCCTTCCTGGCCAGCGACCCGGAGTTCGTGGGGATGTTCATCGCCGAGGCCCGGCTGGCCTCGCGGCTGAACCACGCGAACGTGGTGCAGATCTTCGACTTCGACAAGCACGAGGACACGTACTACCTGGCCATGGAGTACGTGCGCGGCTGCTCGTTGTGGGAGCTGCGCAAGCGCGGCAAGGAGCTGATGGAGCCGGTGCCGCCCATGCTGGTGGCGCACATCGGCGCGGAGGTCGCCCGGGGGCTGCACTACGCGCACCGCGTCCGCGTCAATGGCCAGCCGCTGGACCTGGTGCACCGGGACGTCACGCCGCACAACGTGCTGCTGTCCTTCGACGGCGCGGTGAAGCTGACGGACTTCGGCATCGCCAAGGCGGGCAACAAGCTGACGCAGCCGGGCGTGCTGAAGGGCAAGTTCGCGTACATGTCGCCCGAGCAGGCCCGGGGCGAGGCCGTGGACGCGCGCACGGACATCTTCGCGCTGGGCGTGGTGCTGTGGGAGATGCTCACCGGCGGCCGCCTGTTCGACGGGGACTCCGAGGTGGCGGTGCTGCGCGCGGTGCAGCTGAGCACCATCCCGCCTCCGGCCCGGCTGAATCCGGACGTGCCGGCGGACCTGGACGCCGCCGTGGTGCGTGCGCTGGATAGAGATCCCGCGCTTCGCTTCCAGACGGCCGCCGAGCTCGAGCGCGCCCTGGCCCAGTGCGTGCTGACGCATGCGAGGTCCGTGGACGACACGGACCTGAGCGCCTTCATGCGCCGCTTGTTCCCCACCAGCCTCACCCAGGCGATTCCCACCGTGCAGGAGCGCACGCACGTCGTGGAGGGGG
>NZ_JAAIYB010000434.1 GCF_010894475.1 Myxococcus vastator
GGGGGTGGACAATGCGCGCTGAGCGACTGCCGCGAAGTGGAGCCGGTTTGGTGCTGGCCCTGGCGCTCCTCACGTCGGGGTGTGCCTCGTTGCCTTCTCGGGCGGGCCCTGGAGGCACCCTGGCTGCCGGCGCGGGCCCGGCGCCCAGCGCGGCCCCTGGGCTCGGTGCTGTCATGAGTCTTCCCGAGGACGACGGGCCCGAGGAATTCTCCGACGAGGAGCCCGAAGCCGGGCCAATCCTGCACCGCCGTCGAGTCATGCCATCTCCCGCAAGCCCTGGCGGAGGCGAGATGACGCCCCTGCGTGTGGTGGGCGCCCTCGCGGGCGCATGCGGGGAGGTGCCTTCCGGTTGGCCGCACCTGGCTGAGGAGGAGGTGCTGGCGCCCTTCCTCGGATGCACCACCCCAGCGGCCTTCCTGGCCTTGCAGCGCCACGCGGACATGCCCCGGCTGGTGGAGGCCCTCTCGGACTGGAATGCCGTCCGCCTGGGCGCTCTGGGCCCCCTGGAGGCCGAGGCTGCCCGCGTCCTCCTCAAGAAGCGCGCGGCCTTCCTCTCCACCGCCGTCGAGAAGCACGGCCTGCCCAGGGCGGAAGTCCTCGCGCTCTTCGTCTTCCACACCACCCACGACGACGAGGCGCGGCGGCTGCTGCACCTGTTGGCCGAGGACAAGCTGCTGACGCGCGTGCTGGGGGACATGGAGGTGGTGCGCGAGGAGCTGAAACAGCGGGGCCTGGCCCTCGCTGACTTCCCGGAGCGGGACTTCCGCGCGGGCGACATCGCGCGCGGGCTGGGACGGGCCGCGGACGACGTCGCCGCCTCCATTCCGCTCGTCGGCGGGAGCCGGAGCGTGGACGCGTCCGCGCTGCCCCCGCGGCTTCCTCCGCCCTACCGGGCCGCGTATGAGGAGGTGGAGAGGGCGCAGTACCTGGGGGCCTTCGCGCCGGGTAACGTGGCCCTGGCGTCCTTTGACTCCCTCACCTTCGGCGTGCCGCTGGGCTTCTACCACCTGGCAGCGGGGATGGCGCAGGGCGGGGCCTCCCTCGCCAAGGGTGAGTACGAGGAGGCCACGCGGCAGTTGGCGCCCGCGACTCTCATGGTGGGCCTGTACGCGGGAGGGAAGGGCGCACGTGCCTTCCGTGAAGCCGGCCTCTCCAGGCAGGAGGGGGCGCGGCTTCATGCGGTGGTGCCCCGCGTGGAAGCGCTGAAGGCCGTGCTGGCGCGGTTGGAGGCGCGACTTGGGGAGAGCGCCGTGGGGGAGTTGGCCCGGCACCTCCAGCAGGACCGGAACGCAGCCATTCTGGTGGCGGAGTGGGGCGAGGTCGGCGCGCTGGCGCTGTACGAGGCGCGAGGCAACGTCGCTCAGGCACAGGCCACATTGGCGGTGCGGTACCGCGAGCCCCCGAGCGCCGCGTCCACTGGCGGGGGCGCAGGGAGAAGCAGCGGCAGTCGGCCCTCCGTGCCCCCCGAGGCCGCCGGACTCCCCGCGGAGGTGGCGGAGGCGAAGTTCAAGCAGTGGGAAGCGGAGTTCCCGGGAGCGCGCCTGTCGATGAACGTGGCGGAGCTGACGCGGCACCGCCAGGCTCTGCGGAAGGCGGCTCCAGCCGAAGTCGCAGCGGAGCCACTCTGGGCCGACTACGTGGCATACCTGGAGACGAGAGCCGCGGAAATCAAGAAGGGGATTGCGGA
This sequence comes from Myxococcus vastator, assembly GCF_010894475.1. Classification (GTDB taxonomy): domain Bacteria; phylum Myxococcota; class Myxococcia; order Myxococcales; family Myxococcaceae; genus Myxococcus; species Myxococcus vastator. The sequence goes on from NZ_JAAIYB010000434.1 coordinate 1,688, forward strand.
GAAGGGGCCGCTGAAGTGGGCGGGCTACCGGCTCGTGCGCGCCAGGTACGCCCGAGGGCTGGCCTTCGAGAAGAAGATGGTCGCCCTCCTGGAGGCGGACGCGGCGCTCCCTCGGGCGCAGCGGCGGTGGCTCAAGGACTTCGACCAGCCCCGCATCGAGACGCACGTGGGCGTGGCGAAGGCGGACCTTCGCTTCGCGGACGTGCTCGTCATCGAAGAGGGGCCCGCTGCTGGCCCGACACCCCGCGTGGAGACGTTCAGCTTCAAGAGCCGAGAACTCAATCGCTTGGAGCGGAGTGAACTGACGGCGCAGATGAGGGCGGATGCGGGCGACGCCCTACAGTACTACGGAGAGACGGTGGACATTAGACGGCCTGGATTCAAGCTCCGTGGTATGCCGGTAAAGGTCGAAAGGGTCCGCCTCGTCTATGAACGCAAGCTTGCTCCAGTCGATACGGACCTGCTTTCGAGTGCGGTGAGGAACGTCAAAGAGGATGTCAAGGGAGTGGAGGTCTTGTTTCAATGAAGCTGTTGACCCTTGAAGACCTGAACGTTGAAGATACGCTGAGGCTTTCGTTTGACGGGTCATTCAATCACCATGGTGCGTTAGAGCGTGAATTAGAGCCCTTTCTTCAGGGGCTTGAATTACATGCGGGTGATTGGATGCCCGACGTCGTAAAGGGCAATCGGCAGCGTAGCTATTCGCGTGATGCGGTCGTGGCGGCGCTGAAGGAGCGCCGAGATCGGTATGGTTCGACAGTTGGTTTGTATCGAACGGCTTTCCCGGCTGTCTCGCTGACGATTGATCTTGGGCTTTCGCTTGCTCCCGCGAAAATACGCATCTGGCTTGATGTGCAGCCCATCTCCTTCTTTTCAGATGAGGAGCGTTGCCAGGGGGTCGTAAAGGCAGTTCGCGGATGGGGTTCGATGTATCCAGTGCCCTATGCCGTGGCGCATAGTGCAGCGGACAGGCAGTTGGCTGATTTTCCTCGGTTTGGCCGCGATGACGAAACCTGCGAGAGGCATGGGACCGACACGATCTACGACGTGTTCTGGCTGAACATCTTTGGTCCCAAGCTCGTAGAAAGCATAGGTCTCGAGCGGATGCTTTCGACTCCTGCGCACCTCGTGGAGGAACTCCCCAACGGCTCCGTCCTCTTGGTGCTGCGGCCCACCGCCGCGGACTTCGCGAGCGACGAAGCGCGGGTGGCCCAGGCTCGAGCTCATGTCCACCTGCGGCCGGACCTCGACTTCGACACGGTGCTGCGCACGCTGAAGGAGCGCAGCGCCGCGCTCTCCCCTGTGGAGCCCCGCTTCCATCCTGACTTGGCGCCGCTGCTCTCACGGTTGCCAGACGAGTTCGCCATCAGTGAGCGGCAGCAGAAGATTGCCGAGCTGAACGCGTTTCGACCTCCTTCGCCGGAGGAGTGGCTCCCAGCCGCCCTTCCCTCTGACGTGGAGAATCCGGAGCGCGTCCTCGCCTCCTACGGAGACCTGTCCGAAGGACTGGTGGCAGCGCTACACACGAAGGTGCCGTCCATCATGGAGGAGACGCCCGAGTCACTCACGGACCTGGACTTCCACTTCTGGAGGGAGAACTTCCCTGAGCGGTACACGCGCGAACTCATCGACGAGCACACCGCGCCAGCGCTAGGGGCCTATCTGGGTGACGTGCTGGTGCGGCGGCTGGGCGGGACGTGGGTGCCGCGGCAGAAACTGGAGGAGTCCCAGGTGCGCGTTGGCAGGCGCGTCTGGCTGCCTTTCCTCCGCGCTCGCCGGTACATGCAATCTCGACAGTCGCTGCTGGACTACTCGCTCACCCTGTTCCTGCAGGAAGTGAAGAGGCACTGTTCCTGAGTCGGTGCCCCTTCACACCCACCGTGCCCCGGACGGGCCGTTCAGCCCCGTCCGGCGCACGGGTGAATCACTCCGCCCAGTAGCTGTCCGTGTACACGCTGAAGCCGGACACGGTGTCGACGAAGAACGCCGCGCTGTGGCCGCTCCAGGGGTCGCGCGAGTAGCCGTAGTAGCAGCCGAAGAACGAGCGGCCCTCGGTCAGGGCGTACAGGTTCGCCAGGCCGGCGGCCTTCACGTTCGGATCCAGCGCGACACGGCGCTCGGACGCGGCGATGGTGGCCTCGACTTCGGCGCGGACCTCGGCGGCGTCGGCCAGGTACGGACGGGGCTGCTCGCCGAACACCCGCTCCGGCTCGATGCCGAAGCACGAGTCAATCTGGAAGTTGTAGAACTGGCCGCCGTGCAGGTTCGTCCACCAGTCGAAGTGGCGCGCCATGAACACGCCGCCGTGCGAAACCGGCTGGTTGTTCACCGCGGCGATGAGCGCCTCGAACGGACGGCTCAGCGTGGCCGCGTTGCGGAGGTTGCGGAAGCTCACCTCGGCGATGCCCGTCGTGTTCGCGATGGCGTCCGCGCTCGTGAACGGGCGCTGGTTGCGCAGGTTCAGCGCGCCGTTCCAGGCGTAGGGGAGGATGTCGTGCAGCTCGGTGGAGCTGACGCTGTTCACCAGCGACACGAGGGCGGCCGCGTCATCGTGCGACAGGGCCAGCCCATCCGCGATGCCGTAGCACTCCACGTCGATGTAGTTCAGGTCCCGGGCGCCGTGCTCGATCTGCTGCAGCCGCGCAGGACCGACCAGCGGCACGGAGGAGATGTCCGCCAGGGACACGAACTGCGACGTCGCGCGCCGGTTGACCAGGTTGTGGACCACGTTGCTGGGCAGGTACGCGTCCAGCGTGTTGAACGAGGCCTGATTGACGAACGCGAGGATGCCCTCGCACTCGACGGCAACGTCCACGTCCGTTGCCGTGAACAGCCCCTGCTGCTGCTCCTCCTGGGGCTGCTGCGTGGACGTTTCGGTTTCGCTCGGGCCACAGCCAACGAGCAGACCGGCGGCGAGGAAGGCAGATCCAACATAACGACGCATCGGGGGAACTCCTGATAGGGGGACAACGAAGTGAGACGGCTTAATACACCAAATGCCCCTGTTCCTGGCAATCCAGAAGCAGATTATTGCCGTGTCACAAATTCGTCTCCAGACCTGTGCACTTCAGGTGTGGCCAAGCCCCTCTGTGCGTCTCGATAGGGTGATTTCTCCCCTGGGAGACAACCTGGAGCGTCCCTGCCCGACGCCGGAGGTCCGGACGTTTGTTGGTATACGGACAGGTGATGAATGATTGTCTTTTCTGACGTAAGGATTCGACCTGATACGTCGTCTCTGCCCACGGCTCACGGCGCAGCCCACGCGCGGACGCGCCGGGTGGTCCCGGGCGTGGAGCGTTCGAGGCTGGACGGATTCCGGTGGTTGCCTCCGTGACAGGGCGATTATCGCCCCGAGGCGTCGCGGAGTTGCGCCTCGTCTTTTCGAGGCGCGGCCCAGTCCCAGGCGACCACGGCCCATTCGTCCGTCGCGTCCCGGTAGGTGTGGAGCGTCTCGAAGCCGACCCGCTCGTGCGCGCGCAGGGAGCGGAGGTTTCGCGCGGACACCTCAGTGACGATGAGGTCGAACGCGTCCCGGAAGTGGTCCCGGTGCTGGTGGTAGAGCCGGTCGAACAAGCCCCGGCCTCGGTGCGCCCTGTCGATGCAGATCTGCCCCATCACGTAGAAGCGGTAATCGCTCAGGGGCCTGCCTCGAAAGTCGAGCGACTCGAAGAGCGCGAACATGGGTTCCAGGACGGGCGCCAGCGCGCGGGCCTCGCGCGGCATCGTCAGGGCGTAGGCCACTAGCGCTCCGTCATGGTGGGCGACGATGCTGGGCGCCATGGCGTGCATCTGCTCCAGCGCCGGCAGGTCGTGCTGGACCGTGACGAACCCCTGTGCGCGCAGCTCGTCCTCGGACAGCGCCTGCTTCAGGTTCTTCTTTTGCAGCGCCAGGATGTGCTCCAGTTCGTCCCGGTTCTGCACGGCGGTGACTGTGTAGGTGGGCTCCATCGCCCGCAGGATATGCCGCGGCCGTGCACCCTGACGAAGCGGCGTGGAGGCGGGCAATCGGCCGCTTCTCCGCGCGCCTTGGCCCGGACGCTTGTCAGCTCGGAGCGCCTCCTCCACTGCGCGATTCGCCGCGCACGCTGTCGGTGCGTGGCTGTTGGCCAGGGTTCGCCGTGGTCCGCTCCTCAATGGCGCGTAGGGCTCGACGTGGCGGGCCGCATGGGGGGGAAGGCAGGGCCATAGCAGGCGCCCTTGTGGACATACCCATCCTCGTCGCAGTCCTTCAGGTTATCGACGGCCAGCTTCACCCAGCAGCCACCATTGATGGGGACTTGGAGCTTGCGTGGGCACCGTCCTGATGCGTCTGGCCGGGTCTGCCCGGGAAAGGGTCGGGGTGGCATCTCCAGGCCAATGGTCGACCATGCGACGGGGGCCTGGACGGGAGATGCCGGGGCCGCGAACACGCTGTCTCCCACCGCCACCGTGCCGCCGTCGGTTGCCTCCACGGACATCGCCGTCGGCATGGGACCGACTTCGACCGAGGCGCCCGCGCGGGGTCGCCAGCCGAGGCTCAGCACCAGGGGCCCTCCCAGTCCGATGATGGCGACCCACGGCCACCGGAGCCGTCGAACTCGATAGCGGAAGGAACGTTCATTCCACTGCGCCGACGCACGGGAGCGCGGGGCACCTCCCATCAGGAGTGGCACATCCGACTTCGCGCCCGCCCGTGCCACCGCCGACTCCAGCGCCTCCGCCAGTTCGCGGGCGCTGCCTCGCGCGTGAAAGCCTGGGGAGAGCATCCGCGACACCAGCGCGCTCAACTCCGGACAGCAGCGCCCGTTGACGTCTCGCGGGGACGGGGCCCGTGCTCCTTCGGTATGCCAGCACCGCGACTCGGCCACGTCGGGATGGGTCGACGGTGGATACCGCCCCGTGATCATCCGGAACGCGGTGACCCCCAGCGCGAAGACGTCATCCGCCTGTCCCGGCGCATACGGAGACGCGGAGGCACCCGCCGCGAAGCGCCAGGCCTCAGGGGAACGGTAGGCCGGCGTCCCCGGCGGAAATGGCGAGCTCGTCTGCGTCGCGGCGCCCAGGTAGTGACTGGAGCCGAAGTCCATGAGGAACGCCTGCCCGTCGGCCTCGCGCACCACCACGTTGTGCCCTTTGACGTCCCGGTGCAGTCCTCCGACGGCGTGAGTGGCTTCCAGCGCCCGCGCCAGCCTCGCGAGCAGCGCCATCACCTGCCGCGACGTGGGGCCGTGCTCGCTGGCCCAGTCGTAAAGCGGCGTGCCCTCCACCCAGTCCATCACGAGGTAGGGGTGGGGCGGTCCCCTGGCGGGTTGCCACTGTCCGCTCGCTCGCAGCCGGGGGACGGCGGGGTGGGGGATGCGCG
>NZ_JAAIYB010000435.1 GCF_010894475.1 Myxococcus vastator
GGGGGTGGGACTTGGGGCGGCGCTGGCCCTGTCCCAGGTGCTCGCGAGCCAGCTTCACGGCGTCAGCGCGAGAGACCCCTGGACCTTCGGCGCCGTGGCGGCGCTGCTCGCGGCCGTGGCGTTGCTCGCCTGCTGGGTTCCGGCCCGGCGGGCGACGCGGATGGACCCGCTTCAGGCGCTCCGGAAGGAATGACAGCGCGCCTTGCGCGTCCCAGGCGTGGGATGCGCAAGACCCAGCCCTGGAACGCGGGCGGCCGGATGACACGTCGCGTTGATAGGGTTTTTCCTCGGAGCCCAACCCCTGGCGGCGGGAATCTGGAGCCTGCTCGGATGTTGGGTTCTCCGGGAAAACTTCCCTGCTTTCAACTGGCTTGACCCAGCCAGGAGCTTCCCGCAGAACCGCGACACCCATGGCCCTGGAAAGGACCGTTTCATGAAGCGCTTGTTCGTGATTGCCACCCTCCTCGGCGCGGCTCCCGCGATGGCCGACGAGGGCATGTGGACCTACAACAACTTTCCCTCCGCGAAGGTGAAGGAGAAGTACGGCTTCGAGCCTTCCCAGCAGTGGCTGGACAACGTGCGCCTGTCCTCGGCGCGCCTGGCGGGCGGATGTTCGGCCAGCTTCGTGTCCGGCAACGGCCTGGTGATGACGAATCACCACTGCGCGCGCGGCTGTATCAGCCAGCTCTCCACGGCGAAGAAGGACTACATCGCCAACGGCTTCTACGCGAAGACGCAGCGCGAGGAGACCCAGTGCCCGGCGATGGAGATCAACCAGCTGGTCAAGATCACCGACGTCACGGAGACGCTGAACAAGGCCACCCAGGGGCTGACGGGCAAGCAGTACGCCGACACCCTGAAGGCGAAGATGTCCGAGCTGGAGCAGGCCTGCTCCGCGGGCAACGCCAAGGCGCGCTGTGACGTCGTCACCCTGTACCAGGGCGGCCAGTACAACCTCTACGAGTACAAGCGCTTCCAGGACGTCCGCCTGGTGATGGCGCCCGAGCACGCCATCGCGTTCTTCGGCGGCGACCCGGACAACTTCGAGTTCCCCCGCTACGACCTCGACGTGACGTTCCTGCGCGTCTACGAGGACGGCAAGCCGGCGACGACGAACAACTTCTTCAAGTGGTCCGACAAGGGCGCCAAGGAAGGCGAGCTGACCTTCATCTCCGGCCACCCGGGCCGCACCTCGCGCGGCCTCACCGTCGCGGAGCTGGAGTTCCACCGCGACGTGCAGCTCCCCAAGACGCTGATGATGCTCTCGGAGATGCGCGGCATGTTGACGGAGTTCGGCCGCCGTGGCGCCGAGCAGCGCCGCATCTCCACCAACATGCTGTTCGGCGTGGAGAACGCGGTGAAGGCGATGAAGGGCCGTCACGAGGCCCTGCTGGACAAGACGTTCTTCGCGCAGAAGGTCGCCGCCGAGCAGGAGCTGCGCAAGAAGGTCAACGCCAACCCGGAGATGAAGAAGAAGTACGGCGCGGCCTGGGATGAGATCGCCAAGGCCCAGACGGAGCTGCGCAACATCCGCAAGGACCTGACGTTCATGGAGAACGGCGGCGGCCTGTCCTCCTCGCTGTTCCAGGTGGCCCGCACGCTGGTGCGCGGCGCCGAGGAGCTGCCGAAGGCGAACGGCGAGCGCCTGCGTGAGTTCAACCAGGCCAACGTCCCGGCGCTGGAGGCCCAGCTGTTCAGCCCGGCGCCCATCTACCCGGAGCTGGAGATTGCCCGCCTGACGTTCAGCCTCACCAAGATGCGCGAGGAGCTGGGCTCCGACCACCCCTTCGTGAAGAAGGTGCTGGGCAAGGAGTCCCCGGAGAAGCTGGCCGCCCGGCTGGTGAAGGGCACGAAGCTGCGCGACGTGAAGGCCCGCCAGGCGCTCTACAAGGGCGGCAAGGCGGCCATCGCGGCGTCCAAGGACCCGATGATCCAGCTGGCCGTCGCGCTGGACCCGGACATGCGCGCCGTCCGCAAGACGTTCGAGGAGAACGTCGAGTCCGTCCTCCGCAAGAACAGCGAGCTGGTGGCCAAGGCCAAGTTCGACATCTACGGCACCAACCAGTACCCGGACGCGACGTTCAGCCTGCGCCTGTCCTACGGCGCGGTGAAGGGCTACTCGGAGAACGGCAAGCAGGTCAGCCCCATCACCCAGATGGCGGGCACCTTCGCGCACGCCACGGGTGAGGAGCCCTTCGCGCTGCCGAAGTCCTGGCTGAAGAACGAGAAGGCGCTGGACGGCACCACGCCGATGAACTTCGTCTCCACCAACGACATCATCGGCGGCAACTCCGGCTCGCCCGTCATCAACAAGGACGCGGAGATCGTCGGCATCGTGTTCGACGGCAACATCCAGTCCCTGGGCGGCGAGTACGGCTTCGACGAGAGCGTCAACCGCTCGGTCAGCGTCCACAGCCAGGCCATCATCGAGTCGCTGACGAAGATCTACGGCGCCACGCGGCTGCTCGAGGAGCTGCGTCCCGGCAGCACCAAGCTCCCGCCCGTGAAGGCCAGCCCGGCGGGGTGATGCCTCCGGGCGAAGCAGGGGGCCCCGGCGCGGTCGGCCAGGGCCCCTGAAACACGAAGAGGCTGCCCGGCACCCGCGCCGGGCAGCCGCCCTACTCCCACTCGATGGTCGCGGGGGGCTTGGAAGAGATGTCGTAGGCGACGCGGTTGATGCCGCGCACCTCGTTGGTGATGCGCGTGGAGATGCGCTCCAGCACGGCGAACGGCAGCCGGGCCCAGTCCGCCGTCATGCCGTCCACGCTGGTGACGGCGCGCAGCACGCAGGTGGACTCGTAGGTGCGCTCGTCGCCCATGACGCCCACGCTCTGCACCGGCAGCAGCACCGCGAAGGCCTGCCACACCTCCTTGTAGAGGCCGGCGGCGCGGATCTCCTCCTGGACGATGGCGTCCGCGCGCCGCACCAGCTCCAGGCGCTGCTCGGTGACTTCCCCCAGCACGCGGATGGCCAGGCCAGGGCCTGGGAATGGCTGGCGGGACACCATCTCATCCGGCAGCCCCAGCTCGCGGCCCAGGGCGCGGACCTCGTCCTTGAAGAGCTCGCGCAGCGGCTCCACCAGCTTGAGCTTCATCGTCTCCGGCAGGCCGCCCACGTTGTGGTGGCTCTTGATGGTGACGGAGGGGCCCTTGTACGACACGGACTCGATGACGTCCGGGTACAGCGTGCCCTGGGCCAGGAACTCCGCGTCCTGCACGTCGCGCGAGGCCTCCTCGAACACGGCGATGAACTCGCGGCCGATGATCTTCCGCTTCTTCTCCGGGTCCGTCACCCCGGCCAGCTTGTCCAGGAAGCGCTGGCGCGCATCCACCGTCTTCAGCGGGACGTGGAAGCGGTCCACGAAGAGCGCCTCCACCTGCGCGCGCTCGTCCTGCCGCAGCACCCCGTTGTCCACGAAGATGCACTGGAGGCGCGGGCCAATGGCCCGGTGCAGCAGCAGCGCGGCCACGGAGCTGTCCACGCCGCCCGACAGCGCGCAGATGACCCGGCCGTGCTCACCCACCTGGCGGCGGATGGTGCCCACGGCCTCGTCGATGAAGCCCTTCATCGTCCACGAGCCGCTGACCTTGCACTCGTTGAAGACGAAGGCGCGCAGCATGGCCTTGCCCTGCGGCGTGTGGACCACCTCCGGGTGGAACTGGAGCCCGAACCAGGGCTTCGTCGTGTGGGCGGTGGCGGCGAAGGGCGAGTTGCCGCTGCGGCCAATGGCCTCGAAGCCCGGGGGCAGCTCCTGCACCCGGTCCCCGTGGCTCATCCAGACCTGGACCTTGTCCCCGGGGTTGAACTCGGCGAAGGGGCCTCGGCGGGCCAGGACCTCCACCTCCGCGTTGCCGAACTCGCGGTGGGCGCTCCGGTCAATCTTGCCGCCCAGCAGCTTGGCGGTGAGCTGGAGGCCGTAGCAGATGCCCAGCACGGGGACGCCGGCTTCGAAGACGAAGGGGTCGCACCTTGGGGCATCCGGGGCCTCCACGGACGCTGGCCCGCCAGAGAGGATGATGCCGCGGGGAGTATACGTTCGGATGTCCTCCGCCGGGAGGTCCGGGCGGTGGATTTCGCAGTAGACGCCCAGCTCGCGGACGCGCCGGGCGATGAGCTGGGTGTACTGGCTCCCGAAATCGAGGATCAGGATTTTTTCGGCGTGCAGGTCCACCTGGGGGTCTCCAAGAGGGGCGTCGTTGACGGCTGGGGGCCCTTATCGCTACAAACTTCCGGAATACAACGCCCAAGTACCTTCAATTGTTCGAGGCCTGGATGCTCCGCCGCCTGTCCGCCCCTACCGCTGCTGCGACCCTACTCCTGCTGTCCGCCTCCGGATGCGTGAAGGAGATCTCCTCGGATGAGCGGCTGGACCGCGATACCCAGAATCTCTCCGCGAAGGAGACGCCGGGCGCCGCCGAGCTCGAGAAGATCTCCTGTGACGATGCCACCGAGGCGCTCATCAAGGCGCGCAACGTGAACCGGCCAGAGACGGACCGGCTGGTGGACTACATCGAGCTGTACTCCTCCCTGCGCAAGCGCACCGCCACGTTCGAGGATGCGATGAACCGCAACCCGGACCTGAGCTACCGCGAGGGCACGCAGCACCTGGTCAACGCCAAGGACATCTGCATCCAGCAGACGGCCGACGTCCGGGTGGAGTTCGAGACCTACATGCGGGAGCTGGTGGGCGTGCCCACCGTCCAGGAAATCAAGGGCGGCAACACCGTCACCATCGCCCGGCTCGACTTCAACACCCTGCGTCAGGCCATTGAGACGCTGGAGCCGGACGACAAGGACACGCTGCTCAACCAGGTGAACGCCGCGGCGAAGCGCGTGGCCCCGTCCACCCCCGCCGCCGATGCGCCGGCCCCCGCGTCAAGCGGTGGCCGCAAGCGCGGCCGGTAGGTCGCTGCTGGCTGGACACCCGGGCCCCGCCAAGAGGCGCGGGCCCTTTTTCATGGCCCCGGGGCGCGGCGCGGGAGGACGAGTCACCGCCCTCCCCTGGCGCGCCCGCCGGACTACTCGACGCGGTAGTTCGGCGCTTCCTCGGTGATGATGACGTCGTGCACGTGGCTCTCCTTGAGCCCGGCGGACGTGATGCGGACGAAGGTGGCCTGGGTGCGCAGCTCGTCGATGCTGCGGCAGCCCACGTAGCCCATGCCGCTGCGGATGCCGCCCAGCATCTGGTGGACGTTCATCGCCAGGGTGCCCTTGTACGGCACGCGGCCCTCGATGCCCTCGGGCACCAGCTTCACGGCCTCCACGTCCGCCTGGAAGTAGCGGTCCTTGGCGCCCTGCTTCATGGCGCCCAGGCTGCCCATGCCGCGGTAGCTCTTGTAGCTGCGGCCCTGGTACAGGATGACGTCGCCCGGGGACTCCTCGGTGCCGGCGAAGAGCGAGCCAATCATCACCGTGTTGGCGCCCGCCGCCAGCGCCTTGACGATGTCGCCCGAGTACTTGATGCCGCCGTCGGAGATGACGGGCACGTCGTGCTTCTGGGCCTCGCGGACGCAGTCATCCACGGCCGTCACCTGGGGCACGCCCACGCCGGCCACCACGCGGGTGGTGCAGATGGAGCCGGGGCCGATGCCCACCTTCACCGCGTCCACGCCGGCCTGGATGAGCGCGCGGGTGGCCTCGGCGGTGGCGACGTTGCCGGCGATGAGGTCGAAGCCCTGGAAGTTCTTCCGGGTGTCGCGCACGCCGTCCAGCACCGCGGTGGAGTGGCCGTGCGCGGTGTCCACGACGATGACGTCCACCCCTGCCTTGATGAGCGCCTCCACGCGGGCCTCGCGGTCCGCGGACACGCCCACGGCGGCGGCGCACAGCAGGCGCCCCTTGCCGTCCTTGGCCGCGTTGGGGTGCGTGCGGCGCTTCTCGATGTCCTTGATGGTGATGAGGCCCTTGAGCTCGAAGTCCTCGTTGACGACGAGCAGCTTTTCGATGCGGTGCTGGTGCAGCAGCTTCTGCGCATCTGCTTGCGTGATGCTCTCGTGGCCGGTGACGAGCTTGCGCGTCATCATCGACTCCACCGTCTGGGTGAAGTTGGTCTCGAAGCGCACGTCGCGGCTGGTGACGATGCCCACCAGGCGCCGGCCCTTCACCACCGGGATGCCAGACACGCCGTGAAGGCGCATCAGCTCCAGCGCGCGGCCCAGCGGGGCCTCCGGTTCGATGGTGACGGGGTCCACCACCATGCCACTCTCGAACTTCTTGACCTTGAGGACCTCGAGCGCCTGCTGCTCGGGCGTCATGTTCTTGTGGATGACGCCAATCCCGCCCTCCTGGGCCATGGCGATGGCGGTCCGGGACTCCGTGACGGTGTCCATGGCCGCCGACAGGAGGGGGATGTTGAGACGGAGATTGCGGGTGAGCCGGGTCGTCAGGTCGACGTCCTTGGGGACGACCGAGCTCTCGGCCGGGACCAGCAGGACGTCGTCGAAGGTGAGGGCGAGCCGGATATCAGGGTTGAGCATGAGCGGCGCTCCCGTGAGCAGGTGCCCGCGGGGCACCACAGCCCGCGGGTGCGGTTCCATACGAGGTACGCTGCCCCGGCGCAACGGAGAAGGGCGCTGATTTGACGCCCGTTCCCTCGGAGTTCGGGCGATAATCGCAACCCAGTATCCCCTCTCGTCTCAGGAACCGGGCATTGACGGATTCGAATCAGGGTGCGGTCGGGCTCGTCGTGAAGCTGCCCTTCGCGACGCTCGAGGAGTTCCTGGCGAAGTACGGCCCGAATGTGACCCGGGGTGGCATCTATCTGCGCGCACGCGCGGTGAAGCCCCCGGGGACGGCCGTCACCTTGGATCTCAAGCTGGCGGGCGGGGAGCGCATCATCCACGCGGCGGCCGTCGTTCACTACGTCACAGGTCAGAGCGGACAGGGCGTGCTCGGCATGGGCCCTGTCTCTTATGCACATCTCCGGGCCCACGAGAAAAGAGGGAACCTCGTATGCCTTCTTACCCTTGAAAAAATAAACAGTAACGGT
>NZ_JAAIYB010000436.1 GCF_010894475.1 Myxococcus vastator
AAGTTNATAAGAGACAGGGGGTGGGGTTGGCGGGCAGCGATTCGAAGACGATGACGGCGTTCTCCACCTCCAGCCGCTCGTTGCCCAGCGTCAGCCGGACCTTCGTCCCGCGCATGTGCGTGGTGCCCTGGCGGGCCTCGGGCGAGCCCGTCACCACCAACACGCCGCTGGGCACGTCGTACTCGGCGCGCTCGCCGCGGGCCATGCGGTCGCCGTCCACGGCCTTCACCCCGCCGGTGCACACCACGCGCGTCACTTCGCGCTGAGGGGTGTAGTTGGCCGTCATCCGGTCACAGTCCAGGTCCAGCGTGCGGTGCTTCACCTTCACGTTGCCGGTGAGGGTGGCCTGGGACTTCTGGAAGGTGACGTTGTCGCCCTTGATTTGGACCGGCTCCGTCAGCGCCTTGCCGCCCAGCGCGGCGGGAGGCGTACCCCGCGCGGGAGTGGCGGCGACCGCGGGCGCGGGCTGCGCGACGAAGAAGGCCATCACGAGGAACTCAATCACTCTGGCGCTCCCAGCACGGACTCCACCGAGCCCGCGAAGTTGAACGTCTCGTCCGGGAAGAACAGCTCGAAGCGGTCCGCCCGCAGCCGGTAGTCAGGTCCCTTCACCGTCACGCCCTCGTTTCCATGCGCCCGCTCCGTGGTGGCGTCGTACGTCAACCGGGGAGTGCGGGCCTCCATGCCCTTCCCGGTGCGGATGATGACACCGCCCGAGGCCACCACCTGCTTGGACGCGAGGCTCCCCTCCATATTCGGGGCGCTCACCTCCACGCCGCCCTCCGTCCCGGGGGGCGCTCCCTGGGGAGGCGACCCCGGCGGAATCCGAATCGTGGCGTCAGTGGCCCACACCTCGCCGGTGGTGCGCTGGTAGGACACCTGCCGGGCCGTGCCGGAGCGGATGAGCCGGTCGCCCTCGAAGGACTCCAGGCGCGCGCCGTGCAGCACCACCTCCGGGGGAGGCTGGCCGCCAGACGCACCCTCGCCGGGGCCCGGCTTGCAGCCAGGGGCGAACACCAGGAGGACGAGGCTGGCGGCGAGCAGGCGAGACACAGGGCTTCCTTATCACCCGGCGGATGCGGGCGCCGCCTCCGGAAGTGGGACGTCCGCGCTCACCGGTGGACGCGTCTTCCAGCGCTGGTGCATCCACACCCACTGCTCCGGCGTCCGCCGGATGGCGGCTTCGATTCGGCTGGACAAAGCGGCGGTGAGGGCCAGGGCGGCCGCCTCGCGGTCCGTGTCCGGGGGCACGGGGACTTCCTCCATGGACAGGCGGTACCCCGCCCCTTCGCGGTGGCAGAAGCCCGTCACCACCGCCGCGCCGGTGCGGAGGGCCAGGTCGGCGGCGGCGCGCGGGGTGGCGGCCAGCTCCCCGAAGAAGGGCACGAAGAGGGACTGCACCTTCGTGTCCTGGTCGATGAGGATGCCGAGGATTTCGCCGTTGCGCAGGGCGCGCAGCATGGCCCGGGCGGCGCCTTCCTGGCCGCGCCAGATGCTCCGCACCCCACCGCGAGCCCGGAACTGGCCCACCAGCTCCGTCAGCCGGGGGTCGGTGGTCTCCTTGGCGATGCTCTGGCTGGGGTAGCCGGCGCGCGCCACGCGGCGGGCGAGCAGCTCCCAGTTCCCCACGTGCCCGGACACGAAGACGACGCCGCGCCCCCGGGCCAGGGCCATCTCCAGCACCTGCCTGTCGGCGTCCGGCCAGGCGACCAGGCGCTCCAGGGCCTCGTCCAGGGCCCCGGTGCAGGCCACCTCCAGCGCGGCGGCGCCCAGGTGACGGAAGGCGTCGCGGGCCAGGGCCTGCCGGTCCGCGTCCGACTTCTCCGGGAAGGCCACGCAGAGGGACTTGAGGGCCTTGCGGCGCTCCCCTCCGGCCAGGGCGTAGGCCAGGGCCCCCAGGCGTGCGCCCAGGCTCCGGGCGACGCCCAGGGGCAGAGGTTGAAGGAGCAACAAGACGCCACGGATGAGCACGTAGCGGAGGAAACGCTTGAGGCGCTTTGCTAAGGGTGGACGCTCCACGAGGCGTTCAATATCCCATGCGCGAATACAACTTCGACGGGCTCGTTGGGCCCACCCACAATTACGGCGGCCTCTCGCCCGGCAACCTGGCGTCGCAGACCCACGTCGGTGAGCCCAGCCACCCCCGGGACGCGGCCCTCCAGGGGCTGGAGAAGATGCGCTTCGTATCCGCCCTGGGGGTGGGACAGGCGGTGCTGCCGCCCCAGCCGCGCCCCTCCCTGCACGCGCTGAGGGCGCTGGGCTTCACGGGCTCGGACGAGGAGGTCATCACCCGGGCCGCGCGCGAGGCCGAGCACCTGCTGCGCCTGACGTCCAGCGCGTCCTCCATGTGGACGGCCAACGCGGCCACGGTGGCGCCTGGCGCGGACACGGCGGACGGCCGGGTGCACCTGACGCCGGCCAACCTGTCGCAGATGTACCACCGGGCCATCGAGGCGGAGACGACGCACTCGGTGCTGCGCGCCATCTTCTCCAACGAGAAGCACTTCGCGGTGCACGCGCCGCTGCCGGGCAGCAGTCACTTCGCGGACGAGGGCGCGGCCAACCACACGCGGCTCGCCACGCCCGGGCACGCGGGCGTCCACCTGCTCGCCTGGGGCCGCAGCGCGTGGCAGGACGTGCAGGGCCCCAGCCGCTTCCCCGCGCGGCAGACGCTGGAGGCCAGCCAGGCGCTGGCGCGGCTGCACCAGCTGGACGCGAAGTCGGTGCTCTTCCCGCAGCAGCACCCGGAGGGCATCGACGCGGGGGCGTTCCACACGGACGTCCTGGCGGTGGGCAACGAGCGGTTCCTGATGCTGCACGAGCTGGCCTTCGTGGACCCCGCGGGGCTCCTGGCGGTGCTGCGCGAGAAGCTGGGCCAGGACTTCCGCGCGGTGGTGGCCACGAAGGCGGAGCTGCCGGCGAAGGACGCGGTGAAGGCGTACCCGTTCAACTCGCAGGTGCTGACGCTGCCGGACGGCACCATGGCGATTGTGGCGCCGGTGGAGAGCCGGGAGACGCCCGCGGCGAGGCGGTTCCTGGAGCGCGTGGTGGCCGAGGACACGCCGGTGAAGGCCGTGCACTACCTGGACGTGCGCCAGTCGATGAACAACGGCGGCGGCCCGGCCTGCCTGCGCCAGCGGGTGTGGCTGACGGACGAGGAGCGCGGGGCCATCAAGGCGGACGTCTTCTACACGCCCACGCTGCATGACTCGCTGGCCGGCTGGGTGCGGCGACACTACCGCGAGGTGCTGCGGCCCAAGGACTTGCAGGACCCGCAGCTGGCTCGGGAGACGATGACGGCGCTGGATGAGCTGACCCGGATTCTCAACCTGGGCAGCGTCTACGACTTCCAGCGCTGACATGTGCCGGACGCCCGTCTGCCCTACGAACGGGCGTCCAGGCCCCCCGTGGTCGGCTGCAAGTCCGAGTGTGACAGGCACCCGTGGCCGGACGCGCTGGCGGTCATCACCTTCTTTCGAGAGGAGGTGAGATTCCCCATGATTCCCGAAGCGATACAGCACTATCTGCGCCGCAACGGGGTGCGTTTCGAGCGGTACTGGCACCCGCGTGCCGTCAGCGCCCAGGAAGTGGCCGAGTCGCTCCACGTCTCCGGCTGGCGCGTGGCCAAGTCCGTCATCGTGATGGCGGACCGGCAGCCTTGGATTGTCGTCGTCCCCGCGGCGGGCACCGTCGACCTGAACCAGGTCCGAGCCATGCTGGGTGCCCGACACGTCCGCCTCGCGACCGAGCCGGAGTTCTCTGGCCACTTTCCCGACTGCGAGGTGGGCGCGGAGCCCCCCTTTGGTGAGCTCTACGGCCTGCCCGTCGCCGTTGATGAATCCCTCAGCCTGGCGGACCGGCTGCTCTTCCGCGCGGGCTCCCACGAAGAGACGATTGAACTGCGCTTCCAGGACTTCGCCACCCTGGAGTGGCCCGTGGTGGCCTCTTTCATCGCGCAGGCGCAGCAGTTCCAGGCCGCGACCCACGCCGACGCGCCCAGCCGTCCACGCGAGGAGGCCCACGCGCACGTCTGAACCGGAGCGAGGCCCGGGCACCTAATCCGCGTCCCGAGCCTCGCCATCCACATCCGGGCCACGCAGCAGGTACTCCAGCTCCGCCGCGCGCGGGTCGTCCGACAGCGTCTTGCGCCGCGACTCAACGCGCGCGCGCTCCGCCCCTTCCAGCCGCGACACCCAGGCCCGTGCCTGGGCCCGCGCGCCAGCGGGGAGGTGCCGCATGCCCTCGTGGACCGACCGCGCCGCCGCGTCATAGCGCCGCAGCGCCTCCTGCGTCCGCGCCACCGCGAAGAACGCCTCCGCCCCAGGCGCGAGCCGGGCCGCTGACTGCCGCCGCTCCAATGCGTGAGAGAGCAACCCCTCGCGCTCCAGGCACGCGGCTTCCATGGCCAGCAACCGCGCGCGCTGGGCGTAGTCCGTGATGAAGGGCGCCAGCGCCTTGAGCGTGTCCTTCGCCCGTCGTGTCAGCCCCGCCTCCAGCTGCTGCGCGGCCAACTGGAAGGACAGCACCACGTTGCCCGGGAAGCGCGCCAACAGCCGCTCCAACGCCTGCAGGGCCTCCTCCCGCTTCCCCTGCGCGCGAAGCACTTCGGCGCGCAGCAGGTGCGTGTCCAGCGCATCCGGCGCCAGGCGCTCCACCTGCGCCCGCGCGGCCTCCGCCGTCTCCAGGTCCCCTCGAAGGATTCGCAGCCGGGCCTCGCGCGCCCACAGCGCCGCGGCTTCCGGCTGCCCCGCGAAGTGCTCCCGCGCCCAGCCCGAGTACTCCAGCGCCAGCGCCAACCGCCCCGGCGTGTTGGTCAGCGCATCCAGCAGCCGCACCGCGGCCACCGGTGACCGCGGCGTCAGCACCCTGAGCGCCGCCAGGGTCTCCGCCTGGGGCAGGGCCTCGCCCAACAGCACGGTGGCATCCCCGGCCTCGTGCGCCAGCCGGTACTCCAGGAAGCCCTGCGAGCTTCGCCCCAACGCCAACAACGCTCGCGCCGCCACTCGGTGGGAGCTGGCATCCAACGGCGCCAGGTACAGCGCCCGGTTGACCAGGGCCAGCGCCTCCCCTGCCCCCTCACGCCCTCGCGCAGCGTGCGCTGACGCCACCAGCCGGTAGAGCAGGTAGTCCGAGGGGTGCCGGTCCACCAGCGCCAGTCCCCGCGTGTGCACGTCCCGAGCAGACGCCCCCGAGGTGACGAGCCGCACCAGCTCCGCCTCCGCGTCGCCCAGGCGATGGCGGCCGGGCACCAGCGCCACCAGCGCCACCGCCGTGAGCGCCAGCCCCGTCCCCAGCACCGCCGCCGAGGGGCGCGCGCACCACGCCTTCTCGACGGCGCGCTCCCGGGGACGCGCCACCGCGCCCAGCGCCACCAGCGCCGCCACCGCGCAGGCGGGCAGCTCCAGGCTGAAGTCGAAGAGGTCATGCAGCGCCAGCGCCGCCACGCCCGCGAGCGCCGCCAGGTCCACCGTCTCCAGCCCCTCACGGCGCAGCAGCCGCAAGAAGCCCCAGACGGCCACCCCCAGCAGCACCAGCCCCAGCGCGCCCAGCTCCGCCGCGGCCTGCAACACCGCGTTCTCCGGGTGCGTGAAGGTGTTGGGATTCGGCTCCGACTGGTAGCGCGGAAACGCCGCCTCGAAGGCGCCGCGGCCCATGCCCAGCAGGGGAAACGCCCGCGCGGAATCCGCCAGCATCGGCCACAGCGCCACCTTGGACTGGCGCAGCTTCTCCACGCTGTCCGCGGTGCGCGCCTCCGCCCAGAAACCGTCCGCCGCCGTGTACGCGCCCACCATCAGCACGCCCAGCAACCCCAGCAGCGCCGCGGCGCTCCGGGCCCACACCGGGGGCGCCCCTTCACCGGACGCGTGCCGCTTGCGAAGCAGGAGCAGCGCCAGCAGCGCCTGTCCGAAGGCGAAGAAGGCGATGCCCCCGCGCGACAGCGACAGCACCACGCCCAGCCCCGACACGCCCGCGGCCACCGCGTATGGCAACGCCCGCGACTGCCTTCCGCGCGTCAGCGCCAGCCCCACGCCCAGCGTGGACGCCAGCGCGAGGAAGCCCGCCAGGTGGTTCGGGTTCCCGAACGGCGTCACCAGCGTGGGCCGCGCGTGCACCCAGGGCATCAGCCCGAAGAGGGCTTTCACCCCCAGCAGCGCATGGCCCAGCCCCACCACCGTGAGGCCCGCGCCGGTGAAGACCACCGCCGTCAGCAGCCGCTCCCGGCTGCCCCGCGAGCGACTCACCTGCACCGCAGAGAGGAAGGCCAGCAGGTAGGCCAGGTGCTTCGCCAGCTCGCGCCAGGTGGCGGACGGGTCCAGCGACACCGGCCGCGCCCGCTCCAGCCCCAGCGGCACCAGCGCGAACTCCCGCAGCGCGGCCGCCTCCGGGCTCAGCAGGCGAAGGACGCCGTCCGGCAGGGGCACCAGTTGCACCGCACACAGGCCCGCCCCCGCGGCCAGGGGCACGGCCAGCAGCGGAACGCGCAGCGACTGGCCCTGCCGCTTCGCCCCTACCGCCGCCAGCACCGCCGCCGCGCCGGACAGCAGCACCAGCGGCCCCAGCAGCCACCCGGCGGCGCCGCCCAACGCCAGCGGACACACCACGACGAGCGCCACCAGCGCCGCCTCGGCGAACAGGGTGAATCGGGAGGCACTTCGGGAGGCGCGGGGCATGCGTGGATGGGCCGGGTGAGTATCACAGCACCCACGCGCCTCGCCCGTCCCCCCGACTCCAGTACGAGCCGCCAGGAGACCGGACGTGCTCGAAAGCAGACATCCCGAGACTAAAAGGAAAAGGCGACCAGCGGGATGCCAGGCCGCGGCGTCCAGGGCCGCGTCTGCATGGCGCCACGCGCGTCCCGCCGGGCCTTCACGTCCCGCAGCTCGTCCTCCAGTCGGATGCGCTCACGGACCCGCTCCTCGCGGAGGGCCCGGTTGAGGCCCGCCTCCTTGGAGCCCGTGACGATGCCCGCGATGAGCAGCCCCACCCC
>NZ_JAAIYB010000437.1 GCF_010894475.1 Myxococcus vastator
CCCCCAACCTCCCGCCGGACTGCTCCGCCAGCGAGGACTCGTCCGCGGCCGAGGTCAACGCCCCCTCCGCGCCACACGACAACACCCCCGTGAGCCGGCGCGCGTCCGCCACGTCCTGGAGGCCCACGTGCGAAGACAGCGACAGCGGGACTTCGGGCGGCGTCGAGAGGTGCAGCGCCGCGGCGTCCGCCTGGAGCAGTGAAGCGACGCGCTCCAGGAAGTCCTCCTGCGTGGGCGGCGCCGGCTGCGCGACGAAGCGCGCCATCTGCGCGACCGCCTCCATCTCCCAGCGGCTGCGCGCGCTCTCCGCCTGCACGCGCGCGTCCGTCAGCGCGGCGCCCACCACCTTGGCGAAGAGCATCAACACCGAGCCATGGCGCGGCGCCACCCAGTGGCCCTCCACCCACAGCACCTCGGCCTGGGGGCCGCCCACGGGCAGGTAGACGTGGGTGGGCGAGGCCTGGTCCACGCCGCCGAAGACAGGACGCCCGTCCGCGAGCGACTCCAGCCCCAGGCGCGCATCCTCCGGAAGGGGCGCTCCATCCCGGGTCAGCAGGCCCTCGCCGTCCCAGCGCAGCAGCCGGGCCCGGAAGCCCGCGGCCTCCAGGCCCTTCAGGGCGACGCGGCGGACGGCGTTCTCCGAGTGCGCGGACACCAGCCCCGCGGAGGTCTCCACCAGCCGCTCGGCCACCGACATCTCCGGCGGCCGGTTCTCCATGGGCACGCAGTTGAGCAGCAGGCCCCCTCCCCCGCTCTCCAACACGAAGCGGGACGCGGTGACGGCCACCTCGCGCGCCACGCCATCCGCGCAGGGGACCTGGAAGAGCTGGGAGCCCTCATGGAGCGGCGCGCCGGCCTCCACCCGCCAGTAGCGTTCGACGACGCGGCTGCGGTCCTCCCGCTGGATGAAGTCCATGACGGAGCGGCCCTCCACCTGGGCGCGTCGCAGGCCGAGCAACGCGACATAGGCGTCATTGGCCACGAGCACCCGTCCCTCCACCACCGCCAGCATGGGGTTGCGGAAGGTGTCGGTGAGGACGCGAAGCTCCGCCTCGCTGTAGCGCTTGGTACTCATCCGCGACGCAGCACCCGCTTCTCTCCCACCCGGAGGGTGACCTTCTCCCGGTCGAAGTATTCGGACAGGGGGATGACGAACTTGCGGCTCTGCCCCACCAGTTCCTTGAAGTCCTGGGTGGTAATCTCCTTCTTCTCGCGCAGGTGGGCAACCAGGCGCTCGCGTAGGGTCGCCAGCGCCCCGGCCGCGAACCACAAGCCCTCCGACACGCGCACCGCCGCCCCCTCCACCACCATGACGCCCAACAGCTCGCGCAGCCGGGAGCCGGGGAGCTGGAGCTTCTGCTCCAGCTCTGGAAGCGAGGGAGGCGCCAGGCCCGCGGCCGACAGCTCCGCCGCCAGCCGCGCCCGAGCGGCGGTGTCCCCCAGCGTCAGCGTGCGGCCTCGGCCCTTGAGGCGCACCACGTCCCGCTCCAGCTCCACCCGGCCGCCCTCCACCAACGCCTGCAACACCCGCTGAAACACCCGCGCGTCCAGCGCGGAGGACAGCCGCTGCCGCAGCTCCTCGCGGGGCAGCCCTTCGCGCAGGGGCTCGCGCTCATGGAAGGTGGCCAGCAGCGCCAGGGCGCGTCGCTGCAACGCCTCCAAGACGTCGCCGGAGAGGTACAGCCGCCGCTCCCGGTCGAGGAGGAGCGCGCCGCCCCGCGCCCCCAGCAGCTCCAGCGCGCGCGTGAGGACGCGAGGCCCCAGCGCCGAGCGGCCGAACAGCTCCGGCTGCGACATGCCGCGGTAGCCCGCCTGTCTCAGCAGCCAGGCCACCTGCCCCGCCGGGTCCGCCTCCAGCAGGGGCGCCACCGCCGACGCGCCCCCCTTGCGCCGCTTCGGAGGGGAGAGGGACAGGACGCGGCCTCCCGCCACCGTGGCGCCCCGGCCCGGAAGGGCGCGCGCGCCCCGCAGGATGAAGCGCTGGCCCACCAGCGCGCCCACGGCGGTGCCCAGCCGCAGCTGCGCCAGCGCCGTCTCGCCGGGCTCCAGTCGCTCCACGTCCAGCAGCGCCACCGTGGCCTCCACCTGCGCGGTGCCCAGGTGCAGCAGCAGCTTCGAACGGCGAGGCAGCGGGGACGGGGCCGCGGGGAGCAGCGTCAGCTCGACGTCGAGCATGCGCGTCTCTGGCAGCTCGCCCGCGCGCACCAGCACCATGCCCCGGTGCAGCGCCTCCGGCTCCACGCCCGTGAGGTTCACCGCCGCGCGCTGTCCCGCCTCCACGACGGACACGGAGGCGCCATGCCGCTGCACCCCGCGCACGCGCAGCGGACCGGGCAGCCCGGGCAGGAGCGACACCGCGTCCTCCACCGCCAGCGCTCCCGACAGCAGCGTGCCCGTCACCACCGTGCCAAACCCCTTGAGGGTGAACACGCGGTCCACCGGCAGGAAGGCGGGGCCCTCCGAAGGCCGCTCGGGCAGCGCCGCCGCGGCCCGGGTGAGCGCGGCGCGCAGCGCGTCCAGCCCGTCTCCCGTCCTGGCGGAGCAGGCCACCACGGGCGCCGCCTCCAGGAAGGTCCCCACGGTGAGCGCGGCCAGGTCGGCCTCCACCAGCGCGCGCCACTCCGGGCCCAGCTCCGCCAGCGTGTCCGACTTGGTGAGGGCGACGACGCCGGCCCTCACGCCCAGCAGCCGGCAGATGTCCAGGTGCTCGCGCGTCTGGGGCATCACGCCCTCGTCCGCGGCCACCACCAGCACCACCAGGTCCACGCCGCCGGCGCCGGCGGCCATGGCCTTCACGAAGCGCTCGTGGCCCGGGACATCCACCACGCCCGCCACGCCGCCGTCGTCCAGCGTCAGGTGGGCGAAGCCCAGCTCCAGGGTGATGCCGCGGCGCTTCTCTTCCTTCAGCCGGTCGGTGTCGATGCCGGTGAGCACCTTCACCAGGGACGTCTTGCCATGGTCGATGTGGCCCGCCGTCCCGACAATCATGGCGTCACCGCGCCAAGGCTCACGCGCCAGCCTTGTCCGGGTCCTCGTCGAAGCGCGCGTCGCCGGTGGACGGCTCGTAGTCCCAGGGGAAGACCATGAGCGAGGCGCTGGTCAGCGCGGAGTAGTCCGGCGAGAAGCCACCCGGCTTCGTCACGAGGCACGCGGTGGCCACCTTCTTCGCGCCCGCCTCGCGCGCCAGGGCGGTGGCCAGCTCCAACGTGTCACCGCTGGAGGCCACGTCATCCACAATCAACACGCGGCGGCCCTTCAGCTCCGCGGGCATCTCCCCGGCGAGCTGCGGCGCCTTCGACGTGCGAGGCGCGGAGCTGGTGCTGCCCCGGTCCCTGCTTCGGCGGCTGATGCGCACGGGGAAGAACGGACAGCCGAGCGCCCCCGCCAGCGCGCCGCCCACGAAGACACCGCCGTGGGCCACGCCGACCACCACCTGGGGTTCGAAGGTCTCCTGGATGGAGCCCGCGAGCTGCTGGACCGCGCGGTCGAACTCCTTCCAGGTCAGCTCCTTCACGCCGCTGGACGCGGAGCGGCCCCGGGACTGGTCCTTCCCCGTCGGCTGGCGCGGCGCCTCCACCTGGGGCGCCAGCACGAGGTCCTCCGGGATGGAGACGAGCTTCTCCGCCTGCATCCGCGACGACTTCGCCGCGGGGGACTTCTTCGAAGAGGCCTTCTCGGGGGGCTTGCTCTGCCGCTTGGTCGCCACGGCGCTGAACTCCGGCTGGGGTGTGTGCGGCCCCGTCATACTCCGAGGGCCGCACGGTGGCCACATCCGGCCACACCCCAGACGTCGCCTTTGTCTCGCGGCAACACACGCACTGTGTGCGCAAGCGCTCAGCCGGCCAGCCGCTCCTCGACCATCCGGTCCGCCACCTGCTCGGGCCGCAGGCCGGACTCCTTCGCGCGCGTCAGCACCGTGTCGATGGTGTCGAAGATGTGGGAGGCGCGGGAGTACGCCTTGTCCCGGTCATACCCCGCCCACTCCTGGGCCACGTTGATGAGGCCGCCGGCATTGGCCGCGTAGTCGGGCACATAGAGGATGCCGCGCCGGGCCAACTGCTCGCCATGACGCGAGGTGAGCAGCTGGTTGTTGGCCGCCCCGCACACCGCCTTCACGTTCAGCAGCGACAGGGTGGTGTCGTTGATGGCGCCACCCAGCGCGCAGGGGGCGTAGATGTCCGCCTCCATCCGATGCAGTGCGTCGGCGTCCACCGCCGTGGCGCCGTACTGCGTCACGGCGTGCTGCACGCTGGCGGGGTTGAGGTCGCTCACCCACACCCTGGCGCCGCGCTGGTGCAGCTCCTTCACCAGGTACATGCCCACGTGGCCCACGCCCAGCACGGTGACGCGCAGGCCCTTCAAGTCCGGGCTGCCGAAGACGTGCTTCGCCGTGGCCTCCATGGCGCGCGCCACGCCATACGCCGTCACCGGCGACGGGTCTCCGCTGCGCTCCTTCAGGCCCACGACATACTTCGTGTGCCGGCGCACGTGCTCCATGTCATCGGGGCTGGTGCCGCTGTCCTCGGTGGTGATGTAGCGCCCGCCCAGGGACTCCACCGCGCGGCCGAAGGACTCGAAAATCCTTTCACGGTCGAAGCTTCCGCGCGGCAGCATGATGACCGCCTTGCCGCCGCCGTGAGGCAGCCCCGCGAGCGCGGCCTTGTATGTCATTCCGCGCGCCAGCCGGAGCGCATCCGCGACGGCTTCCTCCTCGCTGGTATAGGTGGACAGCGCGCGCGTGCCGCCCAACCCCGGGCCGAGCCGCGTGTTGTGCATGCCCACAATGGCACGCAGGCCCGTCTTGGAATCACTCAACAAGTGGACGGCTTCGTAGCCGCCCTCAAGCAACTGCGTGAAGTAGCTCATGGCGCGCGGCAAGTACCGTCGCGCCCTGTGCAAGTCAAATGGCGCCGCGCTCCAAGATGCCGCGGATTTCGTCGCCAGGAATGACATAGCGCGTCGTGCAGAACTGGCACGTCGCCTCCGCCTGCCCTTCCTTCTCCAGCAGGTCCGTCAATTCCTCACGTCCCATGGCCAGGAGCGCGCGCAGCACGCGGTCCTTGCTGCACGAACAACCGAAGCGCAGCGGGTAGCGCGACATGACCTCGAAGTCGGACTCCGGCAGCAGCGCGCGCAGCACGGCCGTGGCCCCCGACTCGGCGTGCGCCTGGAGCATGGGCGCGAAGTCACGGCGCAGCCGCTCACCCAGCGCCGCGAAGGCCTCCATGTCCGCGCCCGGAAGCGGCTGGACGAGCAGGCCGGCGACGCGGCCCAGCGGCTCCGCGTCCCCGCCCTCCGGCAGCTGTGCCAGCAGCACGTGTGACGGGAGCTGATCCGACTGGCGGAAGTAGCGCTCCAGGTCGGCGGCCAGGTCGAAGGCCTCCAGCTCCACCGCGGAGCGGTAGTACTCGCCGCCGCCCAAGTCCCGCAGCACGGACAGGAAGCCCTTGTTCCCCAGCACGGGGCGCCAATGGTACGTGCCGTCGCTCCCGGAGTACTCCACGTAGGTGTTCTTCACGTAGCCGCGGACGAGCCCGGAGGTGTCCCCGTCCACGAAGAGGCCGCGCAGGGGGCCGTCACACTCCACCTGGATGTTGATGCGGGCGTCACCCTTCTGCAGGGCCCCCATCAGGGCGGCGGCGGTGAGGGCCTGCGACAGGAGCACGGCGGCGGCGGGCGCGGTGCCGTGGGTGGCGCGTGCCTGGCGCGACAGCGCCGTCGTGGTGGCGAGCACCACGCGCAGGTCCGTGTTCTTCAACATTCCACTGACAAGCTCGTCGGACATATCGATGGCGACTAGCGTGCCCGAGCCCGCATTGCCCGCCAACGACAGAAGGCGGGGGCCCCGGCGCCCGGCGGGCGGGCAGCAGGACGGCCCGGGGTGACGCATAAGGTCAGCCTTATGCCTCCGTGTGGGTGGGCTGGCATGCCGGGGTGCGGAAGAAATCCAGCCCCGGCGCTGGAACGGCTATAAACCGCCGTCCGACTGTCACCTGCCCTCGACCGTGGACGCGGCAAGACGCCCGCGCGCCGCCGCTGGAGATTCGATGAGCACCCAAGCCGCCGCAGCAGTAGAGACGAAGACACCGCTCCTCAAGTCCCGCCTGGGCTCGTTCCTCGCGGTGGTTCCCCTGTCCTTCTGGGTCGTCAACCACCTGTGGGACAACCTCTCCGCCTTCAACGGCGCGGACGCCTGGCAGAGGTCGGTGACGACGTACGCCAACCCGTTCTCCCAGGTCTTCACCTTCATCATCGTCCTGCTGCCGCTGCTGATGCACACCGGCTGGGGCCTGGTGCGCCTGTTCAGCTTCCGGCCGAACAACGTCCGCTACAACAACTACGGCAACCTCAAGTACCTCCTCCAGCGCCTCAGCGCGGTGGGCGTGCTGGCCTTCCTGGGCGCCCACATCTGGCTGGCCTTCCTCTACCCGCGGCTGGTGCTGGGTCACCCGGAGCAGTTCGACGACATCGCCCGGGAGATGCACCACCACGTGCCCACCCTGGTCGTCTACCTGCTGGGCACGCTGGGCACCTCGTACCACCTGGCCAACGGCCTCCAGGGCTTCGCCATGGGCTGGGGGCTGCTCTCCAGCGAGCGCTCCATGCGCAAGTTCGAGCCGGTGGTCATCATCCTCTTCCTGATTCTCACGGCCATGAGCTGGGCGGTCATCTACGCGCTCTACACCGCGGGCGCCGCCTTCAGCCCCGTGGGCGCCACCCCTCCGTGACGCGGCCCGGGCCCGGCGCGCCGGGTCCGGAAAGTCCACGAACACAAAGCACACCGGCCGCCCCCGAGACTTCCGGGGAGCGGCCGGTTTCATTTCCAGGGAACCGCTGGCGTCAGCCGGGCCTAGAAGGGGATGTCGTCGTCGCCGTTGCCGCCGCCGCCATGGCCACCGCCCATGTCGTCCGGAGGCGGCTGACCGTAGTCGTTGTTGTCTCCCCCACGTGGCTGGGAGAACTGCCGGCGTCC
>NZ_JAAIYB010000438.1 GCF_010894475.1 Myxococcus vastator
CGGGGGGAGCGGCCCGCGGCCGGACACCGGGGCGGTGGGGTGACGCACGTCTTCGTGGCGCCGGACCTGGCGTCCTTCCGGGTGGTGGCGCGGGGGCTGCTGGCGCGGGGCGAACCTCCGGAGCGGGTGCGCTTCGAGGAGACGCGGAGACGCCAGGGCACGTGGCTGGAGGCCGCGCGCTGGGAGGCCTGGGGGCGCGCCGCGTCCGGGGTGCCTCGGGACTTCGTGGGGTTGGCGCAGAAGGTGGTGTGCCACCGTGAGCCCGCGCGCTGGGGGCTGCTGTACCGCGTGCTGTGGCGGCTGACCCATGGAGAGCCGGCGCTGCTGGAGTGCCACGACGACGCGGACGTGCGGCGGCTGCGGTGGCTGGAGCACGCGGTGCGGCGGGACTCGCAGGCCCTGATGGCGGCCGTGCGCTTCCGCCGGGTGTGGCGGGACGGGCGCGAACACCATGTCGCGTGGTACCGGCCCGAACACCTCATCGTCCGGGACGTGGCGCCGTTCCTCGTGCGCCGCTTCCCGGCCTTCTCCTGGAGCCTGTTCACGCCAGGGACCTGGGCGCATTGGGACGGGGAGCGGCTGACCTTCGAGGAAGGCGGGG
The DNA here is from genome assembly GCF_010894475.1 of Myxococcus vastator. Taxonomy (GTDB): domain Bacteria; phylum Myxococcota; class Myxococcia; order Myxococcales; family Myxococcaceae; genus Myxococcus; species Myxococcus vastator. The sequence goes on from NZ_JAAIYB010000438.1 coordinate 602, forward strand.
CGCCGCCGGAGTGGGTACGCGCCCGGGTGGGGCTGGCGGCGTCCCATTCGCGCCCTCGGGCGGACGCGGAGCGCACGTCCCTGCTGCTGGTGGGGGCTTCACCCGTGGACGGCGCGGAGCCGCCTTTCGCGGGGGCCGCGGGCACGCTCCTGGAGGTCGTGTTGGGACGCGCGGGGCTCACGCGCTCCCGTCGTCAGGTGGTGCGGCCGTGCGGGGACGGCTGCCGCGCGCGGCGCGGCGTGCTCCCTCCGGCGGCGCGGGGGGAAGGGCGCCCCTGCCGTCATGGGCTGGAGGCCGTGGTGGCGGAGGTCCGCCCGCGGATGATCATCGCGCTGGGGCCCGTGGCGGCGCAGGCCTTCCTGGGGGTGGCGTTTCGCATGCACCTGAGCCGGGGGCAGCTGTTGGACACGCGGTGGGCGGAGGGCTGGATGGCCACGTATGACCCCGAAGCGGTGCTCCGGCTCCCAGCGGGCCGGGCGCGGGCGGAGGCGCGCATCCACTTCGAAGCGGACCTCCGGTCGGCGGCGGCGTGGCTGCGGCGCGCTCAGAGTCCGCGCACGGCGTGAGGCTGGTAGGGGGCCTCCAGGGCCTTCACCTCGTCGGCGGTCAGCTTGAGGTCCACCGCGCGCACGGCATCTTCCAGGTGCTCCAGCTTCGTGGCGCCGATGATGGGCGCCGTCACCGCGGGGCGCGAGAGGAGCCAGGCCAGGGCCGTCTGCGCGGGGGGCACGTCGCGCTTCTCCGCGACGCTCCGGTTCGCCTCCGCCACGTCCCAGTCACCGGCCTGGTCATAGAGCATGGGGGACAGCGTGTCCGACTTCGCGCGCGTCGTGGCGTCCCTGTCCTTCAGCGACTTGCGCGAGCCCGCGAGCAGGCCACGCGCCAGCGGCGACCAGGGGATGACGCCAATGCCCTCGGCTTCGCACAGGGGCAGCATCTCCCGCTCCTCTTCGCGGTAGACGAGGTTGTAGTGGCCCTGCATGGACACGAAGCGTGTCCAGCCTCGCAGGTCCGCGACCCCCAGCGCCCGCGCGAACTGCCACGCATACGCGGAGGACGCGCCCAGGTAGCGCACCTTGCCCTGGCGCACGAGCTGGTCCAGGGCGGCCAGCGTCTCCTCCAGCGGCGTGTTCGGGTCCATCCGGTGAATCTGGTAGAGGTCGATGGCCTCCACGCCCAGCCGCTTCAGGCTGGCCTCGCAGCCCTGGACGATGTGCTTGCGCGACAGGCCCCGCATGTTCTGCCCGTCCCCCATGGGGAAGTAGACCTTGGTGGCCAGCACCACCTCGTCCATGCGCGCGTAACGGCGCAGGGCCCGGCCGGTGATTTCCTCACTGGCGCCCAGTGAATACATGTCCGCGGTGTCGAAGAAGTTGATGCCCAGCTCCACCGCCCGCCGGAAGAACGGCTGCGAGGCCTCTTCGTCCAGCACCCAGGGGCGCCACTTGGGCGTGCCGTAGCTCATGCAGCCCAGGCCGAGTCGAGACACGCGCAGGCCCGTGCGGCCGAGGTTTGTATATTTCATTTCGTGGCTTCCTCGCTGCTCCAACACAGGATGCGTCCGTCATAGCGCGATAGAGTGGGGTGCGCGCGCTAGGGCTTTCCCGGCTTCTCGGAATCCGGTACATAAAGTGCGAATCCGAGGGGGCGCTGAACGGATCGCCGTGGGGTGCCCCTCGTATTTCAGGGGAGGGGTGTGCGCCTTGGTGTTCCGGCTGGCGTCTTCCAGTCAGGCAACGGGACTCCGACGACATGCACCTTCCGATTCGCTCCCAGTACGCCTCCGAGGCTGCTCGCCCGGAAGGTGCCACCCTGGTGGACGTGTGCCGGACCCGGGCGGCGGCGCAGCCCGAGGACTGGATTTACACGTTTTTGGAGGATGAAGGCGAAAGCGTCCTCACGTACGCGGAGCTGGATGCGGGGGCACGGGCCGTGGCCGCGCTGCTCCAGCGGCACCTGGCGCCCGGCGATCGCGCGTTGCTGCTGTATCCACCGGGCCGTGAGTACGCGTTCGGCTTCCTGGGGTGCCTCTACGCGGGCGTGGTGGCCGTACCGGCCTATCCACCGGACCCGATGCGGCTCGGCCGCACCTTGCCGAGGCTCCAGTCCCTGGTGGCGGACTGTGGCGCGCGGGTGGCGCTGACGACGTCCGGCATCGCGGACATGGTGGATCCGCTGACGGAAGGCGCGCCGGATTTGCGCGCGCTCCGCTGGCTGGCCACGGACACGGTGGCCCTGGCGGAGGCAGCGGCCTGGCGCGCACCGGCCCTGAGCGGCGAGTCGGTGGCGTTCCTCCAGTACACGTCGGGTTCGACGGGGACGCCGCGAGGCGTGGTGCTGCGGCACCGCCACCTGCTGCACAACTCGTGGCTGATCGCCCGCGGCTTCGACGCGAGCCCGAACGCGGTGGGCGTCCTCTGGCTGCCGCCGTACCACGACATGGGGTTGATTGGCGGGCTCCTCCAGCCGCTGTACCGCGACTTACCCATGGTGTTGTTGCCACCGCTGTCGTTCCTCCAGCGGCCCATGGGCTGGCTGGAGGCCGTGTCGCGTTACGGGGGCTCGGTGTGCGGAGCGCCCAACTTCGCGTTCGACCTGTGCGTCCGGAAGAGCACGCCCGCGCAGCGGGCCGCGTTGGACTTGAGCCGCTGGGAGTCGGCCTTCTGCGGCGCGGAGCCGGTGCGCGCGGACACGCTGGAGCGCTTCGCGGAGGCGTTCGCGCCCGCGGGCTTCCGGCGTGAGGCGTTCTATCCCTGCTACGGCCTGGCGGAGGGGACGCTCATCGTGTCGGGCGGCGCGCGCGCGGCGGCCCCGGTGGTGCGGCGCTTCTCACGGGAGGGCTTGCTCCGGGGTGAAGCGCGAGCCCCCGAGGACGGGTCCGCGGAGGCCGTGCTGGTGGGCTGTGGCCAGGTGCTGGGCGACCAGGACGTGCGGGTGGTGGACCCGGTGACGCGCCGTCCGTGTCCGCCGGGCCGCGTGGGCGAGCTGTGGGTGCGGGGCCCCAGCGTCGCGGACGGATACTGGCAGCGGCAGGAGGAGACGGAGCGCACGTTTCACGGGCGGCTCGCGGACTCGGGCGAAGGTCCGTACCTGCGCACGGGGGACCTGGGCGTCATCGAAGACGGCGAGGTCTTCGTCACGGGCCGCGCGAAGGACGTGCTGGTGCTTCGGGGGCGCAACCACTATCCGCAGGACCTGGAGCAGTCCGCGGAGCGCTGTCACCCCGGCGTGCGTCCCGGCTGTGGCGCCGCGTTCCTCGTGGAAGAGGCGGGTGAGGAGCGGTTGGTGCTCGTCCAGGAGGTGGCCGCGAAGGTGGCGGCCGACGGCGCGGTGGCCGAGGTCGTCACGCGCATCCGCGCGGCCGTGTCCGAGGAACATGGCCTGGCCGCGTCCGCGGTGGTGCTCATCTCCGCGGGCTCCCTCCCCAAGACCTCCAGCGGCAAGGTGCAACGGCGCGCCACGCGCGAGGCCTTCCTGGCGGGGACGCTGGACGTCGTCCTCGCCTGGCGGGAGGCGTTGCCCACCGGGCGTGACGCGCCCTCGCGAATGGGCGCCTCGCGCGGTGAGGCCGTGCCCGCCTCCGTCGCGCCGGGGCGCTCAGCCGCCGAGGTGCTCCCCGCGCTGAGCCGCGAGGTGGCGGCGCTGCTGGGCGCGGACGCGCGCGCCGTGGATGTCGACGCGCCGCTCTCTGGGCATGGGCTCGATTCGCTCCGGGCGCTCGAGGTGGTGCATGCGGTGGAGGCCGGCTGGGGGGTCAGTCCGCCGGTGGCCTTCCTGCTCCAAGGCCCGAGCTTGCGTGAAGTGGCGGAGTGGGTATCGCGGGCCGCGGCCGACGCGTCCCCGGTCCTCACGGCCTCGCCCGCGTCCGCGGAGTCGTTCGTGCCGGTGGGGCAGCGCGCGCTCTGGTTCCTCCAGCGCATGGCGCCTGGGAGCACCGCCTACCACGTGGCTCGGGCGGTGCGGTTCCTCACGCCCGTTGACGCCGCCGCGCTGGACCGCGCCTTCTCGGCGCTGGTGTCCCGTCACCCCGCGTTGCGCTCCGCGTTCCCGGAGGAGCAGGGGGCGCCGGCGCGTCGGGAGAGCGCGTCCGTCCCCGCGCTGGTGCGCGAAGCCGCGGCCGCGTGGACGGAGTCCGCGCTGCGTGAGCGGCTCGACGCGGAGTCGCACCGCGCGTTCGACCTCGAACGCGGCCCCCTGCTGCGTGTGCACCTGTTCACCGGAGCGCCGCGTGGGGACGTGTTGCTGCTCGTCATGCACCACCTCGTCACCGACTTCTGGTCGCTGGAGGTGCTCGCCGGAGAGCTGGGGGCGCTGTACGCGGCGGAGGTCCAGGGGACGGCCGCGTCGTTGCCGCCACCGCCTCCGTCCGCGTCGCCCGTCCTTCAGGCGCTGGAAGCCAGCCTGGAGGGCGCGAGAGGAGCCGCGATGGTGGCCTGGTGGCGCGAGCGGCTGGGCGGCGAGCTGCCGGTGTTGGAGCTGCCTACGTCGCGCCCGCGTCTGCGGCTCCAGTCCTTCCGTGGCGCCACCGTCACCTTCACCGTGCCGCCGGAGACGGCCGCGCGGCTCAAGGCGCTGGCGCGCGACCAGGGCGCGACGCCCTTCATGGCGCTGCTGGCGGGCTATCTCGCGTTCCTGAGCCGCTACACCGGCCAGGAGGACCTCGTCGTGGGAACGCCCACCGCGGGCCGGCCTCGCGCGGACCTGTCACGGCAGATGGGGTACTTCGTCAACCCGGTGGCGCTGCGCGCGCGCGTGCCGCGGACACAGTCCTTCACCGCGCTGCTGGCCCACGTCCGCGCCACGGTCCTGGACGCACTGGACCATCAGGCGCTGCCCTTCGCGCGGCTCGTCGAGCAGCTGCAGCCGCGGCGAGACGCCTCGCGCGCGCCCGTCTTCCAGGCGATGTTCGCCTTGCAGTCCGGCCGTCCAGGACGCGAGGCGCTGGGCGGTCTGGCGCTGGGCGTGGAGGGCGCTCGAGCGCGGGTGGGCGAGCTGGACGTCGAGGCCGTTCCCCTGCGGCACCTCGCCTCCGCCTTCGACCTCTCGCTGATGATGGCCGAGGTGGAGGGGGGCTTCGCGGCCAGCCTGGAGTACTGCTCGGACCTCTTCGATGCGGACGCCGCGGCGCGGATGGCGCGCCACCTGGGTGCGCTGTTCGCCGCCGCCTCGTTGGCGCCGCACGCGCACGTGGGGGACCTGCCCCTGCTGGACGTCGCCGAGCGCGACCGCGTGCTGTCCCAGGGGCGTGGGGCGGCCCGCGTTCCTGGGGAAGCCCAGGCCGCGTCCGGGCGCGTGGAGCCGCCTGGGCTGCTCGCGCGGTTCGGTGCGTGGGCCGCGGAGACGCCGGACGCGGTCGCGCTGGTCGCGGGTCCGGCCCGTTGGTCCTACGCGGCGCTGGACGCCTGGGCGGGGCGGTTGGCGGCGCGGCTGCGGCGACACGGCGTGGCGCGGGAGGCGCGGGTCGGCGTGCTGCTGTCACGAGGCGGGCCCGAGTCCGTCGTGGCCTTCCTCGCCGTGCTCGCGGCGGGGGGCGTGGTGGTGCCGCTCGACCCCACGTCTCCCGCGGAGCGCCTGGAGTGGATGCTGCGGGACAGTGGCGCCCGGGTGCTGCTGTCCCACGCGAGTCTGGCCCGGCGTCTGGCGGTCCCCGAAGGCGTCGAGGTCCTGACCTGGGAGTCGCACGGCACGCAGGAGGTGCTGGACGCGACGCCCAGGGCCTCCGCCGCGGAGACGGGCGCCGCGTGGCCGCGCGAGGCCGCCGCGTATGTCATCTACACCTCCGGGAGCACCGGGCGTCCCAAGGGCGTGGTCGTCACCCACCAGTCAATGGCGCACCTGGCCCGGTCCTCCCTGGCGCTGCGGCCCGGCCCCGGCACCCGGGTGCTCCAGCACGCGTCGCCCGCCTTCGACATGTCCGTGTGGGACTACTTGATGGCGCTCACCACGGGGGCCGCGCTGCACGTGGCGCCAGCGGGGGAGGTGCTCGCGGGAGACGCGCTGTACCGGGTGCTGCGCGATGAGCGCATCACCTCCGCGCTGCTGCCTCCATCCGTGGTCGCGTTGCTGCCCGATGCGCCCCTGCCGGACCTGGCGGTGCTCATCGTTGGCGGCGACGTGTGCCCGCGCGAGCTGGTGACTCGCTTCGGGCCGGGCCGCACCTTCATCAACGGGTACGGGCCCACGGAGGTGACGGTCTGCGCGACCTGGGAGTGGAGCCCTCCTGGCGACCTGGCGCCGGGCATCGGCGTGCCCATGGCGCACGTCGACACGTACGTGCTGGACGCGGCCCTGCGCCCCGTGCCGGTGGGCGTGGCGGGCGAGT
>NZ_JAAIYB010000439.1 GCF_010894475.1 Myxococcus vastator
GAGCGGGAAGGGCGGGCCATGTTCAGTGTCCGGCCTTCTACCTCCGCCCCCCGGCGGTGGCCACCCTTGACGCATGGGGGGGCATCGGTTACGCGCCTGCTCGCCCGGCCTCCTTTGGCCGGGGCACATTCCACCTTCAAGAGAGGGACGAGATGAAGTTCTTCATCGACAGCGCCGACGTGGAGGAGATTCGCAAGGCCCACGCCATGGGCTGCGTGGACGGGGTGACGACCAACCCGTCCCTGCTCGCCAAGGTGGGCCGGGGCCTGGAGGAGACCATCCGCGAAATCTGCTCCATCGTGGACGGTCCCATCAGCGCCGAATGTGTGTCCATGGAAGCGGACGAGCTCATCAAGGAAGGCCGCTCCCTGGCGAAAATCCACGACAACGTCGTGGTGAAGATTCCCATGGGCGTGGAGGGCATGAAGGCCACCAAGGCGCTGACCGCCGAGGGCATCCGCACCAACGTCACGCTGTGCTTCTCCGCCAACCAGGCCCTGCTGTGTGCCAAGGCCGGCGCCACCTACGTGTCGCCCTTCGTGGGCCGGCTGGATGACATCTCCCAGGACGGCATGGAGCTCATCTCCCACATCCTGGAGATCTTCCGGAACTACGAGTACTTCAACACGCAGGTGCTGGTGGCCAGCGTGCGCAACCCCGTGCACGTGCTCCAGGCCGCGCGCCTGGGCGCGGACGTGGCCACGCTGCCCTACAACGTCATCACCCAGCTGGCGAACCACCCGCTCACCGACGCCGGCATCAAGAAGTTCCTGGCCGACTGGGAGAAGGTCCCCAAGGCCGCCAAGCCGCCCGCGGCCCAATAGCCTCTCGGGAAATACGGACTTTAAGCAGCTTCCTGGGCTCCAATCCCCGTGCGGGGTTGGGGCCTGTTTTTTTGAGAAAATGGACCCGGTCCTCCTCTGCTTCCCGGTGGGTTGGACTGGCGATTTCGCGCCGCGGCATGTATTCGTTGACTCCCGAGTCAACGAGCCGAACCCGCCACGAGGTCCCCATGGAATTCCAGCTCACCGAGGCCCAGCGCGCGCTGCAGGACGCGGCCCGCAAGTACGCCCGCGAAGTCGTGCGTCCGAAGGCCGCCCACTACGACGAGACGGCCACCTTCCCACTCGATTTGCTGACGACCGCGTGGGAGCTGGGGCTGCTCAACATGGCGATCCCCACCGAGTACGGTGGCGTGGGCCTGTCGCACCTGGAGCAGACCTTGGTCGCCGAGGAGCTGAGCTGGGGCTGTGCGGGCGTGGCGACGTCCATCATCGCCAACGACCTGGCCAACCTGCCCATCATCCTCCACGCGACGGACGAGCAGAAGAAGCGGCTGCTCACGCCCTTCACGGAGAAGCTGAAGTTCTCCTCGTTCTGCCTCACGGAGCCCGAGGCCGGCAGTGACGTGGCCAACATGCAGACCACGGCGCGGCTGGACGGAGACCACTACGTCCTCAACGGCGCCAAGTGCTTCATCACCAACGGCGGCCAGGCGAGCCAGTACACGGTGTTCGCCTCGGTGGACAAGGGCAAGAAGCACAAGGGCATCACCTGCTTCGTGGTGGAGGGCCGCCCCGAGGGGCTGTCTGTCAGCAAGCACGAGAACAAGATGGGCCAGCGCGCCAGCGAGACGGTGTCGCTGACCTTCGAGGACGTGCGCGTCCCGGTGGCCAACCGCATTGGTGAAGAGGGGCAGGGCTTCGCCATCGCCATGGCCACGCTGGACAACAGCCGCCCCCTGACGGCCATGTTCTCCGTGGGCATCGCCCGCGCCGCGCTGGAGCACTCCATGGAGTACTCCACCCAGCGCCGCACGTTCGGCAAGCCCATCATCGAGCACCAGGCCATCCAGTTCATGATTGCCGACATGGCCATGAACACCCACGCGGCGCGCATGCTCACCTACGAGAGCGCGTGGCTGCTGGACGAGGGCAAGCGCAACTCCCTCCAGTCCAGCTACGCCAAGTGCTTCGCCGCGGACATGGCGATGAAGGTCGCCACCGACGCCGTGCAGGTGTACGGCGGCTACGGCTACATCAAGGAGTACCCCGTGGAGAAGCTGATGCGCGACGCCAAGCTCATCCAGGTCTACGAGGGCACCAGCCAGGTCCAGCGGCTCGTCATCGCGCGGGAACTGTTCAAGTAGCGCCGCGGCACCGCGTCCGGCGGCCGTTTCCCATTGCCGCCGCGACGCGCCAATGCCTATTAACCCAGGCTGTTCTCCCAGATTTCAAACTCCTCCCCGTAAGGAGAAGCACCGCCGTGAAGATCCTCGTCACCGCCAAGCGCGTGGAAGACCCCGAGTCGAAGATCAAGGTCAAGCCGGATGGCTCGGGCATCGTTCAGGAGGGGCTGAAGTACAAGATCAACCCCTTCGATGAAATCGGCGTCGAAGAAGGACTCCGGCTCGTCGCGAAGCACCAGGGCGAAGTCGTGGTGGTGTCCGTCGGTGGCAAGGAGGTGCAGGAGCAGCTCCGGCACGCCCTGGCCATGGGCGCGCACCGCGCCGTGTGGGTGAACCACACCGGCCCGGTGGACCAGCTCGGCATCGCGGCCCTGCTCCAGAAGGTCGTGGAGAAGGAGCAGCCGGACCTCGTCATCCTCGGCAAGCAGTCCATCGACGATGACCAGAACCAGGTGGGCCAGTACCTCGCCGAGTTCCTCGGCTGGGGCCAGGCCACGTTCGCCTCCAAGGTGGAGTCCATGGAGAGCGAGCAGGAGAAGAACAAGGTCCCCGCCATCGTCCTCTCCGCCGACAAGAAGAGCGTGCAGGTGATTCGCGAGGTCGACAACGGGCTGGCCACGGTGGAGTGCCAGCTGCCCGCCGTCGTCACCACGGACCTGCGCCTCAACCAGCCGCGCTACGCCAGCCTCCCGGGCATCATGAAGGCGAAGAGCAAGCCCATCGAGGAGCTGACGCCGGCCAAGCTGAGCGTGGACGTCACCCCCGCCATCCAGGTGCTGAAGATGTCCGCTCCCCCGGCGCGCAAGGCCGGCATCAAGGTCGCGGACGTCCCTGCCCTGGTCGAGAAGCTGCACAACGAGGCGAAGGTCGTCTGAGCGGCCCTTCCGCACACTCTCTACGGAGTCATCCAAATGCCAATCGTTCTCATTGTCGCCGAGCAGCAGCCGGACGGGAACCTCCGCAAGGCCACCCTCAACGCCATCTCCGCCGGCAAGCAGCTCGCGGAGAAGGCGGGTGGTGAGCTTCACATCGCCCTGGTGGGCAAGGACCCCGCGAAGGTCGCCGACGAGCTCAAGGGTTACGGCGCGAAGGCCGTGCACCTGGGCGCCGCCGCCGAGCTGGAGCACTACCTGGCGGAGACCTACGCGCCCGCCATCGCCGCCCTGGCCCAGGAGCTGAAGGCGGACTACATCGGCATGGCGTCCACCGCGCAGGGCAAGGACCTGCTGCCCCGCGTGGCCGGCCGCCTGCGCGCCGCCATGGCCACCGACGTCATGGCCATCAACGGCAGCGGCGCGGACCTCTCCTTCACCCGCCCCATGTGGGCCGGCAACGTCTTCGCCGACGTGAAGCTCACCACGCCGGTGAAGGTGCTCACCCTGCGCGCCACCGAGTTCCCCGCCGCCGCTGGCGGTCAGGGCGCCGCCGAGGTGAAGACCTTCAGCCCGAAGGTCGAGGCCTCCAAGACGAAGTTCGTCGACTTCAAGGAAGTGAAGAGCGCGCGGCCCGAGCTGACCGAGGCGCGCGTCGTCGTCTCCGGTGGCCGCGGCACCAAGGGCGACTTCAAGGAGATTGAAGGCCTGGCGGACGACCTGGGCGCCGCGGTGGGCGCGTCCCGCGCGGTGTGCGACGCGGGTTGGGTTCCCAATGACTTGCAGGTCGGCCAGACGGGCAAGGTGGTGGCTCCGTCGCTCTACATCGCGGCGGGCATCAGCGGCGCCATCCAGCACCTGGCGGGCATGAAGAGCTCGAAGACCATCGTCGCCATCAACAAGGACCCCGAGGCCCCCATCTTCCAGGTGGCGGACTACGGCATGGTGGCGGACCTCTTCAAGGTGCTGCCCGAGCTGCGCGCGGAGCTGGCGAAGCTGAAGTAGCGCCGAAGGGCACGGACGTGTCCTGACGCAAGGGGCGACGTGGGGACCTCCCCGCGCCGCCCCTTCGCTTTTCGCGACTCACAGCTCGATGTCGCGGCCCGCGTCGCGCGGCGCTGCTTCCTCTTCGGGCTCCGGGGCCTCGTCCGCGTAGGGCGGCTCGGCGGGCAGCGGCAGCTCGGGGCGCTTGAGCGGTTCGGCGCGGAGCAGGTCGATGAGCGTGCCGTCGCCCAGGGCGACGATGAGGTGGTTGAACTGCCAGGGGCCGTCTCCGCGCTTCTCGCCCTGCGCGTGCAGCGTGCCCTTGCCGTCGGGCCCCTCGATGGGGAGGGAGAACTGCGCGCGAGAGACCCCGTTGCGGCTCTGCACGGAGCTGCGCCGGGGCAGGCCACTCTCGATGGGCGTCCCCAGCGCGCGCAGCACCCACGCGTCGCCGCTGGCGATGGCCACCGCTTCCTGGTGCGCGTCGGACTGGCCCAGGGAGGAGAAGCCCAGGTACGTGGCCAGCACGCCCAGGCCGACGCACGAGGCGAGCATCCCCAGGCACCCCAGCGGAAGGACCCAGCGCCAGTGGCGGCTCCACCCGCCGGGCCGGGGCGCCATTGAACCTTCCAGTGCCGTGTCCATGGCCGCCTCCTCCCGCTTCTCGCGCGGCCTCCTCTTATTCGCTCCCGAGGCTCCCGGGGAACACGTGGAGGCCGTCCGGCACCGCCAGCGGTTGGTGTGTGTACCGGGCAACAGGTAGATTTCGCGTGTGTTCCCAAGGGCCGGGGAGCACATGAGGCTGGGTGCATGCCTTCGCGCGGGTCCTCCTCCGCAGAGGTGTTGTTGGACGTGCTGGAGGCGTTGCCTCCGGGGCACCGGCTGTGGGTGCGTGGCGCGGGGCGAAGCCTCTTCCCGCTGCTGCGGGCCGGGGACTCGGTGCGGGTGATGCGCTGCGGCCCGGGCTCGCTGGAGGCCGGGGACGTCGCGCTGATGCGGCAGGGGCGCGAGCTGGTGGCGCACATGGTGGTGTCCACACGGCCGTGGCGGACGGCCTCGCTGCTGGGGGCCCCGGACGCCCCGGGCGGCGTGACGCTGGGCCGGGTGGTGGCCCTCCGCAGGGGCCGGTGGGTGCTGCCACTGCCCAGGCCGCTGCGGCTGGCGCAGCAGGCCGCGTCCACGGCGTGGGCCTGGCCCCAGACCCGGCTAGTGTCTCGGCGCGTGTGGGACTCCCTCTTCGCCGGATGGTCGCTGCCGCTTCGTCGCCGCCTGGTGGGGCCGTTGGAGGTGCGGCTCCTGACGGTCGGCGACCTGGACCCGCTCCTGGCCTACGCCAGTGAGCGGCTGGTGGTCTCTCCGGGCTTCCTGCGCCGCCAGCTCCGCGAGCGCTGGGGCCTGCCGGACGCGGGGCGCCGGGGGGCCGCGGCGGGCGCCTTCGACGCGCAGGGACGGATGCACGGCTTCGCCTGGGTGGACTCCTACCGGCAGGAGGGCCTGCAGTTGGAGGGCGTCTGGGTGCGCTCGCTGGTGGTGGCGCCCCGCGTGCGGCGCATGGGCGTGGCCACGGGGCTGCTGGAGTGCCTGCTGGACGAGGCCCGGCGTCAGGGGCAGCCGCGCGTCCTCGCGGACGTGGACGACGACAACACGGTGTCGCTGCGCACCTTCGAGCGGCTGGGGTTCCGGCGAGCGGACGCCACGCTGACCCGGCAGGCCAACGAGGCCTGGGATGCCACGGGCCGCTCCAAGCGGCTGGTCGTCGTCGAGCGCACCCTGTAGGCGCGCTCAGGGAGAGTTGCGTGGCCGCCCAGGCTGCGTCAAAAAGCCCGCGGCCGTGGCCGCCCTGGCGTCCCCTGGCGAGCCCGGCGTCATCCTCTCCGGTGGACCCTCGCGACATGAGCACCTCGACGTCCGACATGCTGGGGGGCGGCGCCACGGCGCATCCGTCGCGCTCCCAGCGGCTCCGCGCGGATGGGGCGCTGGCGCTCATCACCTCGTTCTGGGGCATCACCTTCGTGGTGGTGAAGGACGCGCTCGGGCACGGCGACCCCTTCAGCTTCCTCGCGCTGCGCTTCCTCGTGGGCGCGGTGGTGCTGAGCGCCCTGGCGGGACGGCAGGTGCTGACGGCGCGCAACCTGCGCAGCGGGACGATGCTGGGCACCTTCCTCTTCCTGGGCTTCTCCCTGCAGACGGTGGGGCTCACCACGACCACGCCGTCGCGCTCGGCGTTCATCACCGGGCTGTGCGTGCTGCTGGTGCCGCTGCTGTCGCTGGTGCTCTACCGGAAGGCGCCGAAGTTCACCTCGCTCCTGGGCGTGGGCCTGGCGGCGGTGGGGCTCTACTTCTTCACGCAGCCCGACGTGGGCGTGGGCCTGTCGTCCGGAGACGTGCTGTCGCTGGGCTGCGCGGTGGCCTACGCGTGCCACATCCTCATGACGGAGCGGCACGCGCCGAAGCAGGGTGTCATGGGGCTGGTGGCGGTGCAGCTGTGGACCGTGGCGCTGCTGTCCGCGCTGTGCCTGCCCTTCGTGGAGCGGCGCGTGGCGTGGCATCCGTCCTTCGTGGGGGCGGTGCTCGTCTGCGGCGTGTTCGCCAGCGCGCTGGCCATCAGCGTCCAGACGTGGGGGCAGGCGCGCACCACGGCGGTGCGCGCGGCGCTCATCTACTCACTGGAGTCGGTGTTCGCCGCGCTGTACTCGGTGCTGCTGGGCTACGAGACGCTCGGGCCTCGCGAGTGGCTGGGCGGCGCGCTCATCCTGTCGGGCGTGTTGATGTCGGAGGTGGGCGCGGCGGCCTGGGTGTGGTGGCGCGCGCGGGCACCGGCGCTCTAGCGGCCCCGTCGCGGAGCGTGCGTGCGGCCATGCCGGGCCTGTCCACCCGC
>NZ_JAAIYB010000043.1 GCF_010894475.1 Myxococcus vastator
ACCTCCGGGCGCTGCTGCCGAAATGCGCGGAGGCGCCGTCGTTGGAGGTGCTCCTGGGGTTGGAGGGCGCGGGCGCGGCGCGGTACTTCGGGGCGCTGCCGTACCTCCAAGGCGAGGACGTGGATGCGCGGCTGCGCTTCGATGGGCGCAACCGGCGGCCTCCGAAAGACAGGTTCAACGCGGTGCTCGGCTTCCTGTATGGGCTGGTCCACCGGGAGGTGGAGGCGGCCATCCGGGCGGTGGGGTTGGATGTGGCGTTTGGTTTCTACCACCAGCCCCGGGGCACGGCGGGGCCGCTGGGGCTGGATGTGATGGAGCTGTTCCGGGTGCCGCTGGCGGACATGCCGCTGGTGGCCTCGGTGAACCGGCGGGCGTGGGACGCGGACGCGGACTTCGAGGTGACGTCCGAGCATGTCTGGCTCAGCAAGGCGGGGCGGGCGAAGGCCATTGAGCTGTACGAGCGGCGCAAGCGGGAGACGTGGAAGCACAACGTGCTGGGGTACTCGCTCAGCTACGCGCGGCTGGTGGAGCTGGAGGTGCGGCTGTTGGAGAAGGAGTGGACCGGCAAGCCGGGGTTGTTCGCGACGTTCCGCTTGAGGTGAGCCATGGCCGAGCCGAGGCGTTGGTATTTGATTACCTATGACATCCGCGACCCCCGGCGGTGGCGGAAGGTGTATGCGCTGCTGAAGGGATATGGGGAGTGGTTGCAGCTCTCCGTGTTCCGTTGCTCGCTGACGGACCGGGACCGGGAGAAGCTGCGCTGGGAGCTGTCGCGGCGGATGGACGCCGTGGATACGTTGCTGGTGATTGGACTGTGCGGCGGGTGCGTGGAGCGCGTGCGTGCCATCAACGCGACGGAGGACTGGCCGGAGGAGCCCGCACCGTTCAAGGTGCTGTGAAGCAGGCGACGATCAAGCACCTCGCCGTGGCGGAGGCCCGCGACGGCGAAAACGGCGGATTCCCCTGTCGCTTCAAGAGGTTGAGGCTCTTTGACAGGTGAATAGGTGCGTGATCGATGAAAAGCCGAGTAGTTTCATGGGGTTGGCGATCCTGGGTAGGGGCTGTTCCGTCCTACCTTGAGGAAGGAGAGGTAGGTGCTTGAAAAGGGGATTGTAAGGTGCCGGAATTACTGAGAGATTCAGGCGGGCGGTCCCGCTCGCCGTGATGCCGAAAGGCGTTGAGCACGCGGGGCGTGGGCGCCAGGGGAAACGTAGAGCTCCAGTCCCGCTCGCCGTGATGCCGAAAGGCGTTGAGCACGAGTCCAACTCCGCCCCCACCAGCAGACCCACCAGGTCCCGCTCGCCGTGATGCCGAAAGGCGTTGAGCACACGAGGGGGTCGACGATGTGAATCGCCCCCTGGAAGTCCCGCTCGCCGTGATGCCGAAAGGCGTTGAGCACAACGGCGCGCGGGAGATTCGCCTGCTCGCCAACGTGGTCCCGCTCGCCGTGATGCCGAAAGGCGTTGAGCACCACGACCCGTCCGAGCGGCGCGAGAGCCGGCTTCGTCCCGCTCGCCGTGATGCCGAAAGGCGTTGAGCACAACACCGAAATTCTTGTGATCGCGGTCGAAACTATTTGCGAGTCCCGCTCGCCGTGATGCCGAAAGGCGTTGAGCACTTCGGTATTGTTCTGGACCAGTACCACGTCGCCGTCGTCCCGCTCGCCGTGATGCCGAAAGGCGTTGAGCACCAATCCTGGCTACCACCGCCCGACATGAAACCCAGGTCCCGCTCGCCGTGATGCCGAAAGGCGTTGAGCACCTGAGAGTGTCCCTCTCAAGCCCCGGCACCCGCGCGGTCCCGCTCGCCGTGATGCCGAAAGGCGTTGAGCACACCACGAAGAACGCCACCGTTACGGCGCTCCAGCGGTCCCGCTCGCCGTGATGCCGAAAGGCGTTGAGCACCGGCGCAGTTCCCGCCCAATCTCGCGTTTCTCCGTCCCGCTCGCCGTGATGCCGAAAGGCGTTGAGCACCGGCCCTCTCGGTCGTTCGTCTGCCACTCCTGCTCCCACGTCCCGCTCGCCGTGATGCCGAAAGGCGTTGAGCACCTGGGAGGTTCGGACTTGGCCAGTCTCGTGGGCCTCTGTCCCGCTCGCCGTGTGCCGAAAGGCGTTGAGCACACGACAACCTGCGAGGGGCGCTGAAGTCGGTACGGTCCCGCTCGCCGTGATGCCGAAAGGCGTTGAGCACTCCCACACGGGACTGGCGAACTCGGCCCCGAGGTCGTCCCGCTCGCCGTGATGCCGAAAGGCGTTGAGCACTCATCAGCGCGGATGCGCAGCGAGTTCACGCTGGTCCCGCTCGCCGTGATGCCGAAAGGCGTTGAGCACCTCGCGGCCGGGAAGGCGGGGCCGTGAACGCGCCTCTCTGGTCCCGCTCGCCGTGATGCCGAAAGGCGTTGAGCACTGGCTGGCTTGCTGTCACGTCCCTGGGTGCGCTGGCACCGCGGGTCCCGCTCGCCGTGATGCCGAAAGGCGTTGAGCACAACCCAGGGAACACCTGTCGCACCCACCCCCGATTTGTCCCGCTCGCCGTGATGCCGAAAGGCGTTGAGCACCCCTGCACGGCAAGGCGTGAACCGTGCGCGAGAGCAGTCCCGCTCGCCGTGATGCCGAAAGGCGTTGAGCACTACACGGCGACGGTGAAGGCCCCGGGGAAGCCCGGTCCCGCTCGCCGTGATGCCGAAAGGCGTTGAGCACGACACTGGCGTCCCATCTTCGCCCCAGAAGAGCCGTCCCGCTCGCCGTGATGCCGAAAGGCGTTGAGCACGCATCCTGGACGTCTCGGATGCGGACATTGACTTGTCCCGCTCGCCGTGATGCCGAAAGGCGTTGAGCACTTCTACCCGAAGCAGTGCGAGGCCGTGGACTTGCGTCCCGCTCGCCGTGATGCCGAAAGGCGTTGAGCACTTGTTCTTGTCGCCGGGGACGATGACCTTGATGAAGTCCCGCTCGCCGTGATGCCGAAAGGCGTTGAGCACCTTTTGTCGCAGGATACGTCCCTTATGGGTCCCGAGTCCCGCTCGCCGTGATGCCGAAAGGCGTTGAGCACCGAAAGCCTGGTCACCTTCACGACCAAGACGGAGGCAGGTCCCGCTCGCCGTGATGCCGAAAGGCGTTGAGCACTCAATCCCCACGCCCGTCCCTCCTCGGAGTTGCTGCGAGTCCCGCTCGCCGTGATGCCGAAAGGCGTTGAGCACCGCTCCTGGAAGGTGAACCGGTCGGCCTCCGCCGGGAGTCCCGCTCGCCGTGATGCCGAAAGGCGTTGAGCACTAAAGGCGCCCAGCCACCGTCACCGGGCGGAGCACCGTCCCGCTCGCCGTGATGCCGAAAGGCGTTGAGCACCTCCTGGACGTCGGCTCCGTGGCGTTCATGGTCCTGGCGTCCCGCTCGCCGTGATGCCGAAAGGCGTTGAGCACAACCCCCAGAATTTCAACCGTGGCGGCGACCTTCGCGTCCCGCTCGCCGTGATGCCGAAAGGCGTTGAGCACCGCGGACGGCGCCACCACAATGGCTGAGCGCCTCGCGTCCCGCTCGCCGTGATGCCGAAAGGCGTTGAGCACCGAGCGACTACATCCGAGGCGCCCACCGAGGGAAGGGTCCCGCTCGCCGTGATGCCGAAAGGCGTTGAGCACATCGTCTCCATGTTGGAGACGAAGCGGGCCGGGCGTCCCGCTCGCCGTGATGCCGAAAGGCGTTGAGCACGAACAGCTCGTGGCGGAGAACAAGCGGATGCGCGGTCCCGCTCGCCGTGATGCCGAAAGGCGTTGAGCACCTGCTCGACCTGGCCGGCCCGCTGCGCTCCGAGGTCCCGCTCGCCGTGATGCCGAAAGGCGTTGAGCACGAACCTACGGAACTCGGGAAGCGGATTCGGGCGCGGTCCCGCTCGCCGTGATGCCGAAAGGCGTTGAGCACGGACAGTGGAAGGTGGAAGGCATCGCGACAGAGGCCGTGTCCCGCTCGCCGTGATGCCGAAAGGCGTTGAGCACACATGGACCTGCTCGACCTCGGCACTACGCCCCAAGTCCCGCTCGCCGTGATGCCGAAAGGCGTTGAGCACTTGCGGTCCTTGTGCGGCCGGAAGTGGATGTACTTCGTCCCGCTCGCCGTGATGCCGAAAGGCGTTGAGCACTTCGGCGTGTGCAACAACCCGCTGCCGCCCGTGCTGTCCCGCTCGCCGTGATGCCGAAAGGCGTTGAGCACGGAATCTTGCCCCTGTCATCGGTCTTTTCGGCTTCCGGCTGTCCCGCTCGCCGTGATGCCGAAAGGCGTTGAGCACTGGGCCACCAACAACTACCTGAAGCCTGCCCTGTGGAGTCCCGCTCGCCGTGATGCCGAAAGGCGTTGAGCACCCTTCCTCGGCGTCCTGGACGTCCCGTAGTCCTGAGTCCCGCTCGCCGTGATGCCGAAAGGCGTTGAGCACCCTCGCCCTGGCCGACCAGGACGCCGCCACGAGCGGTCCCGCTCGCCGTGATGCCGAAAGGCGTTGAGCACGTGGCCCCACCCGACTTGTCGTAGACGCCTGCGACGTCCCGCTCGCCGTGATGCCGAAAGGCGTTGAGCACGTCCATATCTCCCGGGCTTTGGGTCGCGAGGATGGTCCCGCTCGCCGTGATGCCGAAAGGCGTTGAGCACATGCCCTCCAGGGAGACCGCTTCGCGGCCCTCATCGTCCCGCTCGCCGTGATGCCGAAAGGCGTTGAGCACGGGTCTCGCTGCGTCTGCTCGGTCATGACGGTTGTCCCGCTCGCCGTGATGCCGAAAGGCGTTGAGCACTCAGTGATGACGGGGAAGACCATCCCCCATCCACTCGTCCCGCTCGCCGTGATGCCGAAAGGCGTTGAGCACGAAACTCCCATCGATATCAGCGGCATCAACAAGGGTCCCGCTCGCCGTGATGCCGAAAGGCGTTGAGCACGGGCGAACGTGCGGTGGTTCAGCAGCCTGGACACGGTCCCGCTCGCCGTGATGCCGAAAGGCGTTGAGCACTCGCGCCAGGGCGACTCACCCAGCGCGTCGCGGTCGTCCCGCTCGCCGTGATGCCGAAAGGCGTTGAGCACGGGATGCTTTACCGGCACCGGACTGACTCCGGGCGTCCCGCTCGCCGTGATGCCGAAAGGCGTTGAGCACGCGTGGAGCCTGTCCATCAGCGTCTCCATGGAATCCGTGGTCCCGCTCGCCGTGATGCCGAAAGGCGTTGAGCACCAGGAACTGAAGCGACTGGCGGAGGGGGCGACGCCGGTCCCGCTCGCCGTGATGCCGAAAGGCGTTGAGCACAGCACTTCCGCGCCAACCTCAACGCCCCATTCGAGTCCCGCTCGCCGTGATGCCGAAAGGCGTTGAGCACGGCAGCGAGGCGAAGAGGGCCAGCAGCCGCGCCTCCGGTCCCGCTCGCCGTGATGCCGAAAGGCGTTGAGCACCAGATGGCCTTCGGCGACCACGCGCAGATCGTCGCCAGTCCCGCTCGCCGTGATGCCGAAAGGCGTTGAGCACGAGCACGCCGTTGCCACCCTGGAGAGGAAGAGCGGTCCCGCTCGCCGTGGTGCCGAAAGGCGTTGAGCACCTCCAGCGCGTGGACGCGTGGAATGCTCCGCCGAGTCCCGCTCGCCGTGATGCCGAAAGGCGTTGAGCACCCGGGCAACCGCAGCGGGTGGGGCCTCGTCCTCGAGTCCCGCTCGCCGTGATGCCGAAAGGCGTTGAGCACGGCACCTGCGTGGACACGTCCACGGGGTAGCCCAGGTCCCGCTCGCCGTGATGCCGAAAGGCGTTGAGCACACGCTGGGCTACGACGGCGGCGCGGGCGGCCCGGAGGTCCCGCTCGCCGTGATGCCGAAAGGCGTTGAGCACGTCCTGAATGCGGCGCAGAGAGTCCCGGCCGATGGGTCCCGCTCGCCGTGATGCCAAAAGGCGTTGAGCACACGGCCTGGATTGTCGCCCAGGAGGAAATCTCCACGGTCCCGCTCGCCGTGATGCCGAAAGGCGTTGAGCACGACTTCTCGGTGGCCGTGGCCGTTCCGGAGCGCTTGGTCCCGCTCGCCGTGATGCCGAAAGGCGTTGAGCACTACTTCACGGCGTTGACCGAGCCGAGGAGGCACGCGGTCCCGCTCGCCGTGATGCCGAAAGGCGTTGAGCACTTCTTGCGCGTCTGCTCTCGCGCCTTCAGCGCGTCCCGCTCGCCGTGATGCCGAAAGGCGTTGAGCACTCCTTGTTGCGCCACACCAGGACGGGAGCCTTTGGGTCCCGCTCGCCGTGATGCCAAAAGGCGTTGAGCACGCGTCGCGCAGGCGCTGTCGCTGGTCCTCGCTGGTCCCGCTCGCCGTGGTGCCGAAAGGCGTTGAGCACTGGATATACGCCGCGCTCCCGGCCTTGTCCGCGCGTCCCGCTCGCCGTGATGCCGAAAGGCGTTGAGCACAGGAAGACGACGAACGTGAAGAACGCCGCGGCGACGGTCCCGCTCGCCGTGATGCCGAAAGGCGTTGAGCACAGCCAGCAGCCCGAGCACATCATGCAGTTTTTCGCGTCCCGCTCGCCGTGATGCCGAAAGGCGTTGAGCACCCGGAGTCGTCGGTCAGCACGAGCAACTTCGGGCGTCCCGCTCGCCGTGATGCCGAAAGGCGTTGAGCACTCCAAGGCGCCGGACAGGGCTTCGGACAGGGGGTTGACGTCCCGCTCGCCGTGATGCCGAAAGGCGTTGAGCACATGGCCGGAGCCAGCGCGCCCTTCGGCACTTCTACCGTCCCGCTCGCCGTGATGCCGAAAGGCGTTGAGCACGTGTCTCCTGTGGGTTGACTACATCGCCCGAAGGGTCCCGCTCGCCGTGATGCCGAAAGGCGTTGAGCACTCGACGCGCGGTTCGATACCGCACTCGAAATCGAGCAGGTCCCGCTCGCCGTGATGCCGAAAGGCGTTGAGCACAGGGCAGGTTCAACCGGTTCACGGCCTCCGCCACCATGTCCCGCTCGCCGTGATGCCGAAAGGCGTTGAGCACGGTGGACCTACCGAGTGCTTGACGCTCAGTTCTGTCCCGCTCGCCGTGATGCGGAAAGGCGTTGATTACCCTATCTGAGGACCTTCATTGCGGCCTGGACGAGCCATGAGTGCAGCGCCTCGCCTTCAACTTTGACGGGCGCGTTCTCGTGGCCCATATCAATCCAGGAGGCCTGGGCCGCCTGTAATCCGGAGGCACCGCGGAGATCTGCCCCAGAAAGCCGCGCGCCATGAAGGACCGCGCCCTCCAGTTGCGCATCTTGGAGATTGGCCGACGTGAGGTTGGCGCTGACCAGGTAGGCGCCGCGAAGGTCTGCGCCTTGAAGATCCGCACCTTGTAGATTTGCTTCGCCGAAGCTGGCTCGAAGCGCGTTCACCTGCGTCAGAATGGCCCCTCGAAGCACCGCATAGTCCAGGTTGGCCTTCGAGAGCTGCGCCCTGAAGAGGCTGGCATTGATGAAAGTTGCGGACGCAAGGTTGGCGTGGGCGAGCGTCGTCATGTCCAGGATGCATCCATCCAGGCGTGCCCCAGGAAGCGCTGCCTCCGATAGATCTCTCGACGATAGGTCGAGCGAGGATAAATCAGCGTCCTCCAATTGTAGACGCTTGCCCTTATTCCCTCTGGAACTCAGCCATTCCGTATGCCAATCCAATGCTTCGATGAAATCCGCCTTCATGGTGTTCATGCGCTCGTCCGTGTTCATTCTAGGGGAACCACAAGACCCTGGACGAAACTGAAGGACCCAAGGTGTCTATCGCGTTTCGCAACGCTTGAATGTGCTGCGCGGTCATGTTTTCGGTGTTCAGGATGACGTTTTCCCCTCGAGCCAACTCGGATTTGACTTTATCAAGGTCGCGCTCAAGCGAGAAGCCACCCTTCCTGGGTGGGAATCGAGAGTCGAATGTCTTGATATCCCACTTGATACCTTGGGAGTCAATGAACTCTGACTGTCCCGTTGGGTCCCGCTTGATGGGGGCTGGAAGTTGTCCCCGCTCCTCAAGTTGAAGACCCACTTCCGCCTCACGACGTGTCTTGGGGGTGACCTTCCCTCCCTGCGCCGGGTCGCTGGCCAGTTCTTCAATACGCGGTTCTCTCGGAATGCCGGCCGCCGGATTCAACGCTGTGGCGGCCACGGCATTGGGGACGACTCCCACCGTGAGAATGCCTTCTGCCAGGGAAATCGAGCGAACGCCGCCGGACATCGCTGCTGACAGTTGGAAGCCCGCGTTCGTCTCCGTTGCCAAGGCGACACGCGCGAAGCCCGGAAGCATCGGTCCCTTCGAGGCCATGTTCGCGGCCCCTCCGCCCAACGCAGCCGTTAGCGCCAGGATGAGGACTCGCGCACCATTGGCGCCCATGACTCTTCCGAAGTGGTGTCCGGCGTCCTCTAGTTGCTGAAAGGATACAGCGCTCTCCGCGTCTGATGTCAGCCGTTGCCATCCCTTCACGAGGTTTGAGAATGCGTCCAGGCCGATGTACGCGATGACGTATGTCGTTAGGGCGATGGCCACGAGCTTGGTGACAGGCTCGGGTGCTACGACGAGGACCATGTAGGCGGCCATTGCCGAGGTAATCATCGCCTTGAGGACCAGTGGGTTGACGACTTCCTTCACCGCCTCCTCCACTCCTTCCCACACGCCATCCCAGGCAAAGGACAGGGCCATCTTTCGCCGCGTCTTGGCGTCCAGGAAGGTGAATCCATCCTCCAGCAAGGAGATGCACTCGCCCGGATTGCCTTGCCGAGAGCACCACGCTCCATAGTCTCTCCCTTGGGGACGCGGCCCCGAATCCCACGAAGCGAGCTGCACACGTGGGCGTTCCTCCTTCTCGGGACGTAGAGAGAATCGCATTTCCAGTACGAGGCGGGTCATCGCCTTCTGGAATGCCCCTGAGTCTACGACAATGGGCTCCACGCGCGTTGGCGGAGTGTAGACAATGGGCTCACCTGTTCCCGTGTCCAGGCGCACTATCCGTGACGTCGCGCAGCCCATCATGAGCCATCCGACCAGCAAGATGCTCCCCCAATGCAAACTCATTGTGTCCTCCAAGTCGTCCGCTCCCGAACAGGAACCGGAGCAGTGGCATTAGCATTTGAGCCCGACATCCCTCATGCTGGAGCCCACGCGCGAGGACAGCGCTTCAGTTCGCCAGGAATCAGCCGTTCACCAGTGGGTGGATGCTCGAAGCGGCTGCCAGATAGCGGACCGTAGGTGGGACAGCGCTCGCATGCTGGATGGCCCAGCGCCAGGGCACCGCACCTCATCGCTCAAGGGACTGACTGAATGATGCGATTCCGGCTTCTCGACACAATGGGCAACGCCAACGACCGGGACCTCTGCTTCCTCAACCGGTTCGTCGAGGGTGTCGAGGGCAAGTCCTATACCACCAACCTCGGAGAGCGGTTGAGCCCCTTCTACCCGAAGGATGCCCGCATCCCGATGAGCCCGGAGCACCCGGGCATCAAGCTGTCGGCAATGATTGGCAATGGGCGGGGCATGTTGCTTGCCGCTGCCGCCTTCAAGGAGGCCATCCAGAAGCACTGCACGAACGAGATTGAATTCCTCCCATTCACGCTCTACGACCACCGCAACCGCCCCTACGGCGACGACTATTTCATCATCAATCCGATTGGCACCTTCGACTGCCTGGACCTCGATGCGAGCGATATCTTCTGGAGCACGAATGCTCCGAAGAAGGTCCTCCGCATTCGCGAGTACGTCCTGGACCGCGCGAAGATGCAGAGCGCGCCCCAGCTCTTCCGGGTGGACGGGGAACCGTCCGAGTATGTCATTGGCCGGGAGCTGGCGCGGGAGATGTATGACCGCAAGCTCACCAACATCCGCTGGACGGAGCTGCGCTTCAGCGACGAGCCGAAGACATGAACGAAACCCTCTCTCCATCCTCCCCTCGCGCCGTGACGCACCGCCCGCCGCTGCTGTGGGACGTGCTCGCCGAGCACCTGGAGGAAGCCAGCTTTCTCTGGACGCAGCGGGAGCGGGCGATGGGCTCCGCAGAGGACACCCTGCCCGAAGTCGAGGCGGGCGATGAGGCTCGCCTGCGAGCCCATCTGGACGGGCTCCGGGTGGGGGGACAGCCGGTCGCGCTCCGGCTGCTGCGGCCCGCGCTGGAGAGCGAGGAGCCCGGATGTGTGTCCTCCGCCGCCTTCGTGCTGCTCGCGTCCGGCGAGCAGGCGCTGGTGCTGGAGCGGTGGGCGGAAGATACGGAGCGGCGCCCGTGGCTGCGGCACGCGCTGGCGCTGTGCGAGCGCCCGGAGCTGGACGCCGCGCTGCTTGAGGTGCTGCCGCGTCTGGCGCCAGCGCTCCAGGCTGAACTGCTCGACGTCCTCTCCTTCCGGCACGTCGACGCGGGCCCGCTCCTGGAGCGCCTGGCCCTCGCGGACTCGGAGCCAGCGCTCCTCGCGGCCGCCTTCCGCGCCGCGCGGGTGACGCAGCCGCCGGTGCTGGCGACCTGGCTGCGCAAGGGGGTGGAGGACGCCCGGCCCCTCGTGCGCGATGCCGCCATTGAAGCAGGGCTGCTCCGGGGACTGCGCGCGGCCTGGCAGTCCTGCCGCGGGCTCGCGACAGAGGGGGTGGAGCCCCGCCTCGCGATGCTCGCGTTGGCGGTTGGTGGAGCTCCCGACGACGTGGAGAAGCTGGTGCGGGCGCTGGACAGGCCCGAGCTTCGCGCGGAGGCGCTGTGGGCGCTCGGCTTCAGTGGACGGCTGGCGGCGGCGGACGCGGCCCTGGCCGTGCTGAAGGAGCCGGCGCCGGAGGTGGCGTGGCTGGCCCTGCGGACCTTCTCTGTCATCACCGGCCTGTCCACGGCGGACGTCTTCACGCGCGAGGGGGACGAGGACGATGTGGCGCCGCCTTCCGGCACCGTGTCCTCCTGCCTGCCGCCCCCCGAGCACTGTCCCGGTCAGGTCCACGTGGCCCAGGTGGAGCGGTGGTGGGCGCGGGCCCGCGACCGCTTCAAGCCGGACGGTCGCTACCGGGATGGCGTGCCGTGGACACCCGAGGCGCTGCTCCAGGCCCTCCACCTGACGCCGATGCGCCACCGCCCGGCGCTGGCCTTCGAGCTGGCCGTCCGGAGCCGGGGCGCCTGTCAGGTGGAGACGCGGGGCTGGTGTGGACACCAGCGCGCACGGCTCCGGGCCGCCGGGGCGCTGGCGCTGGAGCGGCTCACGCGCGGCTTCGACGGGTGGATGAATTCATGAGCGCGCCCCATTCGCGAGCAGTGCTCGGGGTCATCACAGCCATCGGAGCCGTGACGTCGGTGGGACGTGATGCCGCCTCGGCGTGCGCCGCCATCCGGGCAGGCATCTCCCGTCCGCGAAGGGTGAGTCACTTCCAGGTGCTGGAGCCGGAGACGCAGGACACCGTCCCACTCACCGCGCACCCGCTCCAGGGCTACACGGACGGCTTCGTGGGGATGGGGAGGTGGCTGCGCCTGGCGCGAGGTTGCCTCCGTGAGGTGTTGGAGACGCCGGGGCTTCCTCTCCCCTCCGACGCGAAGTTCTGGGGCCGCACGGCCCTGCTGATGGTCATCCCCTCCATCAATGATGAGGTGTTCGAACTGGAAGGGGAGGATGGCCTGGACGGCATCCGCGAGCACTGCCTCCGCCCGCTCCGGGACACGCTGGCGCTGTCCCTGCCCGACGCGAATGTGTGGGTGGTGGACCAGGGGCCCGCGGGAGTGGCGGCGGCGGTCCAGCAGGCTTCGGGCGAGCTGTGGCGGGCCGGCTTCAAGCGAGTCCTGGTGCTCGCGGTCGACTCCCTGCTGGAGCCCGAGACGCTTCAGGTGCTCGACGAGGAGGGCCGCCTGAAGGTGGGCGACAATCCCGTGGGCCTGATGCCCGGCGAGGCCAGCGCGTGCTTCCTGTTGGAGCAGGAGGGCGAGGCGCGCCAGCGTGGCGCGGCGCCGCTGGCCCTGGTGACGGGCGTGGCCACCGCCGAGGAGCGCCTCCACTTGTACGCGGGGCACGTCAGTCAGGGAGCGGGGCTCGCGGCCTGCATCCTCGACGTGCTCGCGCACGACCCGCGCCCGGCTCGCTTCGAGGGGGACGTCTACTCCGACTTGAACGGCGAGGAGTGGCGCGCGCGGGAGTGGGGAACCGCGCTCGTCCGCGTGGGGGAGGAACTCCACGCGCCGAACGTTCATCTCCCCTGCGTGTCGGTGGGGGACGTCGGCGCCGCGAGCGGAGCGCTGGGGGTCTGCCTGGCGGTACACGGCTTCGTCCGAGGACATTCCCGGACGGGGCAGGCCCTGGTCGTCTCCAGCTCCCCCTGGGGCACCGTGGGCTGTCTGCGTCTCCACTCCGCGGGGGCCTGACGCCCGGCCCTCATCCCCGCTTCGAGGTGCGCCCATGGCCTCCCGCTTCCTGCCCGCCGTCATCGAAAACGCCCTGGACGACAACCGGGCCCTGCGACGGGTGCTCGTTCGTGGGGCGGGGCGCGCGCGGCACATCCTGACGTTTTGCGGCAACTGCCGCATCGCGGGCATCGGCGCGCTCTTCCTGACGGGCACCTCGGAGCCCTTCCTCCACCGCTTGCATCAGAGCGGGCGGGCCTTCGCCCACTACCTGCGCAACGTGGGGAACGCCGACGTGCGACTGAGCCTCTCGCGGCCCCTCTTCGACGCGGTCGGTGCGGGAGACTTCGACGGCGCGGCGCTGATTGCACAGCACGCGCGGCGGACCTGGGCCCAGGGCGAGGAGTACGAGGAGGACTTCCTCTTCATCGAGTTCCTCATCCAGCACGGCGTGCTGGGGGCTCCGGTGGCCGACTGCGAGGACCTCCTCGCCCGCTACGAGCGCGCGCTGCGCGGCGCCGAGGACCTCCGGCTCGACGTGTGCCGGGCCCTGCTTCAAGCAAACTCGGAGGTCTTCAATCAGGCGCTCGCGTTGTTCCTCTCGGACAGGAAGGACCGGCTGGAGGCGCAGGCGGAGACCACGACCTTCCCCGAGGAGCTGCTCGCTACCGAGTGGAACTTCTCCCTCGAAGGACTGGTGCTGGCGCGGCTGGCCGAGCGCAACGGGCTGGAGACCGAGGAGGACTACCTCCACATCCCGTCACTCGCACGCGCGCCGGCCCGGACGCGGCCGGGTGAAGACTCGTGGATGGAGGGCGACTGAGGTTCGTGCCGGCGCCGGTCTCCGCGGAGGGGGCGCCTGCCTTCAGGAAGACAACTCCCTGGCGAGCGCCTTCGCCACGAAGCCCTGACCCGGTCCTCCCTCCGCGAGCAGCGCGCGGATGCGCCCCCTCGCGCCCTCGTCGTCGTCCAGCCGCTCGGCCGCCGCGAGCGTGGCCTGGTATGCGTCCCGCACATCGAGGCTGGTGACTTCGTAGCCGTAGCCCTGCACGAGCCAGTGGAGCGCGAGCAGGCCCGCTCCCAGGGCGAAGGCGGGCTGCTTCTGCACGAAGGCGTGGGCCGCGCGCGTCAGCGTCTTCGGGTCGCAGGGCGTCTGGCGCGCGAGCTTGCCGGTGCGGGGCGCGAGGAGCAAGGCAGCGCTCCAGCAGGGCACCGAAGCCAACTCCATGGGCTCGCCCGCTGGACTCCGGGCTCATTGCAACGGAAGTTCGCGGAAGCGGATGCCCTCCAGCCCCATGCGGAGCGCCGTCTCCCTGAAACGTTCGGTGCCTACAATCATCGTGGCGAAGTTACCCACGCGGAACATGTCGCGGTCCAGAGGCAGGGAGGCTGCATCCAGCACAGGTTCCTCGGGGCGGGACAAGTCAAGGCGTCCGCACGTTCCACAAGGCAGGAGGGCCTCGTCGGGGATGCAGGCGGCGTGTAGACGTCCGTGCGGCTCAAGCTGGAGTTCGAAGAACTCGGGCGGCGACTTCTGCCGAAAGCGCAGCAAGGCCCTGCTGCCGAGCAGTCCGCGTACTCCTTCAGCGTGGAACTGTTCCAGCGTGTCGCGGCGCAGCAGCAACAGTGAGTTCCCCTGCCAGGTCACCGCGCCCAACTCGCCCCGCGCCGTGCCTTCCAGAGGGCCGAATCGAGTTCCTGGGGGAAGTTGAACGTTCGGCGGCGCGAGCGGTCGCACCCGTTCACGCAGTCGCATGTACTCGGAGAAGGGCTCGGGTCGTGCCTTCAAGTAGGCCTGTTGCTCAGGGAGCGCGGACAGGTCGACAGCGGGGTAGTAGTGACCAACGCTCGCCCACGTTGCGCCACAGCCAGGGCACGCCGAGAGCCCAGGCAGCTTCCATCGGTGTGTTGCGTTGAAGTCGCCGTTGTAGCGGGACGTCGCGGCGGTATCTTCAACGAGCCAGTAGTAGCGAGTCATTCGTCCGCAGAGTTAATCCTGGTGGTACTCCTTTCGCCACGCTGCCCTCTGTAATCCGCGCTTGCATCGAAAAATGGCATCGGATGCGAATGTTTGACTGTCCAAATTTTTCCTGAGTTGCTCGTTGACGCAAGCGGAACCACCTGACAGTCCTCGTGCACACAGGCAACGGGAGGCCGCACCCACCACATGCACACGTCAACCCATCCAAAGTCGTTCCGCTCATCCAATCCCAGCCGGAGAGCTTTCCTGCGCGCCGCTGCGTTCACCGCCGCGCTGGCGCTGAACCTGGCACCCACCGTCGCCCACGCCCAGGTGTCACGAATCCTGAGCACCCCGTCCCCGTCACCGCAGGCGCAGAAGGTCTTCGACCTCCTGGTGACGCTGGAGAACAACAGCCGCAACGGCGTCTCGAAGCAGACCATCATGGGGCAGCACTGCGAGGCGCAGAAGGAGCGCTACGCGGGCGAGTACTGGGTGCGGGTGGGCGATATCGCGGGGCGCCGGCCAGGCTTCGTGGAGTTCGACTTCGGGCCGGGCAACTACGGGCCCACGTACCAGGCGCCCTATGTGGACACGTCGGTGGGCTTCGCGCGCGACCGCTTCCTCTTCGGCGAGGGCATCGTCGGCTTCAGCTTCCACCAGTCCTATCCGGGCGCGCCGGTGAAGAGCTGGGAGAACAACTTCCGGCAGTCGTGGATGGATTCCAACTGGTTCGGCCGGGTCATCAACTGGCAGGCGAACACGGCGGAGTACCGCGCGCTCCTGGCGGACCTGTCCTTCGCGGCGGACAAGCTCGCCATCCTGAAGCAGCTCAACGTGCCGGTGCTGTACCGCCCGTTCCACGAGATGAACAAGCGCCCCAACGCGTCACCGTTCTGGTGGTCCAACCAGGACCCCGCCCAGTACCGGCAACTGTGGGTCATCATGCATGACTTACCTGGTGAAGACGCGCGGGTTGGACAACCTCCTCTTCGTCTGGTCGCCCTACGAGTGGGACGGCACCTACGGCGGTGACCCCTGGAGCTACTACCCGGGCGACGACCGCGTGGACGTGGTGGCGGTGGACATCTACCACGGCAATCCCTACTTCCCGGACCGCTTCTACACCGACCTGGGCTCGCGCTACCGCAAGCCGCGCATGCTGGCGGAGACAGACAAGCTCCCGGTGCGCTGGGGTGACAGCCGCTACGCCACCGTGTCGGAAATCGACGCGCGGCCGTGGGTCCTCTGGTCCGTGTGGGGGGACACGCTGCTCTACAACGTGGGCACCACCACGCCGAACGACTGGAATGTGTCCAGCAACCACAAGGCCATCCGCGACAGCTACAGCTACCACGACGGCAGCCTCTGGCGCGTGCTCACCGGTGGCTCCAACCCCACGTACAACTGGGGCGCGCTGCGCTGAAGCGCGTGCCCGGCGGGCCCTGAGTGAGAAGACGGCTCAGGCGCCCGCGGCGGCGACCTCGGCCCAGAGCGAGTCGCCCTCCAGCACCTGGTTCAGCGGTGCGCGCCGCTCGGAGACGCGCAGCAGCACGGCGGCGAGCTGGTCCAGGTGGATGGGCCGCATGTTGCGCAGCGGAGGCAGTCGGGTGAGGGCGCGCAGCACGGGGTGGATGTGGTGGTACTCGCCCTCGAAGGCGGGCGGGCGCACCACCGTCCACGGGATGCCGCTGTCGCGCACCAGCCGCTCCGCCTCCGCCTTGGCCTTGAGGTACGCGCCCACTGGCCTGCCCGCGCCCACCGAGCTGAGCAGCACCAGGTGGTCCACGCCCGCGCGCTTGGCGGCCTCCACCAACTGCCGCGTGGTGCCGATGTCGCTCGTCTCGTAGGTGTCGCCCGCGCTGAAGCGCTTGCGCATGGTGCCAATCAACTGGAGCACCGTGGTGCAGCCGCGCATCATCTCCACCAGCGTCTCGCCGTCGGACAGCTCCACCACGGCCTTGTGGGGCCAGGGGCGGACCCTGTCGCTGTCCGAGCTCTTGGGCCGGACGTGCGCGAGGACAGGCGGCGCACCGCGCGACAGCGCCTGTCGCATCAGCGTGCGGCCCGTGGCACCCGTGGCGCCAGCGACGAAGAGATGACGAGAGGGCGTGTTCATGGCGGACCCCAGCGGAAGACGGACGGCACGTCGAGCAAGCCCGTGCGATGTCGCGGGCCGTCGCCTCTTCATCACACTGCGTCGCACGAGCCCAGCGCGGCGTGGCGCTCCGTGTCGGATGCGGCACACGCCGCGGCCCCAGGCCGGGTGTTGAACAATCATCAAATGACAGGCATGCGCCAACTTGCCGGCCCGTGGTGGTGGTGGGCTTCGATGAGGGGCGCTTCCTGGCGGAGTAGGAGGCCAGCGGGGGCAGACATCCCGGAGGGAGGGCGAGGAAGCGGTGTACGACATCGCTTGGGGCTGAGCATTGACGGATGGGGCGTGGTAGTGACGGCCTGAAATGTCGACGCCTTCGCCCACCCCCTCTTCGTCCACGGGTTTCTCGGACACCCAGGCCCAGCTCTCCGCCACCCTCCGCGCGCTGTCCGCGCGGCTGCCCGAATCCCTGACGGTGCGGGAGCTGATGCAGGCGTGTGGCGAGCAAGGCCTGCTGCTCTTCTGCTGCATCCTGACCTTCCCCTTCCTGCTGCCCGTGTCGATTCCGGGCGTGTCCACGGTGTTCGGGCTGCTCATCGTGCTCATCGGCGTGGGCGTGACGTTCAACCGGACGCCCTGGCTGCCCCGCAAGCTGCTGGACAAGCCGCTGCTGCGCACCAACCTGGCGCCGGCGTTGGACAAGGGCGCGGAGGTCTTCACCAAGTACGTGGACAAGATGAGCAAGCCGCGGTTGCTGGCGCTCACGCACGGCGCCAGCACCAACCGCTTCAACGGCTTCATGCTCTTCTTCGCGGGCGTGCTGCTGATGATGCCGTTCGGCCTGATTCCCTTCAGCAACACGCTGCCCGCGCTGGCCGCCCTCTTCTTCGCCATCGGCATCCTGCAGCGCGACGGCTACTTCATCCTCATGGGGCATGGGATGACGGTGGGGTCGCTCACCTACTTCACCGTCATCATCTACGGCGCCGTGCAGGGGGGCCGCACCCTGGCCAGCGTCTTCGGCGGGGGCTGAGCCCGTGCCTGGGTAGTGGCTGACCTGCCGCCCAGGCTCGCCTCCCTTGCCCGGTGCGCCGGGCCTGCCGGTGTGTCGGGAATCAGTCCTACCGCCGCCGGGGGTTCCCGTTATCATCGGCGCGGGCGGCCCCCCTCTGATGCGTCAATCTCCTCACGAAACCCGGCACCCGCCGGAGGATGCGGCGCGTCGCCACGCGGAGGGCGAGGTCGTAGGCGGCCGTTACCGCATCCTCGACTTCCTGGGCCGGGGCGGTGCGGGCACGGTGTGGCGCGCGCAGGACCTGCTGGCGGGCCCCGTCGCGGTGAAGCGGCTGCACCAGACGCTGGAGGACCTGGCGCGGCTGCCCCGGCTGCCCGAGAGCGAGTACACGCCGTCTTCCATTGCCCGGCACGAGCTGGCGCTGTCGCTGGCGCACGAATTCCAGACGCTCGCCTCGCTGCGCCACCCGCACGTCATCAGCGTGCTGGACTACGGCTTCGACGCCGAGCACCGGCCCTACCTGGCCATGGACCTGCTGGAGGACGCGCGGCACCTGGTGCAGGCGGGCACGGGGCAGCCCTTGCGCGTGCAGGTGGGGTTGCTGGTGCAGACGCTGATGGCGCTGGCGTACCTGCACCGGCGCGGCATCATCCACCGCGACCTCAAGCCCGCCAACGTGCTGGTGGCCCACGGGCAGGTGAAGGTGCTGGACTTCGGCCTGGCGGTGGGGCGCGAGCACGTCCACCGCGCGCAGCCGGGCGGCACGCCGGGCTACCTGGCGCCGGAGCTGTTCGAGGACCAGCCGCCCTCGGAGGTGACGGACCTCTTCAGCGTGGGCGCCATGGCCAGCCAGATGATGTTCGGCCGGCTGCCGCATGCCGGACAGGTGCCCTCGCCGCCGGACTTCCCGCCCGCGCTGAAGGCCGCGCTGGAGCGGCTGGTGTCGCCGGACCCGAAGCTGCGGCCCCGCGACGCGGACGCGGTGATTGCCGAGCTCTGCGCCGCCACCGGTGAGCCGGTACCGCCCGAGTCCGCCGCCGCGCGCGAGAGCTTCCTCCAGGCCGCGCGCTACGTGGGCCGGGTGGCGGAGCAGGCGCGGCTGTCCACCGTGCTGGAGTCGGCGATGGTGGGCCGCGGCGGCGCGTGGCTGGTGGGTGGGGAGAGCGGCGTGGGCAAGTCGCGGCTCCTGGAGGAGCTGCGCGCGCTGGCGCTGGTGAAGGGCGCGGTGGTGCTGCGGGGCCAGGGGGTGGCGGCGGGCGGCAGCCCGTACCAGGAGTGGCGTCCGGTGCTGCGCTGGCTGGCCATCCTCACCACGCTGAGTGAGCGCGAGGCCAGCATCCTCAAGCCGCTGGTGCCGGACCTCGAGGCGCTGCGGGGGCACCCCGTCGCGGACCCCGCCGAGGTGGGCGCGGACATGGTGCAGGCGCGGCTGCTCCAGGTGGTGGAGGACGTGTTCGCGCGGCTGACCCAGCCCGTGGTGGTGGTGCTGGAGGACCTGCACTGGGCGGGCGATGAGTCGCTGCATCTGCTCTCACGGCTCGCCACGCGGGCGGCGCAGCTGCGCCTGTTGCTCCTCGGCAGCTTCCGTGACGATGAGGCGCCCGCGCTCCCCTCGGCGCTGCCGGGCTTGTCGCTGCTGCGGCTGCCTCGGCTGGACGCTCGGGAGGTCTCCATCCTCAGTGAGTCCATGATGGGCGCCCCCGGAGCCCGGCCGCACCTGGTGGACCTGCTGCTGCGCGAGACGGAGGGCAACCCCTTCTTCCTCGTGGAGGTGGTGCGGGCGCTGGCGGAGGAGGCGGGAGGGCTGGACCGGCTGGGGGACATGGCGCTGCCGGAGCGCGTCTTCGCCGGCGGCGTGCGCAGGCTGGTGCAGCGGCGGCTGGAGAAGGTGCCGGTGCCGTCGCGGGAGCTGCTGCAGGTGGCCGCCATCGTCGGGCGGCAGGTGGACGTGCCGCTGCTGCGACAGGCCGCGCCGGAGGTGGACGTGGAGCGCTGGCTGACGGACTGCGCTGCGGCGGCGGTGCTGGACGTGGCGGATGGGCGCTGGCGCTTCGCGCACGACAAGCTGCGCGAAGGGGTGCTGGATGACTTGCCCGTGGATGCGCGGCCCGCGCTGCACCGGCGCGCCGCGCTGGCGATGGAGGCGGCGCACGGGCAGCGCGCGGAGTGGACGGCGGCGCTCACCTACCACTGGGGCATGGCGGGGGATCCGCTGCGTGAGGCGCGCTATGCGCGGCGCGCGGGCGAGGATGCCCTTCGCGTGGGAGCCTGCCGCGAAGCACTGCCCTTCCTCACCCGGGCGCTGACACGGGTAACCGAGGTGGGTGGCGACGCCATGACGTTGGGGCACCTGGAGGCGCACCTGGCGGAGACGCGCTTCCAGTTGGGGGAGCTCCAGGCCTTCCGTGAGCATGCGGAGCGCGCGCTGCGGCACTTCGGCTGGCCGGTGCCGTCCAGCCGCATGGGCTGGGCGCTGGGGACGCTGGGGCAGGGGCTGCTGCGGCTGGCGCAGAGCTCTCGGCCGGAAGACTACGACGAGGAGACGGAGGAGCGGCGGCGGGTGCGGCGCGTGGCGGGGCGGCTGTTGATGCGACTGCTCGATGCGTTCATCTACGCGCACCAGGCGCTGCCCGTCCTCTGGTCCGGCCTGCGCGCGTTGAACCTGTGCGAGTCGGCGGGCGCGTCGCCAGAGCTGGCGCGGGGCTATGCGAGCATGGCGGTGGTGGCGGGCACGCTGCCCATCCGGTCGGTGGCGGAGACGTGGTCTCGCCGCGCGTTGGAGGTGGCCGAGTGCGTGGGCAGCCCCGCGGACCTGGCCTTCGTGCTGTGCCGCAACGCCGTGTATGGCGCGTACGTGGCGCGGTGGGCGGAGGCCGAGGCGTGGCTGGAGCGGGCCATGGGCATCGTCGACTCGGTGGGGGACGTGCGGCTGGCGGAGGAGTGCCGCGCGCTGCTGACGGTGGTGTCGTGCTACCAGGGGAAGTTCGCGCGGGGCCTGCCGCTGATGGCGTGGCTGGAGCACTCGGCGCGGCGGCGTGGGGCGCTCCAGACGGAGCACTGGGCCTTGCACTACCAGGCGCACATCCACCTGAGGCTGGGCGACTACGCGAAGGCGCGCGCCGCGCTGGCCCAGACGCTGGCGTGGACGGAGGCGCAGGGCGGGCAGACGGACCGCATCATCGTGGAGGGGACGCTGGCGCTGCTGCGGCTGCGTGAAGGGGACGCGGAGGGGGCTCGGGCCGCGGCGGAGCAGGCGCTGGCGAAGCTGTCGTCCGGCAAGCCGGTGGCGCACTTCGTCTACTTCGGCGTGATGACGGTGGCGGAGGTGCTCCTGACGCTGTGGGAGCGGGGCGCGGAGGCCTCGCTGGTGGCGAGCGCCAAGGCCGCGCGCCGGCAGGCGGAGGTCTTCGCCAAGGTGTTCCCCTTCGGTGAGGCCGCGGCGCGCCTGTGGCGGGGGCGGGAGGCCTGGCTGGATGGCGACGCCTCGCGGGCCTTCGAGGCGTGGCGCCGGTGCATCGCCGTCGCATCGAGGAAGGGGCAGTCCTTCGAGGAGGCCCACGCGCGGCTGGCGCTGGCCAGGCACCTGCCCTCGGAGGACCCGGCGCGGGGGGGCCATCAGCAGCGCGCGGTGGAGTTGTTCACCCGGCTGGGCATGCGGGACGAGCGGGACCGCGCGGAGGCGCTCGCGCGCTCATGAACGGTGTGCGTGCCCGGGACGTGGCGTCGCTGGCGTGTCCGGCCTGTGGTGGGGCGCTGGTGTTCCACGGGCTGGAGGCGGATGGCTGCATCCGCGACGGGTGGCTGCGCTGCGGTGGCTGCGGCGAGGCGTGGCGCGTGGCGCGCGGCATGGCGCGGCTGTATCGCGAGGACGCGGTGCGCGGGACGGACCGGCTGATGCGCGTCATCTACGACGGGCTGCCGGTGCTGCATGACCCGCTGACGACGCTGCTGACGCCGCTGTTTCAGTCTGTCTCGGAGGCGCGGATGCGCGCGGGGTACATGCGCCGCGTGGAGCTCGGCGCGCTGACGCCGCGCGAGGATGGGCGTCCGGTGCGGGTGCTG
This sequence comes from Myxococcus vastator, assembly GCF_010894475.1. GTDB lineage: Bacteria > Myxococcota > Myxococcia > Myxococcales > Myxococcaceae > Myxococcus > Myxococcus vastator. The sequence goes on from NZ_JAAIYB010000043.1 coordinate 21,432, forward strand.
GAGGTGGGTGTGGGCTCGGGGGCGAACCTGCCGCTCCTGCGTGAGGGCTTGCCGCCGGGGCTCGACGTGGAGGTGTGGGGCGTGGACCTGAGCGAGGGCATGCTCAAGCACTGCAAGCGGCGGCTGCGGTCTGGAGGCCATGCGGGCGTGCGGCTGATGATGGCGGACGCGCACGCGCTGCCGTTCCCGGATGCGGCGTTCGACCGGGTGTTTCACGTGGGAGGCATTGGCGGCTACCGGGCACCGGAGCGGGCCCTGGCGGAGATGGCGCGCGTGGCGAAGCCGGGCACGCCGCTGGTGGTGGTGGACGAGCAACTGGACCCGGGCTTCCGGCCCTCGCTGTTCCAGCGCGCCGCGTTCCGCGCGATGACGTTCTACTCACGGGAGCCGCACTGCCCCCGGGAGCTGCTGCCCGCGGGCGCGTTCGACGTCACCGAGGAGCAGGTGGCTCCGTTCTATTACTGTCTGTCGTTCCGGATGCCGAAGCAAGACGCACAGGCCTGATGGCCGAAGCATGTGTCTGCCTTGGCGTAGGTGGCTTCCTGTTGAGTCAGGGCGCGGGTGCTGAACCCTGTCTCTTGGACATCGGGCAGGCCTGACCTCACGGATTCAGCACCAAATCCAGCAGCCGCAGCGTCATCCCCCCGGTGAAGTCGATGGTGGCCCCGTTGAACCAACCCGCCTCCTCACCGGCGAGCACCGTGACGAAGCGGGCCACGTCCTCCACGGAGCCCATGCGCCCCGCGGGGTTCATCCGCGCGTGGGCGGCCTCCAGGCGCGCCAGGGCCTCGGGTGAGTACACGTGCTTCAGCGCGGGTGTCATCACCGTGCCGAACTTCAGCAGGTTGACGCGGTGCCCTCGCGGCCCCAGCTCCATGGCCAGGTAGCGCACGTACATCTCCAGCGCCGCCTTCGACGCGCTGATGAGCCCCGTGTTCCCCAGGTGTGTCTCATCCAGCGGGTTCTGCAGGCCGAGGAGCCGGGCCTCCGGCGCCAGCATGTCTTCCTCCACCAGGGCCTGCGCCCAGAAGACGAACGAGTGCGCCATCGTGTCGAAGGTCCTCCGGATGCGCCGCGCGTGCAGCCGGTCCTCGCCCTCGGACAGGAAGCGCCCCACGGACGCGCCCGCAATCGAATGCACGAAGAGCTTCACGCTCCGAGGCCCGGCGACCTCCCGCAGCGCCGCCACGCCCGCCTCCGCGGCCTCGGGTGAAGACGCGTCCGCCTGCCACAGCACCCCGCGTCCACCGGCGTCCCGCACCCGCTGCTCCAACTGCGCGGCACCGTCCACATACCGGCCCCGGTGGACCCCGAAGACATTCAGCCCGGGCTTTCGCGCCACCGCCTCCGCGATGGCCGCTCCCGTGCCAGACGAAGCTCCCAGGATGAGCGCCCACTGCCGCGCCTCGGAACCTTCGCTCATCGCTCGGCCTTCCGTGTGCCGCCGTTGTCCACACCGCGAGCCCTGTCGAGCAGCCCCTGTACCGCGCCCGCAACTTCCTGGTGCGCCGCCCGCATCGCGTCCCGGTCGCCCGCGTCGAAGCCTGGCGCCAGGTGACGCGTCAGCGGCTCGCCCACCCACTGCGTCAACTTCACGGGGAAGGGAAGCGACCAGGGCCACAGGCCCGTGGCGCCCACGCCCAGCCACAGCGGCAGCCGCCCGGGCATCCCCACCCGTCGGCCCAGCGCGTACCCGTCGTTGAGGCCCACGTACGCGTCGTCCATGCCGCTGCCACCCACGGGCACAATCGGGAGCCGGTAGCGCACCGCCAGGCGCAGGTAGCCCATGCGCTCGCCCCAGTCGACGCGGTAGCGGTGGCGGAAGTCCCGGCAGCCCTCGCGCGTGCCTCCCGGCTGCAACAACACATGCTCGCCGCGCGCCACCGCCTCCGCCAGCCGAGGGTCATCCCCCGTGACGAAGCCCAGCCCATCCGCCACCGTTCGCATGCCCGGAATCGAAGCGAACGCGCCGTGCGCCACGCCGTGTGGCAGATAGCCCAGGCGTTCGTGGAGCGTCACCGTCAGCATGCACAGGTCCACGGCCAGGGGCCGCCCATGGTAACCGACGATGAGCTTCGCGCCGGGACGGAGCAGCGGCTCCAGGTTCACCACCTCGTAGCGGTGATACCGGCGCAGCAGCCGGAACGTCGTCAGCCAGGCCGTCAGGGGCCAGCCGCCCGCCTGCTTCATCCGCCCACCTGGTACAGCACCGCGCCATGCGCCACGCCCGCGCCCACGCCCACCAGGAGGATGCGGTGCCCGGGCTTCACCGGACGCGTGCGCAGCAGCCGGTCCAGGCTGGTGCCCAGCGAGGCCGAGCCCACGCTGCCCACCGTGTCCACCACGCGCACGCTCCGCTCCGGTGACACCTCCAGCGCCTGGAGGATGGCCTCCAGCATGCTGCCATTCGGCTGGTGCGTGAGCACCCACTCGACGTCGCGCAGGGCCACGCCGGCCTCGTCCAACGCCGCGCGCGCCGCTCGCACCAGCGCGTCCAGCGCCACGCGGGTCATCTCCTTGCTGGGCGTCAGGAAGCGCATCCGCTCCAGCTTGCCGGTGGCCACCGGATTCTCCAGCACCACGTCCGTGGGCAGGGTGCCGTCATTGCCCAGCGCCACGCCCAGCACGCCTTCTCCCGGACGGCCCGTGCCCAGCACTGCGGCGGCCGCCGCGTCACCCAGTACCAGGTAGGGGCGAGGCTCCTCGGGCGTGGTGGTGCGCGACAGCAGCTCCACCGACACGATGCCCACCGGCCCCAGCCCCGTGGCCACCGAGCGCGCCGCCAGGTCAAAGGCGCTCAAAAAGCCCATGCAGGCGTTGCTCACGTCCATCGCGTCGCAGCTCCCCGACAGGCCCAGCGCCGCGGCCACGCGGTTGGCGGTGGCGGGCGTGGTGACGTCTCCGCCCATGGAGGTGACGCAGAGGATGCGGCGCAGGGCTCGGGCCTCCAGCCCCGCCGCGTCCAGCGCGCCGCGCAGCGCCTGCGCCGCCACGTCCGCGGCCTTCAGCCCCGGTGGCGCGAAGTGGCGGGTGCGGATGCCCGTCTTTCGCTCCACCTCCGCGGCGTCGCGTCCCACGCGCGCGCACAACGTCGCGGTCGTCACCGCGGGGCCGGGAAGGACACTGGCGGTACCCTGGATGCGAACGGGAATCATGCGGCTTGCTGTCCTCTTGGAGGCGTGTGGGCACGGGCGCTCCGGGTCTTGACCTGGAGCCAGTGCTGCTTCATCTCCTCCAGCCGCTTCGCGAGCGACACATCCGCCGCCGCCCGTCCGAGGATGTCCCGGGCCTTGGTGAACTCCATGGCGGTCAGCAGCGGCGCCTCCGCGGATGGAATGTCGTAACGAACGTCCGCGAGCAGGCTCTCCGCGTCGCCACTGCGGTGCAATAGCAGCACGCCACTGGCCGCCAGGTCCAGCGCGCGGGCCACCGGGTTGAGTCCCGCCAGGAAGCGCCCCAGTCCTGATTGTCGCTGAGGGGACGCATACCGGACGTTGATGGGGAGGATGTTGCTGGAGAAGATGACGTCCGCGCCCGCGTTCAACAGCACGCGCGCGGGCACCATGCTGGTGAAGGCGCCGTCCACGTACCGCGCGGGAGGCACCACCGTGGGCCCCCAGATGCCGGGCGCCGAGCCGCTGGCGCGCACGCCCAAGGCCACCGGCCCCTGCTCCAGCGCGACGCAGTCTCCGCGGGTCAGGTCCGTCGTCACGGGCAGGAAGCGGATGGCAAGCTCCTCCAGGCAGAGGCGGCCCAGGTCCTGCTCCACGAAGCGCTCCAGCGAATACGTGGTCACGATGGCGGCCGTGGCGGCCAGGGTGAGCTGCCGGTTCACGGCCCGCTCCTCCAGCCGCCGCAGTCCTTCCATCCCGTCGTGCCCATCCAGCGCGCTGCCGCAGAAGTACGCGCCCACCAGCGAGCCCATGCTGGCGCCACTGACGATGTCGATAGGCACGCCCTGTCCCACCAGCCAGCGCAGGATGTGGACGTGGTAGAAGCCCCACACGCCGCCGCCGCTGAGCGCCAGGCCCACGCGCCGGTGGGTGAGGGCGCGGGCCCAGCGGGAGAGGGCATCTCGCTCCGCGGGGCTCAGCGCTGTCGCGTCCAGCGGCCGGTCATCCACGAGCACCCGCGCCATCCTGCCCATGCTCAACCGCAAGGGGCAGGGCGGCAGCCACTGGGGATGCGGGGACTGGCCACGCAGCGCTGATGCGCGTGACGCACGGTGGGGGTCCACCACCACGGTGGGCAGCACGCGAGGGGCCGCTGTCTGTCGCGCGTCCAGCGTCGTCACCAGCCGCGCCGTCTTACCTGTCATCCCGACGTCCGCCACGCCGCAGCCGTCGAGCAGGACGTAGTGGAGGCCGTGCTCGGCCGTGAGTCTTTGGAGCACCGATGGGGTCAGCAGGCCGGGCCCGCCCGCTTCAGTTGGCGGCAGCGTGGCGCGCAGGACGCCATCCGGCCCCTCCGTGACGAGCGCGTCATGCCCGCCCGGTGCGCCGCGGAGCAGCAGCACACGGTCGCCGAAGTCACGGTGGATGACCTTCGCCATCAGCTCGATGAGCGAGGACAGGGGCGCGCCGCGCACGTCGCTCTCGAAGGCGATGACCTCCGCGGGCGGCCGGGGCCGCTCCTGCAGGCCGGTGGGCGCTTGCAGCAGGCTCGCGACAGCGTCCTTCGGAAAGAAGAGGCCCGCGGAGTCCACCGTCGCGCGGAGGGTGAAGGCGTTGCCGCCGCTCGACAGCGCCTCCAGTCCCAGGGGCGTGCCGGGCTGGAGCGTCATCAGCAGCGCGTCACCGCGCAAGACGTCCAGCTCACCCTCCAGGAGGAGGAAGAAGCCCTCGGCGGGCTCGCCTTCCCGGCACAGCACCGCGCCGCGTGCCCACGACACCTCCTGGCCCTTGCTCAGCAACTGGAGCAGCGCGGTGTTGCCCTGATGCCGGAGCCCGGGCGCACGCTTGAGCGCATGCAGCCGCTGGCGCCGCTGGTCATCGCGTGACGGGAAGTGAGACATGGCACCCCGCAGGATAACGAAGCCCCTCCGGCGGGGCATCCGGGGGGCCCCCAGGCCCCTGGTCAGCACTCAGGGTGCGTGGGGCGCTGGTGGGCGGACGCGGGCCCTGGCCGCCTCCAGCACCACGTAGAGCACGGGGATGAAGATGAGGTTCACGAAGGTGGACAGCAGCATCCCGCCGAACACGGTGGTGCCCAGGGACTTGCGCGCGGAGGCCCCCGCCCCCGAGGCCAGCATCAGCGGCACCACGCCCATGAGGAACGCGAAGGACGTCATCAGGATGGGACGCAGCCGCGTCTGGGCGGCGTGGATGGCGGCGTCCACGACGCTCCGGCCTTCGTGGCGGAGCTGCTCGGCGAACTCGACGATGAGGATGGCGTTCCTGCTGGCCAGGCCCACCAGCATGACGAGCCCCACCTGGCAGAACACGTCGTTCTGGAGCCCGCGCAGATTCTGCAGCCCCAGCGCGCCCAGCAGGGCCACGGGGACGCCCAGGAGGATGACCAGGGGCAGGGCGAAGCTCTCGTACTGCGCGGCCAGCACCAGGAAGACGAAGACGACGCCCAGCCCGAAGATGAGCAGCACGCTGCGGCCCGCCTCCTTCTGCTCCTGGGACAGGCCCGTCCATTCGTAGGTGTAGCCCGCGGGCAGCGATTCGCGCGCCACCGCCTCCATCGCGTCCAGGGCCTGCCCGGAGCTGGAGCCCGGCGCCGCCTGCCCGTTGAGGGTCGCCGAGCGGTACAGGTTGTAGTGCTGGATGTTCTGCGCGCTGGTGATGGGCGTCACCTTCACCACCGACTCCAGCGGCACCATCTCTCCCATCGCGGAGCGGACGTAGAGCGCGTCGATGTCGCGCGGCTCGTTGCGGAATGGGACGGCGGCCTGCACGTACACGCGGTACACGCGGCTGGCGAAGGTGAAGTCATTCACGTACTGGCTGCCCAGGTAGACTTGCAGCGTGGAGAAGACGCCCTCCAGCGGGACGCCCATGGCCAGGGCCTTCTCCCGGTCTACCTGCACGTCCAGCAGGGGCGTGTTCGCGGTGTAGGAGGAGAAGACGCCGCGCAGGCCCGGGTCCTGGCTGGCCGCGCCCACCAGCGCGTCCGTCGTCTGCGCGAGCTGCGCCAGCGTCCGGCCTCCTTGCTGGTCCTCCAGCACGAACTCGAAGCCGCCCACGCTGCCCACGCCGCGGATGGCGGGGGGCTCGAAGGGCAACACGCGCGCGCCGCCAATGGCCATCAGCGGACGGCGCAGGCGCTCCACCAGCCCCGCGACGCTCTGGTCCGGCCGCTTGCGCTCGTCCCACAGGCGCAGGTTGACGAAGAGGGTGCCGTAGTTGACGCCCGTGCCCAGCAACGAGAAGCCGCCCACGGTGAAGATGTCCGCGACCTCCGGCTGCTGGCGCAGCACGTCCTCCGCCTGGAGCAGCACCTGCCGCGTGTAGTCCAGCGACGTGCCCTCTGGCCCCTGCACGGCGATGATGAGGTAGCCCTGGTCCTCGCCCGGGATGAAGCCCGCGGGCGTGAGGCGGTACATCAGGAAGGTGCTGACCAGACACAGGACGAAGGCGGCCACGACCCACCAGCGCAGCGGTCCGATGAGCTTCGCGAGCAGGCGGCCGTAGGCGTCGCGGAACGCGTCGAGCCCCCGGTCGAACATGCGGAAGGCCTTCCACTTCTGGCCTTCGTGGGGCCGCAGCAGGAGGGCGCACAGCGCGGGGGACAGGGTGAGCGCCACCAGCGCGGACAGGCTGATGGAGAAGGCCAGGGTGAGGGCGAACTGCCGGTAGATGATGCCGGTGGTGCCGGGGAAGAAGGACACCGGCACGAACACCGCGGCCAACACCAGGGCAATGGCCACCAGCGCGCCGGCCACCTGCTTCATGCTCCGGTGGGTGGCCTCGCGCGGGCCCACGTTGTCCTGCGCCATGGTGCGCTCGACGTTCTCGATGACGACGATGGCGTCATCCACCACCAGGCCCGTGGCCAGCGTGAGGCCGAAGAGCGTCAGCGTGTTGATGGAGAAGCCGAACGCGCTGACGAAGAGGAAGGTGCCCACGAGCGACACGGGCAGCGTGGTGGCCACCACCAGCACGCTGCGCCAGCCGTGCAGGAAGACGAAGATGACCAGCACCACCAGGAAGATGGCTTCGCCCAGCGTCACCAGCACCTCCTCGATGGAGGCCTGCACCGCCGCAGTGGTGTCGAAGGCGCGCTGGTAGCGCATGCCCGGCGGGAAGTTGCCCTTCAGCCGCTCCAGCTCCGCGATGACGCCGTCGCGCACCTCCAGCGCGTTGGAGCCGGGGAGCTGGAAGATGCCCAGGCCCACGGCCTCGCGGCCGTTGAAGCGCAGGAGCTGCCCGTAGTTCTCCGCGCCCAGCTCCGCGCTGCCCACGTCCTTCAGCCGCACCAGCGAGCCGTCCGGCCCCTGCTGCACCACGATGTTGTTGAACTCCTCGGCCGACGTGAGCTGCCCCAGCACGCGCACCGTGAACTGATACGTCTGCCCCGGCGGCGCGGGCGGCTGGCCCACCTGCCCTGCGCCGATTTGGACGTTCTGCGCCCGCAGGGCGTTCACCACGTCCGTGGCGGTGAGTCCGCGCCGGGCCAGCTCCGTGGGGTCCAGCCACAGCCGCATGGCGAAGCGCCGCTCGCCGAAGATTCGCACGTCGCCCACGCCCGTCACGCGCAGCAGCGCGTCCCGGATGAAGACGTCCGCGTAGTTGCTGAGGAAGCCCGTCTCGTAGCGGTTCTCCTCGTCGAACAGGCCGAAGGCGATGAGCAGCTGCGTCTGGGCCTTGGTGATGGTGACGCCCAGCGCGTTGACGGCGGCCGGGAGCTGCGCGGACGCGGTGGCCACGCGGTTCTGGACGTCCACCGCGGCGATGTCCAGGTCCCGTCCCGGGTCGAAGGTGACGGTGATGGTGCTCACGCCCGTGTTGCTGCTGGTGGAGGCGATGTAACGCATGCCCTCCACGCCGTTGAGCTGCCGCTCCAGCACGGTGGTGACGGCGCTCTCCACCGTCTCCGCGGAGGCGCCGATGTACGTCGCCGTCACCTGCACCACGGGCAGGGACAGGTCGGGGTACTGCTCGACGGGCAGGGTGGGGATGGAGATGGCCCCCACCAGGGTGATGATGATGGACACCACGCTGGCGAAGACGGGGCGGCGGATGAAGAAGTCGGTGAACATGGCGGCCCCTCACTGTTGCGGCGGGGTGCCGCCGTCAGTCCCACTGCCGCCCACGCCCCGAGGTGGTTTGCGCGAGGGGGCCTTGGGTTGGATGGGCTGGCCATCGCGGAGCAGTTGGATGCCGCTGAGCACCACGGGCGTGCCCGCGTCCAGGCCGCCCGTCACCTCGTAGTCATTGCCGGAGACGAGGCCCAGGCTCACCGGCGCCCGCTGCGCCACGGTGCCCGCGTCCGATTCCCGCGCCACGAAGACGAAGGACTGGCTGCTGATGCGGGTGACGGCGGCGGTGGGGACGCGCAGGGCCTTGCGCGTGGCATAGACGACCCGGGCGCGCACGAACTGTCCTGCGCGCAGGCCCACGGTGTTCTCGAAGATGCCGCGTAGCTCCACGAGCTGCGTGGTGGCGTTGGGCGTGGGCGCCACGAAGAACACCGGCGCGGACACCACGAGCCTGCCCTCCGGGTCCAGCACCTCCACTGGCGTGGTGCCCACCCGGACGGTGCCTGCCCGCTCGACGGGAATCTGCACGGACACCTCCAGGGTGTTGCTCTGGTCCAGCGTGGTGAGGGCCGTCTGCTGCGTCACGAAGTCGCCCACGTTCACCGGGTAGTCGCCCACGGTGCCGGCGAAGGGCGCGCTCACCTCGTAGAAGCCGAGCTGGACCTCCTGGGCCTGCACCTGGGCCTCGATGGCGCGCGCGCTGGCCTCGGCTTGCAGCGCCTGCGCCACGGACTGGTCGTAGTCCTGGCGGCTCTGGAGTCCTTCCTTCAGCAGTTGCTCGCTGCGCTCGAGCGTCTGTTGAGCGTACTCCCGCTGCGCCCTGGCGGCGGCCTGCTGTGCTTGGGTGGCGCGCAGGCCCGCGCTCTCTCGCCGGGGGTCCACCACGAGCAGCACCTCGCCCTGTTCGACGCGTGCTCCCGGCTCGAGCGGAATCGCCTTCACGTAGCCTGCGACCTGCGGATAGACGGTGATGCTGCTGCGGGAGCTGAGCGCGCCCAGGTACTCGTTGGCCTCGCGCACCTCGGCGGGGGTCAGGCGCTCCACCTCCACGGGCATGGGCTGGTTCGTGGCCGCCTGGCCTCCCTGCGGCCCCGGGTCGCCCTGCGAGCGGCAGCCCGCGAGGAGCAGTACGGCGAGCCCCGTGCTCCACGTCCTCACCACTCGCATGCCGCCTCCGCGAGGAACGCGGCGACCCGCGCCTGCTCCAGCTCGAACTCGCGCACCACCAGCAGCAGCTCCGCTTGTCGCAGGTCCGCCGCCGTCTGGATGAGCTCCAGGCTGGTGCCCGTCCCCACCTCGAAGCTGCGCCGGGTGAGCCGGTCGTTCTCCTCGGCCAGGGCGCGGCCCCGGCCCGCGATGCGCGCCGCCGCGTCCGCCACCTGCACCGCGCGCCGGGCCTGGAGCACCTCCACCGAGGCCGTGCGCTCCAGCTCCAGCAGGCCCTGCTTCGCCACCTCCACGCCCGCGCGCGTCTGCCTCAGTTGGCCCTCGCGCGCGCCGCCGTCCCAGAAGGGCAGCACCAGGCTGGCGCCGATGTTCCACACCGGCACCGTCACGAGGCCCTCTTCCACCGTGAGGGCCAGCGTGGTGCTGGTCAGCGCGAGCGTCGGGGCATAGAGCGCCTTCACCTCCGACACCTGCCGCTCCGCCAGCGTGCGCCGCGAGCGCGCCACCGCGAGGTCCGCGCGCCGGTCGAGCGACTCCAACGGTTGGCAGTCCCGCCGCGCGTGCTGGAGCAGGGCCTCCAACTGGACGCCCTGGACCAGGCCCACCCCCTGGGGGATGCCCAGCACCAGCCCCAGCGTCTCTCGGGCCCTGCGCAGGGACTCGTCCCCCTGGACGACGAGGTTTCGCGCCGTCTCCGTGTCCTGCTGCACGCGCACCACGTCCAGCCGCGTGCCCGCGCCCAGCTCGAAGCGGCGCTCGGTGAGGGCCAGCCGCTCCAGCGCGGTGCGGAGGTTGAGGCGGTTGACCTCGGCCAGCCGCTCCTGCGCGGAGACGCGCACCAGGGACTGGGCCAGCGCGCTGGTGAGCTGACGCCGCGTCTCCGCCAACGACAGGTTGGCGGTGCGCCGGGCTTCGCGCGCGGTGCCCAGCGCGATGATGGCCGGGAGGCTGAACAGGGGCTGGGTGGCGTTGAGCAGTCCCAGGA
>NZ_JAAIYB010000440.1 GCF_010894475.1 Myxococcus vastator
TACTTGCACAGGGGACGCTATGGGATGTGTCCCCCAGCGGGGGCACCACGGATCGCTGCGTGCGGAAAATACGGAAACTGGCAGAGAGTACATCTTCCGGTCGAAGAGCGGCGTGGAGTACCGGCACGGAAGGCTGGACTCAGCGAGTTTCCCCGTGAAGTACCGGCTTACGTCAATCGTCGCTCCTACTGGTCACCGAGTTTCGCTCACCTATGGTGATGCCTCGGTCGATGGTTCCCTGACTCGAGTCTATGACGATGCGAGCGGCAGACTCCTACAATTGGAATATCAGCGTGAAGTCGGTCGTCTGCGGTTGAGCAAGGTTGAGTTGCACCATGCAACTTCGCCGGATGCCACAGTTACGACGTTCCTTGATGCTTGTGTTCAGTACCGATACGATGGACAGCGTAGTCTGGCCTCGGCATCGCGTTATGAATCAGCTTGTGATGACGGCGGATATCTCTATAGCACAGAGTCATACCTGTATGAGAGCGAGCGATTCGATGCCGGCAGAACTCGTTTGTCTCAATATACGGGGCCCAATGGCGAGGTGACCCGGTATACGTATTATGGCAGCACGGATGTGGTGCCAGGAGAAGATGATTATCTGCTGTTGATGAAGAAGGATGAGAGAGTAAGGTCTGTCGCGGAGGTGCTGGAAGCTTCACCACTTCGACTGGCTACAACAGTATTCTCTTACAGTATTTCCCAGGAGTTGCGAACAGTGTTGGGGCAGTCCCTTCCCACATTCGTAACGACAGTGAAAGGTCCAAGGGTGGAGGTGCCTCAGACAGTCTACCGCATGGGCCTCACTGGAGCAGTAGTAGAGACTGAAAAGCCGTTGTCTCAAGGCGTTTTCGCTCGAACTGGGGCACTCTGGGATCCGGTACATCGCACTCGTGAGGCCGAGGAAGACGGGCGAGGACGAGTAACGCGCTACGAATATGACGAGCGAGGAGACCTGATTGCTCGTCGCATCAAGGGAAAGGTACTGCCTGCCTCAGGTCCATCGGAACCTACAGTAGCCGTTGTTGGAATCGATGGGCTACCAGTTACTGAGGTTGTCGAGAAGTGGGGCTATGAACCAGGCTTCAACACATTGGTGTGTCATGTCGATGCAGAAGGCTATGCTACAGTTTCGCGAGTGGATTCCTCGTGGGATGATCCCGTAAACGGGCTGCCATCTGGGACTGGCCAAATTCTAGAGACCCGGCGATATGCAACGAAGGTGTCTCGACAGCAGTTGGTCTCAGCGTCGAGTTGTGAGGAAATCGTTTCTTCGTTGCCTCAAACTCCTTCGGACACGGTGTTGAGTTGGCGCTACTGCGACGTTGAGGGAGTCGTCTGTCCCGCACATGCCCGCCGCGGCGATTGGGTGGAAAACGTGGGGGCAGATGGCCACGTCGATCGTGCTACGGCTTACAACGTCCAAGGCAATCTACAAGGAAAGACAATACAGGTTAGTGGTGCGTCCGTTGTGACGGTTCGGTATGGGTACGACGCTCGTGGTAGAGTGGCGTGGGAAGAGGATAGTCAGAACAATCATCGTTCCTGGGAGTGGAATGCAGATAATCGACTGGGTTATGAAGATATTCATGGATATGGAACCTTGGGGGTGGTTCGTATTGTCGAATACTATCCCGGAGGCCAGGTAAAGAGAGAGCAGTTCGGATTCGAAAATCGGCTGTATCGTGAGCACAAGTTAGACGCGGCGGGACGGCTGGCGACCACAGTTGAGAAGTACTTCAATGATGGTTGGGTGCAAAATGAGATTCGGTATACGCATGATGATGCAGGGAATAAGGTAGGTGTCGTAGATAGAAGAGGCGTTAGGACGTCTATAGAATATGACTATGCTGACCGGCCTGTAGAGATGACGGTTTTTGTGGAAAACGCATCTCGGTTCATTTCGCAGGGGGGAAGCCACGATGAAGTCGGCCGCACCTACACTAAGTCGCGAACCGCCTACGATGCGGTTGGGAACAAGGTGTGGGAGGCCGACGTGTCCGGCTTTGAGCGGACATATCTGTTGGACTCACTTTACCGTGTAGTGGAAGAGCGCAGCCCAGAAGTACCCGGCGAGAGCGATACTTCGCCCCGGCTCCGTTATACGCAGGGCTTTGCGTATGACTTGATGGGGCGACGTGTGCGTCATGTCGATGGGAATGGTTACGCGAGCACCGTTGAGCATGATCACATGGGGCGAGCTGCTGTCTTGTCTGATCCGATTGGCCGCGTAGAGCGGCGTAGCTACGACGGACGAGGCAATATTACGGTGGCACGTTGGGAGGCAGGGGGGCTCCAGCAGCGTATGACGACAACGTCGTACGACGGGTTGGGTCGCGAGCTTTCCATCTCCGAGCAGTTTTCGACGGAGTTGGGACAAGAGGTGTATGAGACGCAAAAGGTCTATGATGACACTTTGCGTACAGTGTGGACTCGCGATGCGCGCGGGTTCTTGCATTCGAAGGTGATCGATGCTCTGGGGCGCGATTATAAGGTGGTGGTTGATGCTGCCTCAGGCCCATTGACGCGTCAGCCAAACGATCCAAGGGCCGGGGTAGCGCTTGGCCTGAGTGAAGTGACAGCATATGACCACCACGGTTACCCTGTGTTCAAGACGGACGCGCTAGGTCGAATTACGGACACTGTGCACGACCCATTTGGGCGTTTGGTTGCAGTGCATCGTCCCATGGGTGTCTCTGAGAAGCATTTTCATGATGGAGAAGGACACGTCATTCGTTCCGTGGATGGTCGTACGCTTGAGCGGCGATTTACGTACGACGCATTGGGACGTCCTCGCAGCGAGATATTGATAGAGAGTTTGTCTCAGGAGGGGCAGCCGCTGACAGTGCGTCAGCATACTTACTTCGACACGCCGAACTCGGAAGGACTGACGCGCGAAGAGATTCGAGACGCACGTGGTAGCCTTACTACCCTCTTCAGGGATGGACTTGGTCGCGAGGTCCGCCGCACGGACGCTCTTGGCTATAGCTGGCAGACGTGGTTTGACGCTTTGTACAAGCGTCAGGAGAAAGATGCCAAGGGGTACGTTACAAGGTTTACCTACGACGGCGTCGGGCGCCCGCTGAGCCAGTCTGAGTACCAACCAGGTCAAAGTTCGCCTGCTTACACTCAAAGCTGGGAGCACGCAGACGCGAGTCGCAGCCAGACGCATGTGGATAGGCGCGGCACTCCCACGGTAACCTCCTTGGATGGGTTGGGGCGAAAGGTGGGCTCGACTCGCGGCCTGGGAGAAGACACTGCAGAGGAGGCTTGGGGGTACGACGCAGCCGGGCACGTTGTCTGGATTCTTGATGCCAACGGTCACAGCACTGAGCGTGTCTACGATGGCGCCGGGCGTCTGGTGGAAGAGACCCGTGGGATTGGCGAGCCGGAGTCGGCAACAACAAAGTTCCAATATGATGCTGCAGGGCAGTTGACGCAGCAGAAGGGCCCAAGAGCAACTGGAACCGCATATGACTTTCGATACACTTATGATGATCTAGGGAGGCAGGTCCGCGAAGAGGATGCGAATCATCATGTTGCGGTTCGGTCGTATGATGCGGCAGGTAACCTAGTTTGTGCTAAGCAGCCACTGGGGAATCCATCGCTCGCTCATGGGGCCGCGCAAGGACTGACGATTGCTCAGGTGATGCCGTATGCATGTAACGGCGCATATGTGACCCGCCATGCATACGATGAGGAAGGGAAGCTGGTATCGCTCACTGATGCCGCTGGTGGGGTTTATTCGTACGTCTACGATGCCGTACGTAACTTGGTGGCGAAGCAGGATGCCAATGGAAACCTCACTACATATGAGTACGATCCGCGAAGCCTACGCACTGCTGAGCATCAACATCTGGATTTCCACGCACGATTGACTTCAGCTCAGCGGGCGGCCGTGCCGCTCTTCGAAGGCGGCGCGACATCCTCGGGAAATGTAGGCACTCTCACTTGGCGACATACCCATGATGCCAATGGCAACCCAGGCAGTCTGGTTGATCCCAAGGGGCAGAGGACTGACTTTGAGTATGGGATGTTCAACCGCCTGAGGAAGCGAGTTTATTCGCTGCATGCGGCGCCGCGTGAATTCCCGTCGGTGGATAGTGAGGAGTTCGTTCGCGATGGGAACGGGAACGTCACCCGGGAGTTGCAAGTTAAAGCGGTGGTTGGGGGGGCTGCTCAAGATGCGATTACTTCGACATATGACGCGCTCGGCCGTCTGAAGACGCAGCTTCGGGAGTATGATGGGAAGCTGATTTCCGTTGAGCATGACGCAGTGGGAAACCGTACGCAGGTGGTGGATTCGGATGGAGTTGCAACTGCGTATGCTTATGATTCCTTGGGCCGCTTGTCGCGGGCCACGCTGCCATCGGGGGTGGTGGAGTACTCGTACTGGCCAGATTCGTTGCTTAAGAGAGCTGTTTGGCCGAATGGGGTGTCAGAAGGGCGCTGCTATGATGCCGTGGGTCAGTTGGTAGAGTTGCTCGTCGTCAGAGGGACGGTTGGCGAGTACTGCGCGACAAGCGGGGTAATGCTCTCGCGATACTTGCATGTATATGATGGGAATGGAAACCGAGTAATGCAGCAGGAGGCGCGTACGTCGCCCTCGACTCAAGTTTTCGGTCCCGATGAGGTGACAAGCTATGGATATGACGTCCTAGGGCGATTGACAGGTGTAAAGACGGATGGAGCGTATTCTACTCTGTATCGGTTGGACGCAGTAGGTAACCGAACAGGAGAGCGCCGAGTTCCGTCTTTTGCCGTGACCACCCTGGGGCCCGAGGCATACTCGATGGCCACGCCATCGGACCTCACTCATGACGCGGTTGCTACGTTCAGCCGAGTGGACTGGTTGCGAAGTGTCGTAGATGTGAAGGACTCCTCGCGCAACTCAGTCTTTGATTACGACCTTGTCGGGAATTTGCGCCAGAGGACGGCGCAGGGCGGCACCCGCTCCTTGGCTTGGGATATCCGAAATACTCTGACTGCCGTTTACGACAACGGGCAGGAGGTTGGTCGCTACGACTACGACATCAATCTTCAGCGGATGCGGCGAAGCACGTCCACCGAGAATGTTGAGTACGTCGTCGACTCGGGCTTTGTGCTGCAGGAGTTGAATGCCTCCCTAACGGGAAGTCCGACATATCGAAGGTACCACTATGGCGTTGGCCCTCTGGCTGTCGCGGATGGTGGCGCGGGAGCAGGAGCCACGTTGCGGTTTCTTGGCTCTGATGGGTTGGGCAGTGTGTCCGACGCGACGTCTGCCTCCGGAGAAATGGTGGCCGCGCGCAAGTATGACGCCTGGGGTAACCATCGTGATGACACGCATCCCTCGGCTGGTGAATTCAAGATCGGTTACACGGGACATCAGTTTGATGTGGAGACGGGATTCACTTACGCGAGAGCCCGCTATTACGATAGCGAGTTGGGGCGGTTTGTTTCGCGGGATTCGTACGGTGGTCAACTGGACGATGCTCCGAGTTTGCACCGGTATGCGTATGCGAATGGAAATCCACTTCGATTCGTCGATCCGACAGGTCACTGGAGTACGGAAGAGTTTGTGTACGGGCTTGGGGATGCTGTGCGAGGAGTTATCAACTCAGGTATTGGTGCCGTACGTCCGCTGGCAGCCATGGCAGGTGGGGCGACTGGCGAGTTCGACGAGAATTGGAGCTTTCAACTTGGACAAACAGACACTTGGCATGGCGAGCTGAGCAATTCAGTCGGTGGGATGGTTGCCGCGGTTACGACGGTGGTGGAGGACCCTGTCGGCACTGCGTCGCGTGTCGTGGACGCCACTGGGCAGATGCTCGGGGAGGGGGCGGCGGCTCTCTACATGGCTGCCACAGAGGATGGCATCGTTGGAGATGCTGCGAGCCGGGAGTTCGGGCGACGGGCACCGGATTTGATTGGCACAGCATTGGGCGTAGGCGGAACAGCCAAGGGCGTAAAGGTGGTGGGCGAGTCGGCCATTGATGCCGCGAAGCGGCAGGTGGCCAAGCGAGGCGCTCGAAATGCGGCGAGAGAATCGGCCGAGGCTATTGGCAACGTCGACCGCCATGCGCTGGCTCGTGCCGGAGCCGTCGGGGATGATGTCGTTGCGGCCAAGTTCCGTGAAGTAGAGGTTTCGGCCCCAGAGTTTTCCGATTTGGATGAGTGGTACCAGTACAAGGAACGTTATGTTGACCCGCAGGCATTTATTGATGGTTTCGTTGTCGATAGTTGCATGCGAGTGAAGTTTTCATTTAGGCCGAACTTTGATCCGAAATTGAAGTCGTCAGGGAAGGTAAGGCTTGATGTGAGTACCCACATTGGACATCCTGCTCTGGTTCGTGATTCTGAACTATTTAAGACGCTGGCTCACGAAGAGTCCCATCATCGTCTTAATGCCCGGGCGAAGCGAGGTAGTGAGAGGGCCACGCGATTGAGGAGGAATATAGAGGTCGAGGAAGATTATGTTGAAGAGGTCGCCAAGAGATATTTCCGGAAGAAGTCGCTTAAGCGAACCTTTGCCCATTAGAGGTCTGTATGAGCCAGCAGTCGCGCACACCCGTGCACCCCAGCAACTGGGATGAAGTCGAAAGTATGGTGGATTCACTGGGGCGGAATGTGCCTCCTATGGTGTGTCCAACATGCGGCAACATGGTGTCTGTGGAATTCACTGCGCCACCACGCCGTTCTGCGCGAATTACGTGCACGACTTGCAAGGTCGAAACGATTATCGATGGCCTACCTCTTGGTTGATCAAAGGAACGAGAGTGGAGCGTGAGCCTTGAGCTGTGTCCTTCCGTCAGACGTGCGTGAAAGGCCCCTGGTGCCCAGGCCTGATGCGTTTTCTCGGGGTCGGATTTGAAGAAGGGTCGTCGGGTCGCGGGGTTGCGCGCGGGAGGGGTG
>NZ_JAAIYB010000441.1 GCF_010894475.1 Myxococcus vastator
GCCCCCAGCACCCCGCAAAGCAAAACCGCCGCCCCGGTCAGAGACCCGGGCGGCGGCTTCAAGGCCAGGCGTGCGGCGGAGCCGCTCGCGGCCGGGTGACTACTACCCCCACATGTCCTTGATGAGCTCCTTGCGGCGGCTCATCAGCTTCCCGAAGAAGTTGTCGTCCCGCATCTTCTGGAACATGGCGTTCGTCTCGTGCTTCTTCGTCGTCGACTCGGCGTGCGACTTGACCTCGTCGGCGGAGGCGTTCGGGTTGCTCTGGAGGAAGGACTCCATCTCCCCCTGGACCTTCTGCTTCACCGTGTCGATCCGGCCCTCGCCCAGGTACTGGAGGCTGCCCTTGATCTCCGGCTCATTCATCCGGTCCACGGCGGAGTTCAGCACGCCCTCCCAGGCCTGCTTCTGGTCCTCGGGGGTCGTCGTCGTCGACTTGCGCGCCGCGGCGGACGCGTTGTTCGAAATCTTGGTGGTCACGGGGAAAGCTCCTCGGAAAGAAAGAACGTCTCGAGGGAGTTATCGTCGGCGCCAGGCCCCAAGTTGCGTCCCTGCGGGCCAGGCGCCGACGCGGTGAACCTAGCCCTTGAGCTTGCCCAGGCTGGGGTTCTTCATCCAGGCCTTGAAGGACTCCAGGTCCTTCTGCTCGGCCTTGACGTCCGGCGGCGCGGCCGGCGGAGGCGGCACGTCACCCGTCAGCGACGCGTGCTTCTTGCTGCTCGTCTCGAAGGCGTCCTTCGCCCCTCCCGGGCCGGCGGGGGCCTTGGGCGCGGCGGCCGGAGCCGCCGTGGCGGCGGGCGCGGCGGCGGCGGCGGCGGCCGCCTCTTCGGTGGCGAAGCCGCGGGCGTTCAGGTACGCCTGCATCCACTCCACGGACTCCACCAGCACGGGCGGCATGTTGGCCAGGGCCGGCGTCTTCGTCGCCTCGTTCAGGTGGCGGGTAAAGGCGTCCTTCACGTCCTGGTAGAGCTGGAAGCTCAGCGAAGCACCGGGCTTGGTGTTGCCCAGCAGCGCGGACATCTTCCGCATCACCTGCTGCAGCGTGCCAGTCGCCGACTTCGCCTGGTTCTCCAGTTCGGTGACGAGCCGCTCGCGCTTGGCGACCAGTTCGGGCGGGGCCTCTGGAGGCATCTGGGCGGGCACGCGCGGATCAGGATTCGGGTTCGACATGTCAACGACCTCCCTGACGACGAAGAATTGAGCGGCGGGCAGCCTACCAGACTCCCCGGAAGAACAGTCGATTCCGGATGTGAAATGCGCCCCTCAGCGGCGGCTCAGGGCGGAGATCATGGCCGCCGCCTTGCGCACCACGGGGTCATCCCCCGGCTGCATCGCCGCCGCCCGGCGCAGATCCTCCAGCGCCTGGGGCTTCTGGCCCATGGCCAGCTTCACCTCCGCGCGCCCCACGTAGACGGACGGATCATGCGGCGTCAGCTTGGCGGCCACGTCGAAGGCCGCCAGCGCCCCCTGCCCGTTTCCAGCCGCCATCTCCACCACGCCCAGGGCCTTGGCGAAGTAGGCGTCCGTCGGGTTGACGGCGTACAGGCCCTGGAAGAGCGTGCGCGCCTCGCTCACCCGGCCTTGATAGAAGAAGTAATAGGCCGTCTTGGCGATGGCGTAGAGCTCTTCGTCCGAGTAGCCACGCACGTCCCGCAGCGTGGCCCTGCCGTCCGCCCAGCGCTGCAGCAGCGTGTCCAGCTTCGCCTCGTCCTTCGGATCATCCGGGTCCAGGACCGCCATGACGCTAGTAGCCCTCGTCCTTCTGCGCGTCCCACATGCGGCGGATGATCTCCTTCGTCTCCTCGTTCACCTGATCCACCAGGGAGAGCATGGCGGACTCGCGGTGCAGCAGCGCCTTGAGCCGCTCCAGCCGGTCGGGCGCCGCCCGCACCTTCCCCAGGCCCCGCTCCAGCATCCGGCGCTGGTCCTCGTGGCCGCGGCCCGCCACGCTGGACAGGTGGGGCCGGTCGCTGAAGCCCTCCAGGTCCGCCTCATGCCCGCCGGGGTGCGGCGGCAGCGGCAGGCGGAGCTCCTCCGAGGAGTGCGCCGGCCCGATGAAGTCCAGCAGCGCCGCGGACGCGAGCGCCGGGTTCTTCGGGTTGCCCGTCTTGCGGAGCTTCTTCCGGTCGACCTGCGCCGGGTCGACGAGCCGCTCACGGACGCTGCGGGGACCACCCCAGGGCCACAGGGCGGTATTCGGAGGCGGATTGTTGATTCTGGCCATCGTGATACCGAACCTCACTCCAGATGGGTGGGGGACGTCCAGCCCCCCTAGCGCCTGGCGGCCGCGGCCGCCTGCTCGCGTTGCAGCTCGTAGACGAAGTTCAGGACCTCGGCCACGGCGTCATACAGCTCCTCGGGGACCTCCTGGCCCACCTCCACGCGGTAGAGGGCATTGGCCAGGTTCACGTTCCGCATCAGCGGGATGTTGTGCTCGCGGGCAATCTCACGAATCTTCTCCGCCTTGAGCCGCATGCCCTTGGCCACCACGCGCGGCGCGCCGTCCTTCTCCTTGTCGTACTTCAACGCGATGGCGATTTCGGCGTCGTCACTCATGGGAGGCCCCGCTGTCCCTGCATGATAGCCACACCCGGCCCGCTCACGCGCGGCCCTCCGGGACTGGCTGGCCGGACTTCAGGCCGTAGACGAAGTTGAGGACCTCGGCGACCGCGTCGTACAGCTCCTCCGGGACTTCGTGCCCCACCTCCACCCGCAGCAGGGCGTGGGCCAGGGGCACGTTGCGCAGCGTGGGCACGTCCTGCTCGCGGGCAATGGCCTTGATGCGCTCGGCCTTGAAGTCGATGCCCCGGGCCAGCACGCGCGGCGCGCCGTCCTTCTCCCGGTCGTACTTGAGGGCCACCGCCACGTGGTCCGGGTTGGTCACGATGACGTCGGCCTCGCGCACGGCCTCCATCTGCGCACCCTCCATGATTTCCTGGTGCAGCTCCTTGCGCTTGGCCTTGTGGTGCGGGTCGCCCTCGCTCTGCTTGTACTCCTTCTTCACCTCCTCCTTCGTCATCATCATGTCCTTCATGAAGGACTTGCGCTGCCACCAGACGTCGAAGACGCCGAAGAGGACGAAGAGGAGCGCCACCCGCGTGGCGACGCGCGTCACCAGCTCTCCCATGATGGCCATGATGGCGCGCGTGTCCTGCCGCACCGTTTCGGCCACCATGGGCATGGAGTCCCGCACCACGCCGTAGACGACGTAGGCGGTGACGGTGATTTTGAGGAGGTTCTTCAGCAGCTCAACAATCGCCTTCTTGTTGAACAGGTTCTTCATGCCCTGGATGGGGTTGAGCTTCTCCATCTTCGGCATCAGCGGGTCCATGGTGAAGAGCGACCCCACCTGGAGGTACTCCAGCAGTCCGCCGACAATGGCCCCACCCGCCAGCACCGGCAGCGACACCAGCACCACCGCGCGCACGCCCAGCAAGAGCAGCTGCCCGGTGGCCACCGACAGGTCCACCGGGTTCGTCAGGTGGTCGAAGGAGAACTGGAAGAGCGACGTCAGCTCCGTCTCCAGCATGTCCCAGCTGCCCTTGACCGCGGCCAGCCCCACCACGAGCACGCCCACGCCGCTGAGGTCCTTGCTCTTCCAGACCTGCCCCTTCTTGCGTGAGTCATCCAGCTTCTTCTGGGATGGCTCTTCTGTTTTTTCGCCGCTCTCGTCCGACATGGCGCGTCCCGGATGAAGAGGCTCAGGACAAGAGCCGCAGGGCCTGGTTGAGGGTCCGCAGCATGACGACCATCTCCCCCTGCATGCGGTCTATCAAGGCGCCGAGCACCAGGAAGACGAGCAGCACGCTCACCAGGGGCTTGACGGACATGGAGATGAAGAACACCTGGATTTGCGGCGCCACGCGGTTGATGGCGCCCAGCGCCACGTCCGTGAGGAAGGTCGCCAGCATCGCCGGAGCGGCCAGCGACAGGCTCACCCGGAGCAGGTCCGCGAACACGCGAATCATCAAGTCGAAGAAGGGCCACGGCCCGTCGTGGAAGCGCGGGAAGCCGTCCAGCGGCACCGCCACCAGGCTGTCCGCCAGCGCCTCGATGACCAGGTGGTGCCCGTTCAGCGTGAGGAACAGCACCACCGCCAGCTGCACCTTGAAGTTGGAGAACAGCGTCACCTGCTGCCCGAGCTGGGGCACGTACAGCTGCGCGTTGTTGCTGCCAGACATGGTGTCCACCAGGTTGCCGGCCACGCGCGCCGCCTCGAAGAGCGTGTTGACGACGAAGGCGATGGAGAAGCCGATGAACACCTCCTTCGCCATCAGCGCGATGTACGGCATGGCGCTCAGGGGGATGGACGTCACCGAGCCCGCGATGAGCGGATAGAGGACGATGGAGAGCGTCAGCCCGACGCCCATCTTCAGCTCGGTGGGGACCACCTCGCCGCCCAGGAAGGGGCTGAAGATGAGGACGGGCATCACCCGGCACATCACCAGCGCCACCGTGAAGATGACGGCCGAGACGTTGGCCCGGGTGCCCAGCTCCGCGACGAGGTCCGCGACGTTCATTTGATGAGGACGGGGAACCTGTCGAAGACGTGGAAGGTGAAGCGCACCAGCTGGCTTCCAATCCAGGGCCCCGCCAACGCGAGGACGCCGAACACGGCGATGACCTTCGGCGCGAAGGTGAGCGTCTGCTCCTGAATCTGCGTGGTGGCCTGGAACAGGGAGATGATGAACCCCACCAACAGGCTCATCAGCACCGGCGGCGCCGACGCGACGAGCACCAGGAACAGGGCCTCCTGGGTGATGAACGTGAGCTGATTCATGGAGCCCTCTTCCTACAGGTAGCCGACGACCAGGCCCTTGGCGATGAGATACCAGCCGTCCACGAGCACGAACAGCAGCAGCTTGAACGGCATGGAGATGGTGGTCGGCGACAACATGTGCATGCCGAGCGCCAGCAGGATGTTGGCCACCACCATGTCGATGACGATGAATGGGACGAACAAGAGGAAGCCTATCTGGAAGGCCTCCTTGAGCTCGGACACCACGAAGGCCGGGATGATGACCATGAAGTCATTGTTCTCCACGGCGTCGCGGTCCTCGCCCTTGCGCATCTTCTTGGCGAGGTTGAAGAAGAGCGCCCGGTCCTTGGTGGTGACCTTCTTGATGAGCCACTCGCGCAGCGGCTCCTTCGACTTGTTGGCGGCGCCCAGCATGGAGCCCACCGTCTCCGAGGAGAACACCCCAGGGCCCTTGGCCCAGATGTCCAGACCGGCCGCGCGGTACATCTGCTGGCCCACCGGGGCCATGATGTAGACGGTGAGGATGATGGCCAGGCCGGTGATGACCTGGGTGGGCGGAATCTGCTGCGTGCCCAGCGCCGAGCGGACGATGGAGAGCACCACCGAAATCTTCACGAAGCTGGTCGCCATCATCAGCGCGAAGGGCACCAGGCCCATGGCCGCGAGCGCCAGGATGAGGATGAGCGGGCGCGAGGCGAACGAGTCGCTGTTGACGGCCTCGTTGACCACTGAGTCGGGGATGGCCGCGCTCCCGCGCCGCTGCGCGAGCGCGGTGAATGGATGAGCGGCGACCGCGGCCGCGAACAGCCAGGGCGGGACGCGCGGGAGACGGGAGCGGGCAGAGGAAGGGAAGTTCACGGGCACGGTCGTCAGGAGCCGGGGGGCTGGGAAGGCGAGCCACCGCTGCGGCGGGAGAGGAGCTTCTGGAGGAATGGGCTCAGTGGAACTGCATTCGTCTGCGGGCGCTGCGCGCGGATGCGCTCCACCGCCTCCACATCCAGCTTCGACAACAGTTGCAAGCCGCCCTCGCCGCCGCCCAACAGCAGGTATTCGTCCGCGGCCTTCACCACGAAGAGGCTGCGGCGCTGGTCCAGGGGCAGCCGCTCCACCACGGAAATCAGGGGCTGACGGCCCGCGGCCCCCCCCTGGAGCCCCATCAGCTTGCGCAGGCCCACGTTCAGCGTGAGGTAGATGGACGCCACCACCACGCCCAGCACGAGCAGCGTACGCACCAGCGTCCAGCCCAGGCTGTCCGTCTCCTCGGACTCCGGCAGGGTGTCTCCGGCCGCGCCGCTCCGGGCCGCCTTCGCGGACTCGCGCGCAGACAACTCCGCGTCCAGGGCACGGTCCGCCTCCAGCAGCGCGGCGTCGGCCTCCGAGGCCACGCGCTCAGTGGCCGGTGGTGGCGTCGCGGTCGAGGCAACCGCTGGTGCCGGGGACGGAGCGGGTGCCGACGCCGCGGGGGGCGCCACCGGAATCACGGTGGGCGCGGCCGGCGCGGACGTGGACGGAGCCTGGGCCATGGCGGCGGGCGGCGCGAACACCAGCGCGGCACCAAGCAACAGGCGCATGAGGGGGGGACGGAGGACTGCCATGGCTGGGCGCGAGGCTAGTGCATCGGCCGGAGGACCGCCACGGGCCCACGCCCGGCCGGCCGCTCCTGCTCGCCTGCCCTGCCCCGCCTGGGACTCAGCTCGCCAGGGTGATGATGCGCACGCCGAGCTGGCCTTCCAACTCCACCAGCTCACCCCGGGCCACCACCTTGCCGTTGACGGACAGCTCCACCGGCTCTCCCGGCCCCCGGCTCAGCTCGAGGACCTGACCGGTGCGCAGCCCCACCACCTGCTGCGCGGTGACGGGCACGCGCGCCAGCTCCACCGCAATCTGCAGGGGCACGTCTCCGAGCAGGTCGCTTCCGTCCGGCTTGCTCACATCGTCCAAGGCCGCCCCTTCCAGTGCCGGAGGCACGTCCAACTCCGGGTTCGTGAAGTCCTCTTCTTCATCCCCAGGCGCCTCGTCCGCGGAGCCCGGGTGGCCCGGCGCTCCTTGAACGAAGTCGGTGATGCGCGCCTGGTAGCGCCCGTCCTCGCCGACGAACACCTCCGCCTCTGTCTCTTATCCACATCTCA
>NZ_JAAIYB010000442.1 GCF_010894475.1 Myxococcus vastator
CCTCTGGTAGGCGTACGACGCTGACGCGCTCGCCCCCGGGGGCCTTGGGCGCGTCAGCGAGGGCGGCCTCCACGCCCACCCGGTCCGCGCCATCCCGCCTGCCTGATGCACGTCCCACGCGCTGGGAGGGGCCGTGGCGGTCCGGCAGTCCCTCGAGGCGCGGGCTGTTCCCCCTTGTCTCCCACCCACGCGCCTCGGCTCCTCCCCGCGGACCTCGGACAGGCGCGGCGAGCGGCGCCGAGCCGTGGCCGCCGCGCGAGGGAGCGGCAACCCGGCACGGTGCGTCCCTGCTTGTGCTGCCTACCTGATACGTTGCATAGGGGACGTGCATGGCGGCATCCAGGACACGCTCGGGTGGGGCGGACGTCAGGGCGGCATCGCGGGCTCGCGCCGTGGCGATGGGCCCTGGAGCGCGGACGTGCGCCGCGGATTCGGAGGCTTGCCGTGGGCGCGCCCGGAGGCTGGCGGCGTGAAAGGAGGGTTGTTCATGCATGAAGCACGTGTAAGCTGCTATTCATGGAAAACGAGCCATCCTTGCATTGCTGCGCGATGTGGGGCCCGTTGGCAGCCGTTGTTCTTTCGGCGCTGGGGTGTGGCGGGAGCGCTCGTTCCACCGCGGTCCGTCAGCCGGTGTACCTGGCCCAGGCGCAGTGCGGCCCCATGGATTCGACGGTGAGCTGCTGCGTGAAGACGCACCCGGCCACGCCTGAGCGGTGCGGGCTGACGGCCTCGGAGGTGAGCAAGTACCTGGTGCCGATGAAGGCCGTCGAGTCCGCGTCCGAGGCCAGTGAAGAAGCCATCCCCGGGTGGAAGCAGGTGTGCATCGACGCCTACGCCCAGTGTCAGGAGCAGGCCTGGTCAGGCTCTTGTTACGACTGCTTCCGGTATTGCGAAGGGCAACACGAATGGCCCGTGGACAAGTGCCGTCGTCGCAAGGGAGGCGAGTGAGTCCATGGCCGAGTCGATTGATTGGGACCCGGTGCGTGAACTGGCGCGGCGCGTGGAGGCCGGCGAGCCGCTGTCGCTGACGTCCGAGGTGCGCGCCTTGCTCCTCCGTTCGGCACGGGAGGTGGGCATCCCCGAAGCGGAGGCACAGGCCGCCGTCGCGGGCGTCGCCACGGCGACCGCGCTGCTTCACGAGACTCGCCGCCGCATTCGTGACGGCTCGCAACGCCTCATGCGCGCGCTGACGGGGGCCCGCCGGCTTCGGGACGCGGGCGATGCCGTGGGCGCACGCGCGCTGCTGGAGGACGTGCTCGCGGTGGAGCAGGTGCCTCTCTATCGCGAGCAGGCCGAGCTGGCGCTGGACGACCTGTGAACGGGTTACTGCGAACCGCCTGACGTGTAGTGTCCCATGGGGTACCAGATGCCCCGGCGGACGGGCTCGTGGATGTTCGGGCGAATGTGGCCGGCGTCCAAGGTGGTGATGTCCACGTCCTCGATGATTCGGGCCAAGGGGGGCAGGGGCTCGTCTTTGAACAGGGACTCGCGGACGAGCCGTAGGGCGTCCTCGACCGTGAAGGCGGTGACGCCGCAGCCCCCCAGGAGCATCATCCATCGGCTCGACGGCGGCCAGTTGTCTACGCCGCGGTCGAACTCCAGCCAATAGCGATGGAGGAGTGGATTCTTCACGGGTGTCATGGCCGGCCTCGAAAGTGAGTTCAGCGATGCGAGCACCGGCCTCATCGCGCAGCGCAGATGAACTGAGCGACGGCGCCGCCGCAGTGGGCGTGTCCTCCGCGGCGTGTCGTCCAGGGGCTGCGCGAGCGCCAGGCAGGGCAGGAGGAGCGACAGCAAGATGGAGCGGTTCGCGTGGGAGTGCATGCGCGCGGGGCACCTCGTCATCGCACGGCGCGCGCGCGGATGCCATGCCATCACCTCCGTGCCGGACTTCATGCTGAACGGACCACGCGGCCACCCCAGGGGCCCCCTCGCGGCGGGGGGACCGGAGTCACTCCCGTAGCTCGCTGTTCGGAAATGTCGGGGGTTTTGACGCCACAAAAGTCCCGACATTTCCGAACAGCTATCCACCGGGCTGCGCGCCCGACCCACAGGCATGAAACGCGGTAGCCTGCTCGTGGCGTAGGCACAGAGGTCGGCGCGTCATGGGTGCAGGTGAGCCCGTCGAACCGTTGGCCCCGGAGCCTGGTGAGCACCCCGAATCGTCGCCATCGCGCACCCAGCGGTGCGCCAAGAGCACGCACTGGGCCACAGCCGCCGGCTGCTCGCTTCATCCGCACGCCGCTATCAGGCCGCCGCCGCGCTCACGCCGTAGAAGTGTTGGCTCAGCTCCGCCTCGCTGTTGAAGCGAGGGTACTGCCCCTGTTTCAGGGCAGATGCGTCCGGAAGCGCGTTGGCGCTGGTTCGCTCCAGCATGTCCGCGAGGAACCGGGAATAGGCCTCACGTGGCGCCACGCCTGGATAGAAGTGGTTCAGCGCGAGCCCCGCGACATTCACCCGCAGCACCCGTGGACCCTCGTTGGCGCTGCCCCAGGAGAGCACGAGGTCCGTGAGGACGGTCTGTCGCGGCGGCGTCCCCGGAGGCCCTGCGACGGGCAACATGCCCACGGCAATCGCCAGCACTTCCGTCATGGCCATCGTCCTGCGTTGGCCATTGGCGGCCTCCACGGTGAGGGCCATGTCCGTCATGCTCACGATGCGGCAGGGAAAGATGCGCGGCGGGGCGGGAGGCGCGTCCACGGCGGGTGTTGGCGCGGCGTCCGGCTTCTTCCAGGCGTTCTCTTCCAGCACTCGCGTGACTTCGGCGTCCAGCTCCCGAACCCGGTCACCTGCCGCCGCGGCTTCTCCCGTCAGCAGCGGCCTGGCGCGCGCGAGGTAGCCCGCTGCCCGCTCGAAATCCTTGTCGTGCGCCATCCGCAGTTCCGTGGCGCGGATGAGTGCTCGCACCGCGATGATGCCCGCGCCCCCGCCCGCGACGCTGTACAGGGCTTCCGTCGTCTCCAGGGAGGCCGGCGGCGCGTCTTCCGTATCCAGCGCCTGCGCCAGCTTCCACGCGGAGGCGGGCCGCAGCGCGTTGATGGGCAGTAGCGAGACCAGTGGCTCCATCGCGAACCACAGCGCGTCCGTGGACGCACGCCCCGCGAGCGTATGGAGCGCCCGCTCCACCCGCGCCGTGCCGGCCCGCGTCTCGCCGTCCTCCAACTCGATGCGGCCCAGCGCCAGCAACGCGTCCGTGTGGTCCGGCTGGGTCTTCAGCAAGCGCTGGAAGCCCGCCCGCGCGGCCGTGCGGTCGCCCTGGTCGAGCGCCGCCTGGGCCTCCGCCAGCCGCGGGTCGACCACCCAGCCGCCCTGCTTCGCGGCGAGGGCGGGCGCCACCACCCGTTCCTCCAACTGCGTGACGCGCAGCAGCGACGCGCCCGCGAAGCCGAAGACGAAACCGCCGATGTGGGCCATGACGGCGACGCCCGTGTTGTTGCCGAGGAGGGCGTAGTTCAGCACCTCGTTGCCAAACCACAGGCCGCCCCAGACCCAGCCAGGAACGGGGAAGGTGCCGCGGAAGATTTTCAGCACCCAGACGAAGTAGCCGATGCGGACCCGTCGCTGGGCGAAGCGCAGACAGAAGGCCCCCATGCACGCGGCCACGGCGCCGGAGGCACCCACCATCACCGACTCCGACGAGGGGTCGATTGCATAGTGGGCCACGCCCGCCACCAGCCCGCCCACGAGGTAGAAGCCCGCGAACAGCGGCCGGCCCCAGGCATCCTCGAGCAGCAGGCTGGTCACGTAGAAGAACAGCAGGTTCCCCAGCAGGTGCATCCACCCGAGGTGGAGGAACATGTACGTGAGCCAGCCGGGCTGGACGAGTCCTCGCTCGGGCACCAAGGAGAAGCGCGAGAGCAGGCTGGACTCATGCTGGGCGATGAGCTCCTCGCAGCGCTCATTCAGTCCCTCCTGCCGGTTCGTCACGTGCTCCGCTCCGTCGGATTCCGCGGCGCGTTGGTGCAGGTTGCGCACCAGCCTCCGGCCCGAATCGGACAGCAGCCGCTCCGCGCACGCGGGAGGGAATTCCAGGTCCGGGTGCTCGAGCGACTGCTCCAGCAGGGAGCGCAGCTCGTCCTCACCCACGCCCATGGGGGCGGACGGAAGGACCCAGGAGATGAAGAAGGCCACGATGCAGATGGCCGCGATGGTGATGGACACCCGGGGCAGCCGCTCCAGCTCGGTGTCGTCCACTCCCAGGGGCAGGAACAGCATCATGGTGGGGTTCCCCCCTCGTGCCGCGTGTTGGCACCGTCACGCAATGATGCCCGGACATACCACAGGGTCGGCGGGGACAGGATTGGCCCGGCGCTGACGGCATCCTGTATCCTGGTTGGGAACCAAGACGATGGTTGCGGCTCAAGTGCGGTCTGTCGGGCCGGCCAGCTGGGGCCAATGCCAATGAAATCTGGAATCGCTCGAAAACTCGCGCGAGGCAGTGTTGGACTGCTGCTCATGGGGCTCTCGGCGCATCTGCTGTTGCTGGATGGCCTGGATGGCCTTCTCTTGTCGTTCGCCTTCGAGCCGAGCACCCGCTTTGCTCCCGGCTATTCGTGGCTGGCCTTCAGGCGCGTTCAGCCTGGCATGGGGCGGGATGAAGTGGTGAGGCTCCTCGGCGAGCCGCTGGTGGTGCACGACACGCCGCCTGCTGGGACGTCATGGCGCTATTCGAAGAGCCCCACTGACTCCCACTACAGCCTGCGCGTGGTGGCCTTCTCGAATAGCGGCGTGGTTGCGCGCGTCGCGCACGAGTACTACGTCGATTGATGGTACCGCCCCGGCGGCTGACGGCTCTTAGGGCAGCGGCCAGGTCAGGGACACGCGGTGGGCTCCGCCCGGGGCGGCGTCCATCCACCCGGTGATGCGGTCGCTGCGCGCCAGCAGCGGCCCCAGCTCGGAGCTGGCCGCGAAGAGGGCCGCGAGCAGCTCATCCGTCAGGATGTCCGTCAGCGAAATCTGCGCCAGGCCCCGCGCCACCCGCTTGGGGTCCAACGCGAAGTCCACCGGGTGCTCCGTCTTCGAGCCCGTCTCCGTCAGCGCCGCCAGCGTGGCTTGGGTCACCGACTCTTCGTTGCCCAGGACGAGCTGCTTGCCTTTGAAACGCACGAACACGTTGCCGCCCTTGAGCGGGAGCTTCCAGCCGTCCTCCAGTACGAGCACGTCCGGGAACTTGCCCAGCGGGGCCAGCGCGGCCTTCACCGCCGCCACGTCCTTCACCTCGGCGGCCACGGCCTGGCGCACCGCGAAGAAGCGCGTCGTCAGCGAGCGCAGCGAGCCGCGCACCTGCACGTGGTCCATGTTCACCAGCAGGTGGCCGGTGAGCTGCTTCGTCACGGCCTTCGCCATGGACAGCATCTGCTCCTTCGGACACGTGGGGCACACGACCTGGAGCGTGGAGCGCATCGTGTCCACCGACTGCGTCATCCCCGTGGGAGAGACGGACGCGCGCGAGTAGAGCAGTCCCTCCGCCTTCATCGCCGCGTAGGGGCTGGTGCCACGCGCCTGGAAGGCCGGCAGCTGCAGCTTCGTCGTCACGCCTTCCACCTGGAGCGCGTTGGCTGTGCCGTCCAGGCCCACCACCGTGTTGCCCGACACGACGAACGCCACGCCTGGCACCTTGCCCAGCCGGGCATCCCGCGCGGGCGTCTTGCCGACCAGCCGGACGGATTCCTTGAGCAGGTCCGCGCCGCCGCGCTCGATGGCGCCGAACGCGCAGACCTCCTTGCCCTTCAGCGCGTAGCCCATGCTGCCGCCCATGTCGCGGTCGACATGTACTGTCGTCACACCTCTGCGCGTTGTGGGCTTTGCTTCGGCGCCACCCGCGGCGGTGATGGCTTCGGCGGCCTTCGCCTGGAACACCTTGGCGTCGGCCACCCGCATGCAGGATACGCGGCCGTCCTTGCGCATGGACACGGTGGCTGGACCGGCCGGGTCCAGGCCCAGCTCGGACAGGGACTGGGGCCGCGTGGGGTCGACGGTGAGGAAGGGATGCAACTCCGTCCGCCACGCCGAGGGGCGCAGCAGCGCGGCGTGCTGGCCCGCGCGCTCCAGGAACGCGGCCAGCCCCGTCAACGCATCCACCCGCGGCACATGGACGAGCGTCTGCGCCGAAGCGGCGGCACGGGGAGCGGGGGCCGTTGCCAGGGTGGCGGCCAGGACGAGCGAGGAGAGCATGTCTCCGTGAGAACAGCCGGGCTCCCACGCTGTCAAGGAGGACGCGCCGAAGCGCTGGGCCCTCGTCGTGACCCAGGCATCGCACCGCACACCGCCGCCCCAGCGCGCGACTTCTTCGCTCACATCGCGCGGAAGCGACGCGCCGTCAGTCCCCTGCGCTTGAGCCAACACCAACCTCGCTCGAAGTGCCTGTCGGCTCTATCTGCTATTGCTTGGATTGTGTCGAGGATGGCCTCCCGGTGAAAGGGGGCCAGCGTCAAGAGGGCTCCGCATGCTGCCGCAATGGTTGATTCCCCTGCTGAGCGTGCTGCTGGCTGGATGCAGCGGTCCCACGAAGTCCGTGCGCCTGCACACGGGCCACCGCGAGCCCATCGTTCTCACCGCACGCGGCGACGATGCCGCGCCGGTGGAACTGGACGAAGACCACTTTGTTGAAGCCGTAGAAGCGTTGGCCCGGAGCGTGCGGCCTTCCATTCGTCCCCAGGAAACGTAAGCGTTCAGGTGGGATGAGCGGTTGAAGAAGGAGCAGGCCAGCAGCCGACGGTAGGCTCGTCGCTCGCTGACGCGGCGTGGGGCATGGGACACGGCGTGTCGTGGCCGAGGTCGACCCCAAGGATGCGCGCATCGCGGAGCTCGAGCGTCAAGTCGAGGAGCTGACTCGACTGGTGCAGGAGCTGCGG
>NZ_JAAIYB010000443.1 GCF_010894475.1 Myxococcus vastator
CACCGGGCAACCTCAAGGACTTCATCTGGGCCAACAACAACAACCGGGATTTGGAGGTGCGCAAGGAGTACGTGCCCAACCCGGACAACGCCCCGGTGGACCTGGCCTTCAACACCTGGAACCGCGACATCGCCTTCCAGGAGTACTACGCGAAGCACGGCAAGAAGGGCTTCGACCTGGACACCGCCATCCGGATGCTGGCCTCCAGCCCCATCAACCGGCCGCACGCGTGTGATGGCAAGGTCACCACGTCGGAGATGGCCCAGAAGCTGATGTTCCTGGCCCACTACGGCAAGACGACGCTGCGCGAGAAGATGGTGGGCGGCCGGTGGATTCCCGACCTGCCCGGCGCCACGCCGCACCTGTCGCTGGGCTACACGGCCTTCAGCCCCGTCGTCGTGGCGGAGAAGCTGGAGGCCGCTCGCAAGGGCTGGACGCCTCCCGCCGAGCCCGCCGCGCTCAAGCGCGACGTGTCGAAGGTGAAGGACGCGTTCGTCTTCGGCAGGCCCCTGCTGTGGGCCAACACCGTGTTCCCCGCGACGGATGGGGAGAACTGGCTGGTCAGCGGCACCGCCGCGTACTGGAAGCTGCTCAAGGACCTGCCGGCCGGCGCGGACACGTCCGACAAGGCCTTCGAGTACCAGCGCGACGCGCTGGCCGACCTCAACGCGCGCTACCTCTTCACCACCTCGCGCGAGGCGGACGTGGTGCCCGCCGCCGCGAAGACGGACTACGGCCGCTACGGCGCCTACCTGCTGCCGCGCATCAAGGGCACCTTCCTGCTGCACCAGCTGCGGCTGCTGCTGGGCAACGCCCCCTTCTCCAAGGCGATGAACGCCCTGCATGGCCGCTACGCCAACAAGAACGTCACCACCGCGGACTTCAAGCGCGCGGTGCTGGAGGCCACCGGCCGGGACGTGGGCCTCCTCGTGTCGCAGTGGGTGGAGCAGACGGGGCTGCCACAGCCGCGCATCCGCGCCAGCGCCGCGCGGGTGAAGGACGGCTACGAGGTGACGCTGAAGGTGGAGCAGCCCGGCTCGCGCCCCTGGCACTTCGTCACGCAGGTGGAGGTGCGCACCGCGAAGGGCGCCACGCTGGAGCGCGTGGAGGTGAAGGGCCTCAACGAGACGTTCACCTTCCGCACGGCGGAGCCGCCCGTCCGCGTGGTGTTCAACGCCGGCAATGACATTCCAGTGCCGCGCGAGCACCACCAGACGCTGTCGAACCAGCTCGACGCCTGGGAGAAGCTGCTCCTGGTCCACGGCACGGCGCGCCAGACGGAGTCCATGCGCACGCTGGCGCTGGGCTACCGCGAGGTGCTGGCGGACGCGTTCGTGGAGTACCTGATGCCCATCAAGCCGGACGCCGAGGTGACGGACGCGGAGCTGGCGGACCGGGACCTGGTCCTCTTCGGCGGCGCGGAGGACAACGCGCTGCTGGCGCGGCTGGCGGCCGAGAAGCAGCCCCCCGTGGAGCTGGGCCGGCGCTACTTCCGCTGGCAGGGCAAGACGTACGGCCGCCCGGATGATGGCCTGGCCGTGGCGCTGCCCAACCCCTGGAACCCGAAGCGGTCCATGTACCTGTTCGTGTCCAACAGTGGACTTCAGCTCTGGCACATGACGCGCGCCTACCAGCGCGGCCTGCCGGGCTGGGCCCTGTTCCGCGGCGCCGAGGTGAGCGCCAAGGGCTTCCACGACGTGGACGCGCTGGCCCAGGACGTCGCGGTGACGGTGACTCCCGCTGTACCAGCGCCTACGCCCGCGCCTGTACCGGCGCCCGTGCTGGGCCAGCCGCAGCGCTAGCGCGCGCTACGAGGGGCCCCACCGCACGGAAGGTGGGGGTGGGGCCCGCTCCATGGAATAGGGTACGCGCCCGGATGTTCTTCCTGCCTGCCCGGAGGGACGACGACCCTCCGCGTCTGGCAGCATCCGCCGCCCCTCACTTCTCTCGGAGCCGCATTGAGCCCCCTGAAGACCTTCTCCCGCCGTGCCTGGGCCCGCAGCGCCCTGGGCACCCTGCTCCTCACCGGCTGTGCCACCACGCCGCAGCCGCCCCCCGCCGACGACGCGCCGCCTCCGGCCGTGCCCGCCGCTCAGGCCGCCTCCACGCAGGCCGTGCGTTCGCTGGGCGTGGAGCTGAAGCACCTGGACCGTGGCGTCCGGCCGCAGGACGACTTCTACACGTTCGTCAACGGCAACTGGCTGAAGACGACGTCCATCCCCGCGGACCGCGCCCGGTACGGCACCTTCATCGAGCTGGCGGACAAGGCCGAGCTGGCCATGCGCGCCATCATCGAGGAGTCCGCCGCCGCGAAGGAGCGCCACCCCGGCTCCACCGCGCAGAAGGTGGGGGACCTGTACAACAGCTTCATGGACACCCAGCACATCGAGTCGCTGGGCCTGAAGCCGGTGAGCGACGAGCTGGCGCGCGTGAAGGCCGTGAAGCGCGCGGACGCGCTGCCGGAGCTGTTCGCGACGCTGCTGCGCGAAGGCGTGCCGGCGCCGTTCGGCATCTTCGTGGGCCAGGACCAGAAGCAGGCCACGCGCTACACCGTCTACGCCACGCAGCTGGGCCTGGGCCTGCCGGACCGGGACTACTACACCAAGCAGGAGCCGCGCTTCGTCGAGGTCCGCGCCGCGTACGTGGCCTACCTTGAGAAGCTGCTCACGCTGGCCGGTGAGAAGAACGCGAAGCAGGCCGCCCAGGACGTCATGGCGTTCGAGACGGCGCTGGCCGCGAAGCAGTGGGACCGGGCGCGCAACCGCGACCGCGAGAAGACGTACAACCCCAAGACGGTCGCGGAGCTGGACGCGCTGACGCCGGGCTTCTCCTGGGACCGCTTCCTCAAGGCGTCCGGCGCGGAGGCCACGCCCTCCGTCATCGTCCGTCAGCCGGACTACATGCAGGCCCTGGGCGGGCTGCTGAAGTCCACGCCGCTGCCGGTCATCAAGCAGTACCTGACGCTGAAGGTGCTGGACACCCGCGCCCCGCTGCTCAGCAGCGCCTTCGAGCAGGCGCACTTCGAGTTCCGGGGCAAGACGCTCCAGGGCCTGGAGGAGAACCGCCCGCGTTGGAAGCGCGGCGTGGCCCAGGTGAACGAAGTCGTCGGCGAGGCCGTGGGCCAGCTCTACGTGGAGCGCCACTTCAGCCCCGACTCCAAGAAGCGCATGCAGGAGCTGGTGGCCAACCTGCGCGAGGCCTTCCGCAAGGGCATCGACGGACTGGACTGGATGAGCCCCGCCACCAAGGCGCAGGCCCAGGCCAAGCTGGAGAAGTTCGGCGTGAAGATTGGCTACCCGGACAAGTGGCGGGACTACGCCTCGTTGGACATCGTCGCCGGTGATTTGGTGGGCAACGTCCGCCGGGGCGAGCTGTTCGAGCACCAGCGCGCGGTGGGCAAGCTGGGCAAGCCCATTGACCGCGAGGAGTGGGGCATGACGCCGCAGACGGTGAATGCCTACTACAGCTCCACGATGAACGAGATTGTCTTCCCGGCCGCCATCCTCCAGCCGCCGTTCTTCAACCCGGAGGCGGACGACGCGACGAACTACGGCGCCATTGGCGGCGTCATCGGCCACGAGTTCAGCCACGGCTTCGACGACCAGGGCAGCCGCTCCGACGGCGACGGCAACCTGCGCGACTGGTGGACGCCCGAGGACAAGACGGGCTTCGAGCAGCGCACCAACATGCTGGTGGAGCAGTACAGCGGCTTCAGCCCGCTGGAGGCCATGAGCGTCAACGGCAAGCTCACGCTGGGGGAGAACATCGGCGACCTGAGCGGCCTCACCGTGGCGTACCAGGCCTACAAGCTGTCCACCCAGGGCCAGACGCCGCCCGTCATCGACGGCTTCACGGGCGACCAGCGCTTCTTCCTGGGCTGGGGGCAGATCTGGCGCGGCCTGTACCGGGACGACGCCATGCGGCAGATGCTGCTGACGGACCCCCACTCGCCGCCGCAGTACCGCGTCAACGGCGTGGTCCGGAACATGCCGGAGTTCTACGAGGCCTTCGGCGTGAAGCAGGGCGACGGCAACTGGCTGCCGTCCGAGCAGCGCGTCAAGATCTGGTAGCCCCGCGGTACGGGGCCGGTGGACAGCGGCCACGGACTGTCTAGGCTGGAGGCGTGAACGCTCTCGCCGTCCGGCTCGTCTGTGGCCTGCTGTTCGCCGTCCTGGTGTCAGGGGCCATCGTGAAGCCCCCTGACAACCTCACGCAGGGGCTGGGAATGCTGCTCCCCGCCACCATGCTGCTGGGTGTGGCCCTCAAGGGGCCGCGCCGCTCCATCATCCCGAAGCGGCGCGCCCCGCCCGCGGCTCCCACGGCAGGGGAGCCGCCTCGGCCCTGAGCGTCAGGGGCGGGGGGCTCCCGCTCAGGCCTTCTTCGCCGCCGACGGCTTGTTGATGTTGGCGAAGAAGTCGTTGCCCTTGTCGTCCACGACGATGAAGGCCGGGAAGTCCACCACCTCAATCTTCCAGACGGCCTCCATGCCCAGCTCGGCGTACTCGAGCACCTCCACCTTCGTGATGCAGTCCTTGGCCAGCCGCGCCGCCGGGCCGCCGATGGAGCCCAGGTAGAAGCCACCGTGCTTCTTGCAGGCCTCGGTGACGGCGGGGGAGCGGTTGCCCTTGGCCAGCATCACGAAGCTGCCGCCCGCGGCCTGGAACTGGTCCACGTACGCGTCCATGCGACCGGCCGTCGTCGGGCCGAAGGAGCCCGAGGCATAGCCCTCCGGCGTCTTCGCCGGGCCCGCGTAGTAGACCATATAGTCCTTGAGGTACTGGGGCATGCCGTCGCCGGCGTCCAGGCGCTCCTTGATTTTCGCGTGGGCGATGTCGCGCGCCACCACCAGCGGGCCGCTGAGCATCAGGCGCGTCTTGATGGGGTAGCGCGACAGCTCGGCGCGAATCTCGCTCATGGGGCGGTTGAGGTCGATCTTCACCACCTCGCCGCCCAGCTGGCTGTCCGTCGTCTCGGGCAGGTACTTCGCCGGGTCGGCCTCCAGCTGCTCCAGGAAGATGCCGTCCTTCGTGATCTTCCCCAGAATCTGCCGGTCCGCCGAGCACGACACCGCGATGGCCACCGGGCAGGACGCGCCGTGGCGGGGCAAGCGGATGACGCGCACGTCATGGCAGAAGTACTTGCCGCCGAACTGCGCGCCAATGCCGGTGCGCTGCGTGAGCTTGAGGATCTCCTGCTCCAGCGCCACGTCGCGGAAGCCGCGGCCCAGGTTGTTGCCCTCGGTGGGGAGCGAATCCAGGTAGCGCGCGGAGGCGTACTTGGCCGTCTTCAGCGCGTACTCGGCGGAGGTGCCGCCCACGACGATGGCCAGGTGGTACGGCGGACAGGCCGCGGTGCCCAGCGCGCGCACCTTCGCGTCCACGAAGCTCAGCAGGCTCTGCGGGTTGAGCAGCGCCTTCGTCTCCTGGAACAGGTAGCTCTTGTTGGCGGAGCCGCCGCCCTTCGCCATGAAGAGGAACTTGTAGGCGTCACCGTCCGTCGCGTAGAGCTCGATCTGCGCGGGCAGGTTGTTGCCGGTGTTGACCTCCTTGTACATGTCCAGCGGCGCCATCTGGGAGTAGCGCAGGTTCGACGTCTGGTACGTGTCGAACACGCCGCGGGAGATGGCCTCCTCGTCATTGCCACCGGTGATGACGTACTGGCCCTTCTTGCCCATGACGATGGCGGTGCCCGTGTCCTGGCAGGAGGGCAGCACGCCGCCGGCGGCGATGTTGGCGTTCTTCAGCAGCTCCAGCGCCACGAAGCGGTCGTTGGACGACGCCTCGGGGTCCTCGAGGATGTGGGAGAGCTGCTTCAGGTGTCCGGGGCGCAGCAGGTGCGCGATGTCGCGCATGGCCTCGCGGGTGAGCAGGGTGAGCGCCTCGGGCGCGACCTGGAGGAAGGTGCGGCCGCCAGCTTCGAAGGTGGAGACGTGGTCCTTGGAGAGCAGCCGGTACGGCGTCTCGTCCTTGCCCAGCGGCAGCATGTCCTGGAACTGGAAGTCGGTCATACCCGTAGGCGTAGCGCCAATGCGGCCCTCGTGGGTAGCTGGAACGCGCGGCGCCAGAAAACCTCGCCGCATGGGAGCTACAAGTCCCTTCACTCCTGAAACAGCCTGATACATGGACAGGGGAGGGAAGGCGGCCGAGGGTTGGCTGGCCGTCAGCCCGGGTGGCGGACAACTCGCGGAGCCGCCGGGTTGTGCGATGCTGTGAGCCGCCGTGGCCGCCATCTCCGCTCAAGTCCCCCTTCTTGTTTTCATGGCCCTGCTCGCCACCTCCGCGCGCGCGGCGGAGCCTTCCGCCGTGGAGCAGCGGGCGCGCGAGGACCTGGACCGGCAGCTCCAGGCACTGGTGAAGACGCCGCCGCCGGAGATCGTCATCTCCTTCGAGGGCCTCCCCGGAGCGGGCACGTCGCGGGGCTACAAGCTGGTGGAGGCGGACTTCCTCGTCAACGGCCAGCCCCTGGCCATCCCCGGCCTGGACAAGCTCAACGGCCCCGGAGTGCACCGGCTCGCGGTGCTCACCGTGGAGGAGGGCGCCTACACCCTCGTCTCGCACGTCACCTACGCCAACGAGTCCTGGAACCTCTTCAGCGAGGAGAGCGGCTTCCTCTGGAAGCTGACGGCGTCGGTGACGGTGCAGGTGCAGCGCGGCCTTCGGGCGCGGGTGCGGGTGCTCCCCGCCATCAACCCCACCGCGCCGGATCCCCGGCTGAAGCTGAAGCTGTCCCATGACGTGAAGGCGGAGATGACGGCCGCCATGGCGGACGTGGCCATTCCGGATGTTCCGGACGCGGGTGTACCGGTGGCGCGGGCGCCCGCGAAGCC
>NZ_JAAIYB010000444.1 GCF_010894475.1 Myxococcus vastator
GACGGGACCCGGTCCCACCCGAGGGCGCCCCAGAGGGGGGCCGGCGGCGTGCCGGAGGGGAACCGTTGGACATGCGAATCACCGACTTCCTGTCGAAGTGAGCACGCGCCTACAGCTCGTGCTCGTAAGCCAACTGCAAACCTAGATTGTGGCAGCGATGCTCGGCCGTAGGGAAGCGTCGACCCATTTCCTGCAACGCGGCCCGAGCCGTCCGCGCATTCCGGTATTGTACGCTGCGTTGGAAATCGAGCATCAGCTGGCTGCACTTGTGGTCCAGCTCGGTTGCTACCTGGCCGAGCTGGAAACGCACGTCCTGATAGATGTCCGGCTTGGTGTCCAGCGCCTCCAGCGTCACCCAGGCGAAGCGGTACTGCTGCCACGCCTTGAAGAGGTTCTCCGCGCCGACGTCGCGCGATGCATAGAAGCGGGCGCCCGCGGCGACGTACTGACGCGCCTTGGCCAGCAGCTCGTCTTGCGGCAGCTCCGGCACCGGGATGATTTCCAGGCGCAGGTTCCACACGCGCCAGGTGTCCCGCCCCGGCGGGTTGCGGACATTGTCGAAGACGACGGAGTTGAGCTCGCCCCGCTTCAGCGCCGAAGGCGGGAGAATCTGCTCCAGCCCGCGCTCCGTCACCGCATTCACGTCCGGCGGCACCCAGCCCACGTCCACGCCGTTGACGACCAGCGACACCTCCTCCTTGGAGATGCCACTGGCCATGTAGTGGACCACCGCCACCGCCCGCGTCGGGGTGACGAACTGGAAGGCGAACGACTTGTGGTCCGGGTTCTCCCACGTCACGCCCTCGCCCACCCCGAACGAGTCTGAAATCACGTCGAAGCCCAGGTCCTCCGGCTCCACGCCGGACGCCCGGCCTTCGCTCCTGGGCATGAAGAAGACGGCCAGCACGCCCACCAGCGCCAGCACCAGGCCGCCTCCGGCCGCGCCCACGCCCAGCCGCGCCGGCATCGACAGCTGTCCCCACCACAGGAGCAGCCTGCCCGCCGGAGTACCCTCGAGCTCCCGGCGACGGCGCGCGCGCTCCGCCGCCGTCTGCCCCGCGCCGGACTCGGCCTTCGCCACGGCGGCGGTGCCCGGACGCACCGGCACCACCGCGGGCTGCTGCGCGGTGGGATAGCCTTCCGGCAGCACGATGCCGCTCTGGGCGGGAATCGGGTCGTTGAGGCGGATGGGACGGGTGGCGTCCGGGTCGACCACGGGGAGCGGGTCGCCCCGGCGGATGGGCCGCGTGGCGTCCTCGTCCCCTTCCGGCGGCACCCAGACGAAGGTGAACTCGACGGGGCCCACGCCAATCTTGTCCCCATCCCGCAGCTGCTGCTCTCCCGACAGCAGCCCCCCGTTGAGCACGGTGCCATTCGAGCTGCCCATGTCCGCGACGAAGTACTTGTCGCCGCGGAGCACGATGCGCGCGTGCCTGCGCGACACGCCGTGGTCGTGCAGCACCAGGTCGTTCTCCGAGGTGCGGCCGATGTTGACCTCGGCCGCCTCGAAGGTGAGCTCCCGTCCCTGCTGGAGCCCCTGGGTGATGGTCAGGAGGATGGGCACGGGGCGCTACCCCGCGACGTTTCCGAACATGAACTGGAACACGATGGGCCCGAACAGCACCATGAACACCGTGGGGAAGATGCACGCGATGAGCGGGAAGAGCATCTTCACCGGCGCCTCGCCGGCCAGCTTCTCCGCGCGCTGGGTGCGGTCGATGCGCATCTGCGTGGACTGGATGCGCAGCACCTTGCCCAGGCTGGTCCCCATCTTGTCCGCCTGGATGAGCGCGGTGACGAAGGTGGTCAGCGGCGGCAGGTCCACGCGGAGGATCATGCTCTTGAGGCCCTCTTCACGCGTCTTGCCCATCTTCAGCTGCTTGAGCACCAGCTGCAGCTCCTCGCGCAGCGGCCCCGCCTTGCCCTTCTCCACCACCTTGGCCAGCGCCGCGGTGAAGTCCAGGCCGGCCTCCACCGACAGCGTCAGCAGGTCCAGGCTGTAGGGCAGCGCGCGGCTGATGAGCAGGTGGCGCTTCTTCACCTGGTCGTTCAGCCACATCAGCGGGTAGTACATGCCGAAGAGCAGGAACAGCGGCGCCCACACCATGCTCACGCCGAAGCCGTTGAGCAGGATGAGACCCATGATGAGGCCCACCACCGCGCTGACTTCCTGCAGCGCCATGATGTCCTCGGGCTTGTACGCCTGCGGCTCGCCCGCCTTGATGAGGTTGCGGCGCGCCTTGGCCTCGTAGCCGGGCCACATGAAGCGGCGGTTCATCGCGCCCAGGCGGCGGATGGCCACCGAGCCGAAGCCCTTCATGCCGCCCGTGGACTCGTCACGGACCTCCGACAGGAAGCGCTCCAGCAGCGTCTGGTACAGCCCCAGGCCCAGGAAGCCCACGGCGCCCGCGAAGAGGAGCGCCGAGCTGCCGATCAACATTGGCGTCAGGACATCGTCCACGGTGCACCTCTCAAATATCGATGTTGACGATGCGCCGGATGATGAGGATGCCCATCACTTCCATGATGGCGATGATGATCACGAGGATCCAACCGAAGATGTGGTCCATCATCGGCTCCATCAGGTCGGGCCGCATGTAGTTGAGCACCATGCCGAGCACGCCGGGCATCGCCGCGACGATCCACCCCTGCAGCTTGCCCTGCGAGGTGAGCGCGTCGATCTTGCCTTCCAGACGGAAGCGCTCGCGGATGACCGTGGAGATCGTCTCGAACATCTCGGCCATGTTGCCGCCGAGCTGACGGGCGATGTTCGTGGACACGACGACCAGCTCCAGGTCGTCACTGCCCACGCGGCGGCCCATGTTGATGAGCGCCTCCTCCAGCGGAACACCCAGCTTCACTTCCTTCACGAAGAGCCCGAACTCCTGCGACAGCGGCGGCATCGCCTCGCGCGCCACGTGCTCGATGGCCTGGGGGAACGTGAGACCGGCCTTGAAGGCGTTGGCCATGGCCTGCAGCGCGTCCACCAGCTGCACGTTGAACTTCTTGATGCGCCGCTTCCGGTAGTGCTTGACCATCAGCATCGGCAGGAAGAAGCCGAACACCGTGGCCACCACCGCCATGATGGGGTTGAAGATGATGTACGTCAGGATCCCCAACAAGCACATGCACGCGATGTTGAGGATCAACATCTGGCGTGGATCGATGAAGAGGAACATGTCGCTCAAGTCGTTCATCGACTTGGCGACGTAGCGTTCCTGGTACTGCTCATACGCCTTCGACAGGACGCTGAAGATCACCAGGCTGAAGAAGAAGACCGAGCCGGTGACGAGGAGGAGGACGATTCCAGCAAGCATGTGCGCGCTTCCCTAAGAGCGAGGGTGGACGACGCACGCCATCACGGCGCGCCAGCGCCCGCGGCCCGCTCGGCACCGCCCTTGATGATCTGGATGATTTCGCGGCGCTTCTGCTCCAGCACGCGGGTGCGCTCACCCGACAGCAGCGTGCTGATGGTGGCGCGGCCACGCTCCTCGATGAGGTCCACGTCGTCCTCGTTGCGGAGGCTGAGCGTCAGCTGGCCGAGCTCCACCGCGAGCACCATGATTTCCGCCTCTTCCGGCAGCACCATCAGCGAGATGTTGTTGTACTCGCGCTGGTTCTCAGGGATGAGGTTCACGTTCGTCGTACCGGTGATCTTGCCCGTGGCCACCACGATGACGTTCTGAAGCAGCGTCACGGCGACGTTCTCGTCCGTCTGCGGATCCCGGAAGGTGCCAATCACGTCCACGTGGTCATTGGGGCGAATCCAGCCGCCCACCGACGTGGTGTGCTTCGCCTCGATGGTGAGGGCGCGCGCCTTCTTCTGCACCTTCGACGACAGCCGCTCGGCGGCCTTGGTCGTCTCGAACTGGCTCCACAGCAGCGGATCACCCGCCTGCAGCGCCACCAGCACCTTCTGGTTCACGATGTAGGAAGCGGAGTCCGGGCGCACCACCGACGACGTCACGAACTGCTCGGGGACCGAGCGCTGGGAGATCATCTCAAAGGTGATGACCGTACCTTCAGGGACGTCCTGGGCCGCCACGACGACTGGGACCAGGTTCCATCCGCGGCGGACATCCGCCTCCTTCTTCTTGATGGCGGAATACGCGATGACGCCGGCCAGCAGGCCCAGCACAAGCGCGACGACGAGCGGAGTCTTGCCCTTCAGCATGGTTCAAAAACCTCCAGAACGGGGGGGAGCCGTTCGGCGGCGACGGTGGAGTCCGAAGTGGAGTCCAGAGCGGGTGTTGGAATACAGTGCAGTGCAATCAGCGGATGGCGCGCGATGTTAGCCGTGCGATACACCGGGTGTCAAAACCACCTCTCGCGACAGCTCCGCATCGCGCGCAATCCGGGCCCTGACGTCGTACCGCGTCAGAGGTCGTCGATGGCGTCGCGGTCCGGTGTCGTCAGGCCGCGGCCCTCGGTGATGCTGTAGATGGCGTACTGCACCACGCCCACGTCGTCGACGCTGTCGATGCGCTTCCCCTGGAGGAGCCGCAGCAGCTCCTGGAGCGCGTCATCCGACGTGACGGGGCCGGCCGCGTAGGTGATGAAGGGGTTGGAGGGGTCCCGCTCCTCGTTCAGGCAGTACATGTAGAGGGGAACGATATAGGCGTTCTCCTCCACCCCGCCGTCCGAGGTGCCGGCATCGTCCCGCCCCCCGGGCCCCGGAGGGGTGGGAGGCACGGTGAGGACGGTGCGCTCGATGAGCAGCCCGTTCTGGCCGCGGCCCTCGGAGGTGGACACGACGACGAACCCTGGAGGGAACACCACCTCCACGGGCGCGCCCGTGTCGTTGCGCAGGGGCACGCAGACGCGGACCGTGGCGCCCGAGCCCTGCGCCTCCACGCTGGCGTTCTCGCACTCGCCGGAGACCTCGTCGGCGCCGCGAAGGGTGCCGGCGAAGCTGACACCCTCGGGGAGGGAGAACGGCGTGCCCTGCGGCGCGCCTTCGTCCTCGCCCAGACCCGGGCGGAAGACGTCCACGCCCGCGTCGAACCCAGTGGGCGGCGGTGGCGGATTGTCGCCGCCTCCACCGTCGTCATCGCCGTCGCATGCCAGTACCCCTGCCCCGACCGCCGCCGCGACCACCATCCACTTCCATGCTGCCTGCGCCATTGCGCGCTCCTTCCCTCACTCCAGCACGTCCCACCGGCCGGGACCGCCGCGTCATGAGGTCTGGCGAGACTGGCGGAGTCTCACGGCACCCGCAACCTTGCTGAGCGCACGAGGTGTCAGGGAGTGGGCGGAAACGCGGGCTGCGCGGGCGGCGGAAGGTCCGGGTTGTACAGACCTCGAAGCACCAGCGTCGCCCCCTGGTCGTCCTTGAGGAGCGCCGGCTGGCCCTGGTGGAGCCCCACCAGCCGCACCGAGAAGCCCACCCCATCCGGCGTCACGTGCACCGCGAGCTGCCCCGGGACGAGCGGCTCCGGCACCGCGCTCTCGGAGGGCAGCCACGCGACCTGTGGGTAGATGGGGAGGAAGGCGCGCGTGTACACCCGGACCTCGCTGGCGCCAGATTGCTGGAGCGCGGTGCGCCACGCGTCCTCCGACTGAGGCGCCTCTCC
Source organism: Myxococcus vastator (assembly GCF_010894475.1). Lineage (GTDB taxonomy): Bacteria > Myxococcota > Myxococcia > Myxococcales > Myxococcaceae > Myxococcus > Myxococcus vastator. The sequence continues at coordinate 5,574 of NZ_JAAIYB010000444.1, forward strand.
ATGGGACTGGAGCTCGTGCACCATCAGCAGGTGGACGCGCCGGGCCACGCGGAGCAGCTCCAGGTTGGCCGCCACGTCGGAGCGTGACTGCTCCAGCCCTTGCGGACGACCGCCGGCCAGCGTGGCCATGACGCCCAGGAGGATGACGCCGGAGGCCCAGAGCGGCGCGGACCGGCCCCGCACCAGCGCCCAGCCCAGGCGCGCCGTGCCCACCACCGCCAGCAGTGCACCGGCCAGCACCAGCCAGCGCGGTGCCGAGCCCGCGTGGAAGGGCTGACTCAAGGCCCGCGTCAGGTGCGTCCACTCGGGCACGGACGCCACGGACACGCCCACGGCGAAGGCGATGAACAGGACGGCGTGCACCAGCCGCAGCCCCAGCGGGGACGGCTGCCCCACCTCACTGCCGACCGTCACGGGAACGGCAGGTTCAGCACGAAGTAGAAGGAGTCGTAATAAATCTGGTACGCCTCCATGAACAGGTCGATGACATTGGACTGCCGGTCCTCCGTCCAGCGGACCTTCACCGACGCGCCGATGATGAGCGCGACGACGAGAATCCAGTTCAGGAGCGAGTACTCCAGCATGGCCTGGCCGCGACGGTTACGGGCGCGGGAGCGCAGCGTCTTCGGGTGGTTCACGGCGTGTCCTCAGAGGTGTCGTGTCCATGCCCGTCGTCCGCGTTTCCGGGCAGGTCATCGAGTATAGCATCCGCGTACTCCAGCTTGATCTTCGGTGCGTCTGGAGCGGGGATGCGCATGCGGGGTTTGGCGTCGATTCCGTACTCCGCCACTTCCATGGCGTGGCCGATGCCGGGAATCTCAATCTTGGCCAGGTTCAGCAGCGGAATCTCACGGCTGAGCCACATCCGCTTGATGACGGTGTTCTTCATGACGACCTCGACCGGGACGGCCGCCACGGTGCCTGCCAGCGTCATCAGCCGGGACTCCTTGCCCGAGCGCGTCGTGGGCTTCACGCCCTTGGGCAGCGGCGCTTGCTTCTCCGGCGGCGCGGCCTGAGCCTTCTTCGCGTCCGCCTCCTCCTGCTTGAGCACGTGCTGGAGCGCCTCGTCCGAGTACTCCTGGGGCTTGCCGAAGCCCGTGCCGATGTAGAGGCGGGAGATGGCGTCATAGCGAATCTCGTCGCCCTCCCGGGCCACCAGCATGCGCATCTGCGCGAGCGGCGACTTCATGGCCGGATGGGTGCCGGCCTCCATCTCCACCCACACCGCGTCCCGGCCCTCCTTGTC
>NZ_JAAIYB010000445.1 GCF_010894475.1 Myxococcus vastator
GAGTTACCGGAGGAGAAGGGGGAGAGCGCCGGGTGGGAACCCGAGACCATCCGCGCCCTGCGAGGTGAGCAGAGCCGCGCGGCGTTCGCTCGCCTGCTTGGCGTCACCCCTCTCACCGTCTACCGCTGGGAGCTGCCGAGCGAAGCCCCCCAGGCCCGCCGTCCGCGTGGCCGCGTGGCCGTGGCGCTCCGCCAGCTCGCCGCGCAAGGCGGAGCCCCCACGCCCCCCGTCTCCGCGTCCCGGCGGCAGGAGCTGCACCCCGAGGAGCTGGCCCGCATCCTCTCCAGCGTCACCCACCTGACGCGGGCTGAGTGGCGGGCCGCGGAAGAAGAGCTGCTGTCGCTGCTGGCCTCGGGCCTCCTGCGCACCCCGGGCGCGCGGGCCATGGCCGCGGTGGGCCTGGCCTATCTGCAGCGCTGGGGCCGCGAGGACAGCCGGGGCGCTTTCACCACGCTGCTGCCCCACCTGGCCTTCGCCGACGCCGGCATCCTCCCGGAGGAGGTGGAGCTGCGCGTGCTCGCCATGGCGGCCACCCTCTACGCGTCCCCGGACGGGAAGCTGTTCGACGCGAACAAGTCCGCCGCGTACGTGGCGCGCGCGGAGGCGCTGCTGGCCAACCACGACGACCCGGAGGTGCGCTGCCAGCTGCGCATGGCCGAGGTCGCCTGCGGCTTCTACCTGGGCGAGGCGGAGCGCATCACCCACGGCTCCGGGCGGCTGGCGGACGCGCTCGTGGGGGTGAAGGACCCGGCCCTGCGGCTGCTCGCCGAGGACGCCTGCGCCCACGAGGCGGCCCTGCGCGGCGAAGCCACCCTGGCCACGCGCCGCTTCCGCGAGGTGGCGCAGGGCGCGGCGCGGATGGGCTACGCCTTCCTGGAGGCGCGCAACCTGGCCTTCCTGGCCCAGCGCCGGCTGGACGAAGCCTGCGAGCCCTCCGAGGCGCTGCAGCTGGTGCGCCGCGCGCGGGAGGCCGCGTATGGCGGGCGCATGGTCCGCGGCTTCTCCTTCATCTTCGCCGCGCGCGCGGAGGCCGAGGCCCTGCTGCGGCTGGCGCGCTTCGCGGAAGCCGAGGCCGTGCTGGATGAAGCGGACGCGGTGGTGGAGGAGCTGCGCTGGACGCCGATGTACCTGACGGTGACGCGCGCGCGGCTGTACCTGCTCAGCGGCCGGTACTCGGGGCTGCGCAAGCTGGCGCGGCACCTGACGGCCTACGACGGCACCATCCAGCGGGCCCTCACCGGCGCCTATGCCCAGTTCGCGGAGTCGCTGGCCGACCTCGCCGAGGGCAACGCGCCTCGCGCGGCGGAGGGCTTCGCCGCGGCCGGACAGCGCACCATGGAGCTGGGCGGCTGGCCCTACCTGCGCCGCGAATGCCTGCTGTATGAGACGTATGCGCGCGTCTACGCCTGCCAGCGCGACCAGGGCCGGGTGCTGCTGCGGCGCGCGCGCGCCTTCCTGGAGCGCATGCCGTCCGCGTGGCACTCCGCCCTGCTCCACCGCTTCGAGGCCTTGCTGCACGTCCTGGACGGGCGCACCGCGGAGGCCCGGTCGCTGCTGGAGGCCGCGCTGGGCACCTTCAGCCTCACCGGCGACTTGTGCATGGCCGTCTACACGCGCCACCTGCTGGCGCTGCTGGCGCGGATGGAGGGCGACCCCGCCGCCGGCGAGCTGCTGGCCGCCAGCGAGGCGGAGCTGCACCGCGTGGGCATGGTGGTGCACCCGCAGCACTTCGTGCACGACGCCACCCGCGCGCCCCACGCCACCTCCCGCGACGCCGAGGGCGCCCCCCGCCTGGGCGCGGAGGCCCTGGTGGTGCCCTTCGAGCGGCTGTCGGTGCGCGGCATGGGCGCGCCCCTCATCCAGCGCGAGCTGCTGGCCGTGGTGGAGGGGCTCTTCCCCCACGGCGCGCCCCGGCTGGAGGAGCTGGACTCGCAGGGCCGGGCCACGCCGCTGGGCGGCGACACCTCCGTGCCCGCCACCGAGGCCGTGGAGTTCGGGGACGGCTGTGGCCGGCGGCTCCGCCTGGGCGTCGCGGGCCACCTGCCCTCGGATGGCCGCGCGCTGCTGACGGCGCTGTCCCGGCTGGGCGGCTTCGCGCTGGAGGTCGCCACCCTGCGAGGCTTCGCCCCGGTGGACGTGCCCGCCCTCGCCAGTGACGACACGGACGTGCGGGACGCGGACGTGCCGGGCTTCATCGCCGCCTCGTCCGCCATGCGGCGGCTGCGCTCGGAACTGGCGCGCCTGTCCTCCAGCCGCGCCACCGTCATCGTCACCGGCGAGTCCGGCTCCGGCAAGGAGGTGGTGGCGCGGGCGCTGCACGCCTTGTCCGCGCGCTCGCAGCGGCCCTACGTGGCCTTCAACTGCGCCGCGGTGCCCCGGGACCTCTTCGAAGGGCAGCTCTTCGGCTACCGGCGCGGCGCGTACACCGGCGCGGCCACGGACCACCCGGGCGTCATCCGCGCCGCGCACGGCGGCACCCTCTTCCTGGACGAGATTGGCGAGCTCCCCCTGGAGGTGCAGCCCAAGCTGCTGCGCTTCCTGGAGAACGGCGAAGTCTTCCCGCTGGGAGAGATGCGGCCGGTGGAGGTGGACGTGCGGGTGGTGGCGGCCACGCACCGGGACTTGGGCCAGCTGGTGCGGGAGGGCCGCTTCCGAGAGGACCTCTACTACCGCCTCCAGGTGGTGCCGGTGCGCGTGCCCCCGCTGCGCGAGCGGCGCGAGGACGTGATGGCGCTGGCCCGGCACTTCGTCCGGCAGCTCACGCCCCAGGGCCTGGAGCCGCCGCGGCTGGGGCCGGATGCCATCGCCGCGTTGATGTCACACCCCTGGCCCGGCAACGTGCGCGAGCTGCGGAACGTGATTGAGCGGTCGATGGCCTACGGGCCATTCCCCGCGGTGCTGGGCGCGGAGCAGATGCGCATCGCGGGCTGAAGTCAGAGGAATGTCCCCAGCCCGCGATGCGCTCCACCCTGTTTCCCCACACCCCTGTGGGAAGCGGCTCCAGAGGTGCGTGCCTCTGGAAGAACACACCCTCGGGTCGGAGAGGGGGGAAACTCCGGCCCGGGGTGCCGAGGCCACCGAAGCGACCTCATGCGAAAGGTGTGTGTCTCCGGCGCCCACCTCGGCACCGGATGCACTGTGGGAGGTGTTAAGCACCCGGCGTGCCAATGCCCGGGAGGGTGATTGACTCAAATGGAAATCATCCGCGCGCCCGGGTAGGGGGCGGGCATATCCAATGGATGCACCACGGCATCCATCTGAATCATTCCGGATACACTGGATGTCCAGCCGGCCCGACAGCCGAGCAGCCTCGCTGATGGCCAGGGTGAGCGCCCCCGGGGCGTGTGGGACAGCGGCGGCGGTGGAAGTGGGTTAATGGGGAGCGCGATGATCCACGCTGCCTCGTCCCGCCGGTTCCAGGCCTTCGGCCTGGGGGTGCTCGCCTTCACGCTGGTCGTGATTCTGTGGGGTGCCTTCGTGCGCGCCACGGGCTCGGGTGCCGGCTGCGGAGACCACTGGCCGGTGTGCAACGGCGAGGTCATCCCCCGAGCCCCCAGCATCCAGACGCTCATCGAATACACGCACCGGCTGACGAGCGGCGTGGCGATGATTCTGGCGGTGGCGCTCTTCGTCTGGGCCCGGAAGGGGCACGCCCAGGGCCACCCGGTGCGGCGCGCGGCGGCGTGGGCCCTGTTCTTCATGATGACGGAGGCGCTCGTCGGCGCGGGAATCGTCCTGCTGAAGTACGTGGCGGACAACGCCTCCGTGGGCCGAGCCCTGTGGATGGGCGTGCACCTGGTGAACACCTTCCTCCTGGTGGGCGCGCAGACGCTGGTCCTCTGGTTCTCCCGGGGCCGGGCCCCGTTGAGGCTGAGGGGCCAGGGGATGCCGGGGGCGCTGATGGGCCTGAGCCTCCTCGGGCTGCTGGTGCTGGGCGTGAGCGGCGCCATCGCGGCGCTGGGGGACACGCTGTTCCCGTCCACGACGTTGGCGGAGGGGCTGCGTCAGGATGTTTCGGAGACGGCGCACATCCTCATCAAGCTGCGGGTGCTGCACCCGCTGCTGGCGGTGAGCGTGGGCGCGTTCCTGATGCTGGCGGCGCGGTGGGTGGCGCGGGTGCGGCCGTCGGAGGACGTGCGGCGCGCGGCGTCCGCCATCACCGTGCTCTACGCGGTGCAGCTGGGCGCGGGCGTGACGAACCTGCTGCTGCTGGCGCCGGTGTGGATGCAGCTCGTGCACCTGCTGCTGGCGGACTTCGTGTGGATGGCGGTGGTGGTGCTGTGCGCGGGGGGACTGGCCGCGGATGCGCCCCGGGTCGTGGCGGAGACGTCGCCCGCTTCGCGCGCCGAGCCGGTCTGACGGCGTTCGCGGTTGCGTTGGAATGCGCCAGCCGCGCCATGGGCGCGGACAGGTGCTGCCCCCTCGGGGCAAGAGGTAACAAGGCATGGCGGATGAACTCGAATGGGAGCCCGTCCGAGCCCTGGCGCGGCGCGTGCGGGACGGTGAACGCCTGACGCTCACGGCGGACGTGAGGGAAATGCTGGAACGCACCGCGCCGGAGGTTGGCGTCAGCGAAGCTGACGCGGCAGCAGCCCTTGGCACGGCCGAAGAGGCGGAAGCCCTTCTGCTGGAATGCGCGCGCCGCATCAAGGAAGGCTCCGACCGCATTGTCGACGCGCTTCATCGCGCCAGGCGCCACCGGAAGGCAGGAGACTTCGACAGCGCCCGCCAGGAGATGCGGGAGGTGCTCGCCGCCGAGGTGGTGCCGCTCTATCGCGAAATCGCGGAAGGCCAGCTCGAAGACATGGCAGAGGGGCCGTAATAGCGAAAAGAGTTCGACGGCTGTCCTCGGGATGTACGCGGAAGCCTCGCCCGCGGTGACACCGCACACCCCCAGCCGGCGGCCCAGGTCGGCGGCCAGCTCGCGCGCGCTTTGATAGCGAGCGGCGGGTGACGGCTAAAGGAGCCTGTTGATGGTCACCAGGAAGCGCGGATTTCTGGCCATGGACGGCGAATGGGAAGCGAGCCGGTGGAGTCCAGGGCAGCGTGTGTCTTGAAAAGTCAGGAAGGCCCATCAGCGACACCTGGAGGGCCTTCCTGGGGGCGCGCCCTGATGTGCGGTAGGGGCGAGCCGGTGAGGGCGGGGTAGCGCACTTCCGGGGCGCGGCGCCAGGAGTCGGCGCGCGCACGGGAAGGTGTGCGTGGCGTCATTGCGTCCGTCGGCTTGCATTCCCCAGTCCGGGCCGGAAGACGCCAACCACCGTCGCTCACGGGCTGGAGCCCCTGGCGACAGTGGCCCATGAATTGAATTGCCCCGAAGGACGATGCCACTGACAGGCGCTGCTCCCATCAAGCCACGCCACCGTCGGCTCCGTTCACAGGCTGACGGTGACTTGCCGTACGGGGCACGGCACGCGTTGCCCCGTCCGCGCGCTCTCCACGTAATGCTCGCCATTGCCACCGCATATAGAGCAATGGCTCTCACGCGTCGGCCGCAAGCGGAGCATGAAGGACTTCGCGCATCCATGTCAGCCCTTACGGCCATGCTTCCTGGAGTCGAGGGAAAGGAAGACACCATGCTGTTGGTAGACGTGCTGGAGGAGCACCTCGACGAGGCCGAGTTCCGGTGGCTGCAATGGGAGCGGGCCCTGGCGGCACCGGGCTTCACCGTCGACGAGACGGCAACGCGAGAGGAGCGACTCCTTGCGCACCTGGAGGCACTGGAGGACGAGTCCGCGCTCGACACCGTGCTGCGCCCGGCCTTCGACTCGGAGGAAGCGCCGCGCGTCTCGGCCGCAACCCATGCGCTGCTGGGGCTGGGCCAGGTGGACGAGGTGCTGGTGCGACTGCGAGGTGCGGAAGCGCCCACCCGTGCCGCCATGCTCCGGGCGCTGGAGGTGAGTGAAACGCCGGGGCTGGCCTCTCGCCTCCATGAGTTGCTGAAGCTGGAGGACACCGCGCTCCAGGCGGGCGTACTGGAGACGCTGGCCTTCCGCCAGGAAGCGCCCGCCGAGTTGCTGGCGCGCTTCTTCACCCATGACGAGCCGCGGGCGCGCATCGCCGCCCTGCGCGGGGCCCTGGCACTGCCGGAGGAGACGGTGCGCGGGCACTTGCCCGCCCTGCTCGACTCGGCCCACCCCGGCATTCGCGCGGCGGCCATGGAGGCGGGCCTCACCTCCAGGGTGCGGTTGGCCTGGGAGACATGCCGTAGGGAAGTGCAGGCGCCTGGCGCGCATGCCCGAGAAGCCATGGTGTTGCTGGCGCTGGGTGGTGACGAGGCGGAGACCACTCTCCTGGTGGACTTGCTGGAGCCCACCGAGCTGCGCGCCCACGCCCTCTGGGCCCTGGGCTTCAGCGGACGGGTGGCGGCCATGGAGTCCTGCGTGAACCACCTCGCCGTGCCCGAAGTGGCACGCCTGGCGGGGGAGGCCCTCTCCGCCATGACAGGCCTGCGCCTGGAGGGCGCCTTCGCCCTGCCTCCTGGAGAGAGGCCCGAAGGCGCGCCGGTGCCCCCAGAGGAAGAGGAGAGCCTCGACGCCGATTTGACGCCCCGTCCAGAGGACGACTTGCCCTGGCCGGACGTGGCCGCCGTGAAGGACTGGTGGGCGCGAAACCATGCACGCTTCGTGAAGGGCACGCGCTACCTGCAGGGCCAGCCCTTCAGCGGCCCGGCGCTGGTGGAGGCGCTGGAATCCAGCCCCATGCGGCGCCGCCACGTGCTGGCGAGGGAGTTGGCCATTCGCACCCGAGGGCAGCACCGCATCCCCACCCGCGCCTTCACCCACCGCCAACGCGAAGCCCTCGCCAGGGCCCAGGCC
>NZ_JAAIYB010000446.1 GCF_010894475.1 Myxococcus vastator
GCCTGGGGCGGCTGGGCCTGGGCGGCACCGCTGGGGGCTTCGATGTCGAAGGCGAACGCGTCGTCGGCGGGCGGCGCCTCGACGGGAACGGGCAGGGCGTCATCGGCGAAGTCGAAGTCCCTGGCGGTGCCCGCGGGTGCGTTCACGCCGTAGCCCTGCGCGGCGTCCTCGACGGGGGCTTCGACGGTCTCGAAGTCGAAGTCGCGCGCCGTTTCCGCGGGCTCATTCACGCCGTAGCCCGACGACGGAGCGTCGGTCGGCTCGCGGTAGGCGTCGGTCGGCAGCGGAATGGAGACGACGCGCGTCACCTCGTGGGTGTCCTGGGCCGGCTCGCCAAAGTCGTCACCGAACGCGTCCATGCCGGACGGGCCACCTGCCTGCGGCATGGCCGCGGCGGCCTCCGCGGGCGAGCTCATGTCGAAGGCGAAGGCGTCCTCCTCGGGCGCGGCGCCCGGGAGGGGCAAGGCGGCCTCTGCCTGGGCGGGCTCGCTCATGTCGAAGGCGAACGGGTCGGCTTCCGGGGCGCCTCCGGGCAGCGGGATGGCCTCTGCCTGTGCGGGCTCGCTCATGTCGAAGGCGAACGGGTCGGCTTCCGGGGCGCCTCCGGGCAGCGGGATGGCCTCTGCCTGTGCGGGCTCTCCCATGTCGAAGGCGAACGGGTCGGCTTCCGGGGCGCCACCCGGCAACGGAATGGCGGCGGGCTGAGGCGCGGCCGCTCCGGGCAGGGGAATGGCGGCGGCGTGGGGCGCGGCGCTGAGCGCCTCGGGGGCACCCGGCAGCGGGATGGCTCCCGCGGGCGCACCTGGAAGCGGAATGGCGGCGGCGTGGGCCGGCGCGGCACCTGGCAACGGGATGGCCCCCGTGGACGCGGGCGCGCCGGGGAGCGGAATCGCGGCGGACTGCGCGGGCGCGCCGCCGGGGAGCGGAATGGCGGCGGACTGCGCGGGCGCGGCGCCGGGGAGCGGAATGGCGGCGGACTGCGCGGGCGCGGCACCGGGCAGCGGGATGGCGGCGGCCTGGGGCGCGGCGGTGGCACCCGGCAGCGGAACGGCGGGCTCGGCGGGAGCAGGCGCCGCGGGCGCGCTCACCGCTTCGAGCTTGATGGGGAAAGTGGTCTGGCACCGGGCGCACTTGAGCTTCGCGCCGCCCGGGGGGATCCGCTTGTCATCGATGTTGTAGTTCGTCTGGCAAGACGGGCAGGAGACTTTCATGGGGTTCCGAACTCGCGAGAGGGGGACCGAGCGCCTTCGCGGTGCGCGCAGGCTACCAGAGGCGTTTCCAGCCCGGAAAGAACGCGCACGAGGAGGTTGAAGCGCACCCTCCCGGGCAAGCAGGCGAGGGCTCCCGCCGTCCACCGGTCAGCACGCCGCGTTCGATTCGCCGCTCCCGGAGTGGAAGATGCTAGACCCGCCCCTCAATGGAACCCATTGTCATCCTGGGCGCGGGCCTCGCGGGCCTGTCCACGGCCCACTTCCTGAACAAGCCCTGGCGCCTCATCGAGAAGTCCGACCGGGTCGGCGGCCTCATCAAGACCGAGGTCATCCAGGGGTGTTATTTTGACCCCACCGGTCACTGGCTCCACCTGCGCGACCCGGAAATCCAGGCCCTGGTGAACACGCTGTGGCTGCCGGAGCAGATGGTGCGCATCCAGCGCAAGGCCGGCATCTTCACGCGGGGGGTGTTCACCCGCTTCCCGTACCAGGTGAACACCCATGGCCTGCCGCCGGAGGTGGTGGCGGAGAACCTGACCGGCTACGTGGAGGCCGTCTACGGTGAGAAGGGCCGCGCGCTGCGCGAGCGCGAGCCGCGCAACTTCGAGGAGTTCATCCTCCGCTTCATGGGGGAGGGCTTCGCGAAGAACTTCATGGTGCCCTACAACCAGAAGCTGTGGACGGTGCACCCGCGTGAGATGTCCGCCGCCTGGGTGGGCCGCTTCGTGCCCCGCCCCAACCTGAAGGAAGTGGTGGACGGCGCGCTGGGCGCTGGCAGCGACGCGGTGGGCTACAACGCGTCGTTCCTGTACCCACGCGAGGGCGGCATCGAGAGCCTCGCCCGCGCCATGCTGAGCCACCTGAAGGGCGGCCAGCTCAGCACGCACACCGAGCCCACCGCCATCGACTGGAAGGCCCGGAAGGTGACGCTGTCGGACGGAAGCGTGCAGCCCTATGCGGGGTTGGTGTCCAGCATCTCCCTGCCCGGGTTGGTGAAGCTGCTCGCCCAGGGCGAGGCCGGCGTGCCGGACACGGTGCAGGACGCGGCGAAGCAACTGCGCGCCACCACCGTCACCTACGTGGCCGTGGGCGCCAAGGGGTCCAACCGCCAGCCCTGGCATTGGATCTACCTGCCGGAGCCGGAGTTCCACACGTACCGCATCGGCTCGCCCTCCGCGGTGTACGCGCCGCTGGCGCCGCCGGACACGTCCACCTTCTACGTGGAGTACAGCCACCACGGCGAGCTGTCCCCGGCCGCGGCGGAGAAGTACGCGGTGGAGGACCTGGTGCGCTCGCAGATGATTCACGCCGCGGACGACGTGCTCTTCGCCCAGGCGCGCGAGATTCCCCACGCCTACGTGCTCTACGACGACGCCTACGGCCCGGCGAAGTCGGAGATTCTGCGCTTCCTGGAGCATGCCGGAGTCCAGATCGCCGGCCGCTATGGGCAGTGGGAGTACTCCTCCATGGAGGACGCCATCCTCGCCGGGCGCGCGTGCGCGAGGACACTCAACGGTTGACATCCCCCTCGCCCACCCGTCGCATTGTGTCGACGGGTGGCCTGGGGCGTGTTAGCCATCCCGGTTCGAGTTCATGGCCCCGCACCTCACCGTCGTCATCCCTGTCTACAACGAGGAGTCCATCATCGCCTCGGCGGCGGAGGAGTTGCGCCAGGGGCTGGATGCGCGCGGGCTCGACTACGAAATCATCTTCGCGGAGAACGGCTCGCGCGACGCCACGCCGGCCATCCTCGAGGCGCTGTGCGCGAACAACCCGCGCCTGCGCTGGTTCCACTCGGAGACGCCCAACTACGGCGTGGCGCTCAAGGCCGGCATCCTCAAGGCCCGGGGCACCTACGTCGTCTGTGATGAAATCGACCTGTGCGACCTGACCTTCTACGACGCGGCGCTGCCGCGGCTGGAGCGGGGCGAGTCGGACATGGTGGTGGGCTCCAAGGCGGCCAAGGGCGCCAGTGACCAGCGCCCGCTGATTCGCCGGGCGGCCACGCGGGTGCACAACAAGCTGCTGAGGGTGGCGCTGGGCTTCCAGGGCACGGACACGCACGGCCTGAAGGCGTTCCGCCGCGAGGCGCTGCTGCCCGTCATCCAGAAGTGCGTGGTGGACATGGACGTGTTCGCCAGCGAGTTCGTCATCCGCGCGTGGCGCGAGGGCCTGCGGGTGATGGAGATTCCCATCCAACTCCACGAGAAGCGCCAGCCCTCCATCCACCTGTTCAAGCGCGTGCCCAACGTGCTCAAGAACGTGGGCAAGCTGTTCTACGTCATCCGCGTCCGCGGGACCTGAGCCGGGGAGGGCGCACCGTGCGGCTGGCGTCCATCTCCGTCGACCTCGACTCGCTGCCCCACTACTGCCGCATCCATGGCCTGCCGGAGTCGCTGCTGGACGCCCGCGCCCGCTCGCTGGTGCACGCGGTGGCGGTGCCTCGCTTCCGGGAGCTGCTCGACGGGCTGGGCATTCCGGGGACCTTCTTCGTCATCGGCGAGGACCTGGAGTCCGACCCGGTCGCCGTGGCGGGCATGCGCGCCTCCCACGAGGCGGGCATCGAAGTGGCCAGCCACAGCCACGCCCATGACTACGCGCTGACGCGCCGGGGCCCCCAGGCCATCCACGCCGACCTGGCGCGCGCGGATGCCGCCATCCTCGCGGCCACGGGCGCGCGGCCGGAGGGGTTCCGCGCGCCGGGCTACACGCTCAACGCGGACCTGTACGCGGCCACTGCGGCGCTGGGCTACCGGTATGGCTCCTCGGCCTTCCCCGCCGTGCCGTACTACCTGGCGAAGGCGGTGGTGATGGGGGGCCTGGCGATGCTGGGGCGTCCGTCCCGCTCCGTGCTGGATACGCCCCGCGTGCTGCTGGCGCCTCGGGTGCCGTACTGGCCCGACCCGGCGCGGCCCTACCGGCGGGGCTCGGGCGCCGTGCTGGAACTGCCCATGACGGTGACGCCCGCGCTGCGCTTTCCCTTCATCGGCACCTTCGTCACCACGCTGCCGAGCGCGTCCCTGCGCGGGCTCTGGCGCGCCTGCCGCCGGGACACCTTCTTCAACTTCGAGCTGCACGGCGTGGACGTGCTGGACGCGTCGGACGGGATTCCCCCGGAGCTGGTGCGGCAGCAGCGGGATTTGCGCGTCAGCGCCACCCGGAAGATGGCGCGCCTGCGCGAGGTGTTCGGCTGGCTGAAGTCGGAGCGGGAGGTCCTCACGCTGCGCGACGTCGCCGGGCGCCTGTCCGCCAGCGCACGTCCCGGCTGCCTCTGAGGGCCGGTATGGCATGCTTGCTTCGCCGGTGCGGGGCGGGTGGTGTAAAGAGCCCCCATGCTGGAGAACGTCACCGACCGAGTGAAGAAGGGCCTGCGCGAGTGGACGGACCGGCTGGCCAACGGCGAGCAGAAGCAGCGGCTCCAGGGCCTGACGCGCCCGGGGAACGAGTACGGGGTGGACCCGTTCGGCTTCGACCTGGACTACAGCCTGTCCGCGGTGGCCCCGCTCCTGTGGCTCTACCGGAACTACTTCCGCGTGGAGACGTACGGCATCGAGCACGTGCCCGCCGGCCGGGTGCTGCTGGTGTCCAACCACTCCGGCCAGCTGCCCATGGACGGCGCCATGATTGGCGTGGCGATGATGCTGGACGCCAGCCCGCCCCGCGTCATCCGCAGCATGGTGGAGAAGTGGGTGTCGTCGCTCCCGTACGTGTCCACCTTCATGGCCCGCGTGGGGCAGATTGTCGGCACGCCGGAGAACTGCCGGCGGCTGCTGGAGTCGGAGGAGGCCATCCTCGTCTTCCCCGAGGGCACGCGCGGCATCAACAAGCTGTGGCCCCAGCGCTACCAGCTCCAGGAGTTCGGCCTGGGCTTCATGCGCCTGGCGCTGGAGACGAACACGCCCATCGTCCCCGTGGCCGTCATTGGCGCGGAGGAGCAGGCCCCGGCGCTGATGGACCTGAAGCCGGTGGCGAAGCTCTTTGGCTTCCCATCCTTCCCCATCACTCCCACGGGCCTGCCCATCCCCCTGCCCACGAAGTACCGCATCTACTTCGGGGAGCCGCTGCACTTCTCCGGGCGCCCGGATGACGAGGACAGCGAGTTGGACAAGAAGGTCCGCACCGTGAAGGCGTCCATCCAGTCCATGCTCCACCAGGGCCTCAAGGAGCGTCAGGGCGTGTTCTGGTGAGCGCCCGGCGCGGCGGTGCTAAAGAGGGGGGTTCCATGAAACCGGCCGTCGTCGTCACGGGCATCAGCGGCAACCTCGGCCGCACCCTCGCGAAGCTGCTGCACAAGCACGAGCGCATCATCGGCATCGATCGGCGGCCCTTCGCGGGACGGCCGAAGGACGTCGAGATGTACGAGCTCGACCTCCGCAAGAAGAAGGCGGAGGACGTCTTCCGGAAGAACGAAATCCGCGCCGTCATCCACATGGGCATCATGCATGACCCCCGGATGAGCGAGGAGGAGCACCACTCCTTCAACGTCGTGGGCACGACGCGCCTGCTGGAGTACTGCGCGAAGTACGGCGTGAAGAAGGTCGTCGTCCTGTCGTCGGCCAACGTCTACGGGCCCAGCCCGGACAACTCCAACTTCCTCATGGAAGACGCGCCGCTCATGGCCGCCAGCCGCTTCTCCGGCGTGCGCGACCTCATCGAAGTGGACATGCTGGCGCACAGCTTCTTCTGGAAGCACCCGCACATCGAGACGGTCATCCTCCGGCCCGTCCACATCGTCGGGCCCACCATCAAGAACGCGCCGTCCAACTACCTGCGCATGCGCCGGCCCTGGATGATGGCGGGCTTCGACCCCATGGTGCAGCTCATCCACGTGGAGGACGTGGCGCGCGCCATGGTGGAGGCGCTCCGCCCCGAGCCCAAGGGCGTCTACAACGTCGTGGGCCCCGGCGAGGTGCCCCTGTCCTCGGTGATGCGCGAGCTGGGCAACAGCCCCATCCCCGTGCCGCACCCCGTGGCCCGGCCGCTGCTGGGCATGCTGTTCAAGTACCGGCTGGCCAACTTCCCGCCGCCGGAGCTGGACCACATCCAGTTCCTCTGCGCGGTGGACGGCAGCCGCTGGGTGAAGGACGTGGCCTGGAAGCCGCGCCACTCCATGCGCGACACCATCCGCTCCGTCCAGGGCGACTAGCTGGAAAGTCCGAGGCGCCCTGACACCGTTGTCAGGCCCGGCGCGACGTCCGGCCCAGGGGCCCCTGACAAGCATGTCAGAGGCCCACCGCGGAGGCTGGGCGGCGTCTGGCCGCCGGGCGCTGCAACCCCTTGAATCTCCAGCCATTCACCAGCGCCCGCTCCGGGTGTGGTGCTTGGCACTCCCATTGCTCTAGTGGCTGTCCATCACGGCGCGGCGACATGGGCCCGGCAACGGTGTCGCCCCGTCAGACTGTAGGGCACTCCATTGGGGAGTTCCCGACGCCCTCCGTCTCGGCCGGCCCCGAGACGGCGGGCGGACTCTTGTAGGGCGCTCCATAGGGGAGCTCCCGACGCCCACCGCCTCGGCCGGCCCCGAGACGGTGGGCGGTTTCTTTTCAGGGGGATGGGGGCTGCTCGGGGCTGGTG
>NZ_JAAIYB010000447.1 GCF_010894475.1 Myxococcus vastator
ACCTTGCAGCGTGGGTGCTGTCTGATACGCGATGTCCACATTGGCGGCGTACGGCGTTGCACTCCCCCAGAACGCGCGTGCGCCCTCCGCCACGGCTTCAAGCACAGCCGCCGCTGCCGCAATCACAGCCTCGCACAGTGGCATTTTCGCATGGACTTCAAAAAGGGGCTGACCGCCTGGACTGAAGAGTCCCGACCTTTCCCTTCCATCAACCGTCACGGGGTAATTCACGTCCCCGTTACAGACAACAGGGAACTCCCCGTCTTCAATGTTTTCCAGGAGCCAGGCATCACGCTGTGGCAATGGGATGGGGCGCCCGCTGTCTGAGAGCCGCCACTTCAGCCGCAAGCCGGATAGTGCCTGTTCCATTCCATGGATGACGTCGACCGCGCGACCGTCTTTACCCACGAGCGCAGGCGCGTATGTGATAAGGTTGAGGGTTCTTTGCTTAGTCATCGTGGGCATCCCGTGACGCTGATATTGAGGGACTCATCCTCGGCGAGCAGAGCGTCTTTGTGCGCTTGGGTGCTCACTCCGATCACGAAGCCATATCCACACGCCACTGCCATGTTTCGCTCCTTCTTGATTTGTTTGAGTTCCTTCTTGATCTCCATGTTCTGGACGAAGGCATTGTACTTATCAAATTGATGAGTCTTGATCTCCCACAGCACGCGCACGCCGACTTGCAGTGCATCGAAGCGTACTCCGCCCACGCTCACGTCCATGCCGGGATAACGGTTGGGCGGAAACTTGTCGGCGCACTCGTTATGCGGACCATCTTTGGAGGCGCGCGGCACCGGGATGGGCCTGCACTCGGGGCGGCGCTCTCGGTCCATTGGCTCGGTCGGCACCGGGGGGAACCCGTCCTGCCCCGCTGGCTCGGGCTTCAGCTTGGGCTTTCGTTGGGCTTCAGCTTCCCGGGATGACACCTTCGTTCCTCGTGAGGTCCCAGCTTCCTCGGGGTAGGCATGGCGGAGTTCATATGCGTCCAGCGCTTCCTTGATGGCGACGCCGACCACCACCACGCCAAGTACGATCACGGCCCCCACGGCAATCTCAGGAGCCGCCAGCACGCAGAACCCGATTCCCACGGCAGCGGCGCCAGCGGAGGCGACCGCGCATCTTCCCGTGGTGTCGTGGAACTCGATCCGGTCATGGTCAAGCGCTCGATAGCACCTCTCCACGAGCACGGGCCAACGCTGGGACGCCTCACGGACGACGCACCGTCCCCCATCAGTCCACGGCAGCGCCGCCGCACGCTGGAGATTGGAGAGCCTCGGGTCCGGCGCCGTTGGCACATTTCGACGCGGCGCCGACGTAGCGCAGGCCGAGAGGAAGAGCAAAAGTGCGATGCAAGCTCGGAGGCGCATCAGGGGCACGTCCTTTCCATCAAGCGCGATGCTGGAGCAAGGCTCACCTGCCCGGAGCATGCCAGCACGCTCTGACGCCTCAGGGAGTCACCTCATGCTCACCGTGACAGACGCCCTGGATGCCCAGGGCACGTCCAACGACTTCAAGGCGCGGTGACGGTTGTCCGCAGCAGCTCGCGAGCCCGCGCCATGTCCCCGGGCACGGGCGCCTCCACGGCGCGCGCCTCGACACCCGCCAGCGCAGGCCACTCCACCCGCGCGGCATGAAGCGGCGTACGAGCCAGCACCACCGCGTCCCCTGCCCCGCACAGCTCCTTCTCCGTCAGCGGCGCCGCACGTCCGTACTGATGGTCCACGAGCAGCGGGTGCCCCAGCGACAGCAGGTGCACGCGAATCTGGTGCGTCCGCCCCGTGAGCGGCTCGGCCTCCACCAGGGACGCGCGCTCGAAGGTCTCCACGGGCCGCACGCGGGTGCGCGAGGCCTTGGCTTCCGTGTCCCCCGGCCGAGCCACGCGCATGCGCCCCTTCCTGCCGGCCACCAGGGGCACGTCCACCATTCGCGGCGCCTCGACCCGGCCCTCCACCAGCGCCACGTAGCGCTTGCGCACCGTCCCCGCCTCGAAGGCTCCCGACAGGGCCCGGTGCACCGCGGCGTCCAGGGCGAACACCAGGGCCCCCGAGGTGTCCCGATCCAACCGGTGCACCACGAAGACCTTCTGGCGCCGCTGCGTCTCCAGCAGCTCCCGGAGCGAGGGGCCGCCTTCGCGCCCGGGAATGACGAGCATCCCGGGCGGCTTGTCCACCACGAGCACGCCGCCGCCCTCGAAGAGGATGCGGACGTCCGTCACTCGTACTCCGTCGCCGGCACCACGGTGATGGGGCCCAGGCCCTTGAGCTGCTTCTTCACCACGTCCGCCTTGCCCAGCACCACCACGGCGGGCGCCTGCGCGAAGCAGTACTTCCTCGCGGCGGCCACGACTTGCTTGGGCGTCACCGCGCGCAGCCGGTCCCGGAACTTCTCCACCCAGTCATCTCCCAGCCCGTGCAGACGGGCCTCGGCGATGCTCCCGGCAATGGACTCGTTCGTCTCCGTGCGCAGCGGGTACAGGCCGGCGAGGTAGGACTGGGCATCCGCCAGCTCGCGGGGCTTGAGCCCCTTCTCCCGGACGCCGCCAATCTCCGCCAGCGCCACGTCGATGATTTCGCGGGTGGACTCCGTCTTGGTGAAGGTGGACAGCGCGAAGACGCCCGCCGCGTTCATCGAGTCGAACCACGAGCTGACGCCGTAGGTGAGGCCGCGGTTGACGCGAATCTCGTTCATCAGCCGCGAGGTGAACCCGCCGCCCAGGGCGATGTTCATCGCCGTGGCCGGGAAGTAGTCCTCGTGCCCCATGCGCATGCCGGGGCCCCCCAGCCGCACCTGCGACTGCGTCTGGTCCGGCTTGTCCACGAGGATGACCCGCCCACCCAGGGCGATGCGCTCCGGAGCGGGGATGGCCACGGGCGCGTCCGGCCCTCCCGTCCAATCCGCGAAGGCCTCCTCGGCCGCGGCCGCCACGCGCCCTGGGTCCATCGCGCCCACCACGATGAGCATGGACACCTTGGGTCCCATGCGCGCTTCGTGGAAGCGCACGACGTCATCGCGCGTGAAGGTCTTCACCGTCTTCGACGAACCGCCCACGTCGTGGCCGTAGGGGTGGTCCCCCCACAGCGCGCGGACCATGGCGCGGTCGGCGATGACGGACGGGTCGTCCAGGTCGTTGGCGAACTGCGCCAGCTCGCGCTCGCGCGCGTCGTCCACTTCGGACTGCGGGAACGTGGGCTCGCGCACCACCTGGCCCAGGATGCCGAGCATCTGCTCGAAGTGCTCGGACGGCGTGGTGAGGGCCACCGACAGCGTGTCTTCACTCACGCCCACGCCCAGGCTGGCGCCGACGAACTCCACCGCTTCGTCAATGGCCTGCGCGTTCAGGCGGCGGGTGCCCCGGCGCAGCAGCCGGGCGGTGAAGTCCGCCAGGCCGTGCTTGCCGTCCGGGTCGGTGGCGCTGCCCGCGCGAATCACCAGCCGCACGGACACCATGGGCAGGGGCCCACGCTCGGCGGCGATGACCTTCAGGCCGCTGGACGTGGTGCTTTCGTGCAGCGTGGGGAGCGTGAGGGCGCTCGTCGTGGCGCGAGGCGCGCCCCGCTTCGACGCGGCCTTGCGCGGGGACGAAGCCTTTCGGGCGGCGGGGACCTTGCCGCCGGCGCGCTTCGCCGGACGTGCGAGGGACTTTCGGGAGGGGCTCTTGCGAGAGGCCATGGTGTCAGGGCTTTCCTTGGAGGGGCCGGGCTCAGGCTTCGGTGGGCGCGGGAACCAGCGTCACCACGGAGCGGTGCTCGGGCGCGAAGTACTTCGCGGCCACGGCCTTGACCTGGTCATTGGTGATGGAGGCGTAGGTGGAGGGCAGCGTCAGCAAGCGGCGCCAGTCGCCGAGCAGCGCCTCGTAGTGGCCCAGGGCATGCGCCCGGCCGCTGTTCGTGGCCAGCTCGCGCAGGTGGTCCGAGCGCAGGTTGTTCTGCGCCTTCTGCAGCTCGCGATCGGAGATGCCCTCGCGCGCGACCTTCTCCAGCTCCGCGTACAGTGCGGCCTCCACCTGCTTCGGGTCGGAGTCCGGCTTCAGGGCCAGGTAGAAGAGGATGGTGCCCGGGTCGATGCGCCAGCTCCAGTCGAGCATCAGCGACACGGCCAGCTTCTGCTCGTACACCAGCGAGCGGATCAGCCGGCTCCCCTCGCCCTTCGTCAGCACGTACTGGATGACGTCCAGCACGAAGGTGTCGTCATCGCTCGCGGCCGGCCCCCGGAAGCCCAGCATCAGCGCGGGGGACTGCGCGGGGTGGCGGACCTCGGCGCGGCGCTCGCCCTTCTGCTCGGGCTCGGAGTTGAGCACCGCCGCGGGCGCGGGCCCCTTGGGGATGTTCCCGTAGTACTTGCGCACCAGCGCCAGCGTCTTCTTCGGGTCAATGGCCCCGACGATGTAGAGCACCGCGTTGTTGGGCGCGTAGTAGGTCCGGAAGTAGTCCTGGCAGTCCTCGCGGCGGATGGCCTCGATGTCCGCCATCCACCCGATAACGGGCCAGCGGTACGGATGCGCCTTGTAGACGAGCGTGCCCAGCTCCTCGTCCATGAGGCCGAAGATGTCGTTGTCCACGCGGACGCGGCGCTCCTCCTTCACGACTTCGCGCTCGCTGGTGAGCGTGTCCTGGGAGATGCGCAGCGAGCGCATCCGGTCCGACTCCAGGTCCAGCACCGTCTCCAGCGCGTCGGCGGAGAAGTCGTCGTAGTACACCGTCAGGTCCGTGGACGTGTACGCGTTGGACCGGCCGCCGTTGGACTCCAGCGTCTTGTCGAACATCTTGGGGCCGTACTTCTTCGCCCCGTTGAACATCATGTGCTCGAACAGGTGGCTGATGCCGGTGATGCCGGGCCGCTCGTTGCGGCTGCCGACCTGGAACACGGTGTAGAGGCTGACAACGGGAGCCTGGTGGTTGGCGAGCAGCCGCACCTGGAGGCCGTTGGGAAGCGTGGCCTCGTGGACGTCGAACAGGGACTCGAGTGCGGGGTCCGCCACGCGAGTGGGTACTTTGCTCGGGGAAGCCTTGGGCATAGGGCCCCGAACCTAACCAGAGCGTGGCTATAGATCCACGACACCCGCACGCAAGGCCATCACCACGGCCTCCACATGAGAGTTGACGCCCATCTTCCGGTAGATATGCGACAGGTGCGTGCGCACCGTCCGCCGCTCCAGCGTCATCACGTGCCCCACCTCGGCGTTGGACAGGCCCTTGGCCACGTAGCCCAGCACCTCGAACTCCAGCGGCGTGAGCGCCCAGGGGTTCTCCGGCTTCTTGTCCTCCTGGGTGGACTTCGCCTGGACGGACTGGAAGTAGTTCCAGAAGCGCCTGGCGATGATGGGCTCCAGGACCGTCCCGCCCTCCATCACCTCCTGGATGCCGGAGCGGATCTTCTCCGGCCCCACCCGCTTGACCAGGTAGCCGGAGGCCCCTGCCTGGATGGCTTCGTAGACCTTCGTCTCGTCGTCGAACGACGTGAGGATGAGGATCTCCACCTCCGGGGCGCGGCGCTTCACCCGCTGGGTCACCTGGATGCCGTTGATGCCGGGCAGCTCCAGGTCCAGGAGGACGAGCTGGGGGCGGAGCTGGACGATGTCCTCCACCGCGGACTCCCCTTCCTGGGAAGTGCCCACCACCTCCAGTTCGGGAAAGGTGGCCAGCACCTTCACCAGGTTCTTGAGGAGCTGGGGTTGATCCTCGACGATGAAGATGCGGGTCGGGTCCATGGTCACCGCCTCGGAGACGTGAACGAGTCCACCAGCACCTTCAGGTGCTGGCCGCGCCTGATGCGCAGGTCCAGCTCCTTGGGCTCTCCGGTGGCGACGGACACCAGCTTGATTCGCCGGGTGCCCATCTTGATGGGATATCGGTTGAGGGGCGTGCGACGGCTCAGCCGCGCGCCGTCGATGTAGACGACCGCCGGCACATTGGTGGAGATGGTGACATACGCGCGCTGAGACTTCGGGGGCGGCCTCGGCTCGGGGGGCGCGTCCTCCTCGTCCCCTCTCGACGCGGCCTCTGGCGCGGGCGGCGGACGCGCCGGCACGGGCGCCGGCGGCGCGATGGGCGTGGCGGGCGATGGGCCCACGGGTGCGGCCTCTGCCTCCGCCTCCCGCGGGGTCTCCTCCGGCGCGGGGGCCGCATCACCACCGAGCTGCCACGCGGCCACCAGGAAGGTGACCAGCCCCACCCCGGCGATGGCCGCCGCGATGCCCAACCGGCGTCCATACCGGTGCTGGGCCACGGACAGCCGCTGCTCCGCGCTCATCAGGCGCCGGTGCACGTCCGACGTCGAAGACAGCGCCGGATCGGACGGCGGCATCGCGATGTCGTCACGCACGCGCGCCGAGCCCGGCTGCACCGCGGGCATCACGTCCGGAATCGTCTTGGGCCCCTTGGCCTCCACGGGCGCGCGGCGGATACGGGCGCCGCGGCGCCCTGGCGCGGAGACGGAGACCGAGCCCTCGTCATCCGCGGACGTCTCAGGCGAGGAGAAGTCCTCCACGACCTTGAGGCGCGGGTTGCGCCCGATGCGGGTGTGGCCACTCCCGCCCCCCACCGGCGACTGCTGGCGCCGAGGCTTCGGCGGGGCGGCACCCGGCGGCGCGTCCCACCCCTGCTCCAGCGGTC
>NZ_JAAIYB010000448.1 GCF_010894475.1 Myxococcus vastator
CTGCATGCGGAGCTGGAGGGGCCAGGGGGGCCCACTCAGCTGATGGCGCTCTTCGTGCCACGGGGGGAGTGGGTGTACCGGCTGGTGTTCACCTGGCCCGCGGCGTACCCCGCCTACCGTGAGGTGGTGGACCGGATGGTGGCGGAGCTGCGCTTCGACGAGCCCTCTGTCCTGCGCGAGGCGCGGGCTCGAGCGCTGCTCGTCCCGGGCGCGCCGGGACCGCTGCGCGAACTGGGCGGGGTGCTGCGCCGCCTGGGCCTTCCCAGGGAAGCGGTGGCGCCGTTGAGCGAGTCCGTGCGGCTGGCGCCCGCTCATGTGGAGACGCGCGTGGAGCTGGCGCGTGCGCTCCTGCAGGCGTCACGCGTGGAGGAAGGGTGTCACGCGGCCGCGGAGGCGCGGGTGTACGGCCCCTGGGACACGGGCGCGCTGGAGGCGGGCGTGCGCTGCGAGCTGTCACGCGGCGACGTCGCGCGGGCCATGGAGCGCCTGGTGGAAGCGCGCCGGGTGGCCCCGCAGGATGCCCGGCTGCGCGCGGCGGAGCTCGCGCTCCGGTCGGTGCTGGAGGCGTCCCCTCGGCGGTGAAAAGCACGTCGGAAAATGTGGTCGAAACTCCGTCCAGTCACCACCGATAACCCCAATGTAAGTCGCAGTCACACGCAGAGGGGGGAACACCATGCCGCAGATTCCTGGAGTCAAGTCGACCGTTTCGTCGTTCAAGCCGGGGCCCGTGCTCGCTGACGTCGCGGACCGGACCATGAACGTGGTGGCGCTCGAGGCGAACGTCGCGAAGAGCGTGGGAAGCAAGGGCGGCTCGTCGGAGCCGGTGCGGACGCCGCAGCAGGTGGTGAGCACGATTGGCAGCACGTCGGGCACGCTGAACAACGCCATCAACGTGGCGGACACCTTCGAAACGGGCGCTCGCGCCATCGGACAGATGTCGAGGGGCACCGTGCCCACGGCGCTGCCGCCCACGGTGGTGGGTAAGACGCTGGGCAAGTTCGTGCCGGGCCTGAACGTCATCGGTGCGATGTCCTCGTTGTCGAACACGCGGGACGTCTTCACGAACCCGTCGTCGACGCCGTCGCAGAAGACGCACGCGGTCATCGACTCGGCGAGCGCGGTCGTGTCGGCGCTGCCCGTCCCCGGTCTCTCTCAGGCCGGCGCCGTCGTGAACACGGTGAACAGCCTCTTCACGCCCTCTTCGTCGCAGTGAGCCAGCGCCGGGCGCTCCTTGGGGGGAGCGCCCGGTCCTCTCTTTCCACGCATCACCGGGCGCCGAAGACTCGGACCGAGAGCACGACGCGCGCACCGGCGCCGGCAGCAGGCCTGGAAAGAGAGCAAGGAGCCGTGCTTTCGCGGGGTTGGCGCCCCTTTGCGCGTCCATCCCCCCGCACAGCGGCGCGCAGTCAGGCTCACGGCAGAGGCGCCTGGCGGTGGTCGACCGGAGGGGGCCGCGGGGATATAACGCCGCGTCCTGCCGAGGGTGGGCCGCCCACCGCCCGGAACGACTCAAGGAGCTTCAGTCCGTGGAGAGCGAAGTCGAACAGCAGCGGGAGCAGACCTTCGCCGAGGCCATCCTCGGCAAGGACTTCTTCCAGGCGAAGTGGGCGAAGCGGTGGCTGGAGCTGTCCTTCAGCCTGCGCGTCGTGACAGCCACGGCGGGCTTCGCGGCCCTGCTCTTCCTTCCCTACCTGGGCGCGGTGGGCCTCTGGGACTGCTGGGAGACGCACTACGGCGAAGTGGCGCGGATGATGATTGTCCGCCAGGACTACGTGTATCCCTTCTGGGAAGGCTCGTGGTTCTTCTCCAAGCCGCCGCTCACCATGTGGATGCAGGCGCTGGGCATGAACGCCGCGGGCGCGGTGAACCCCGGCGGGGTGCTGGGCCGCTACATGGAGTGGGGCATGCGGATGCCCTTCGCGCTCCTGAGCATCACCGCGGTGGCGCTGCTGTCACTGGCGGTGGCGCGTGTGGTGTCCCGGCGCGCGGGCCTGGCCACCGGCTTCGTGCTGGCCACCATGCCGCTGTACTTCCTGCTCACGCGGCAGACGGTGACGGACACGCCCTTCGTCACGACGTTCATCTGCGCCATGGCGTGCGCGCTCATCGGCCAGCTGGATGCGACGACGAAGCACCGCGCCGCCTGGTGGTACGGCTTCTATTTCTTCGCCGGCCTGTCCGCGCTGGCCAAGGGCCTCTTGGGCGTGGGCCTGCCCGCCGTCATCCTGATGTTGTACGCGGCCCTGTCCGTCATCCCCTGGGACAGCGACAGCCTGGACGCGCACCTGAAGTGGCTCACCCAGTCCCGCTTCCGCAAGGACGTGCGCGAGGGCCGTCAGCCCATGCCCGTGCTGTGGGGGCAGATGTTCAAGATGCGCCTGGGCACGGGCATCCTGGTGTTCTTCGCGGTGGCGGGCCCCTGGTACCTGACGCTGTCCCTCTTCGGCTCCGTGGACGATGAGGGCAAGCTCTTCTGGTACCGCTTCTTCGTCCATGACCACCTCAACCGCCTCACGGCGGGCGTGCACACCACCACGCCGGGCGGCACGTTCATCTACTTCATCGAGCAGGGTGGCTTCGCCATCTTCCCCTGGGTGGCGCTGCTGCCCGGCGCCTTCTCGGTGGTGGCGCGGCTGAAGCTGCGCTCGGAGAAGGCGGCGGACCACCTGGCCATCATCGCGGTGCTGTGGGTGGCCTTCTCCTTCTGGCTGCTGTCGTCCAGCGCCACCAAGTTCCACCACTACGTCTTCCCGGTGCTGCCGGGCGTGGCCGTCCTCCTGGCGCTCTTCATCGACCAGCTGTGGGAGGAGGGCATCTCCGCGCACGCGGTGAGCCTCATCTTCGGCTTCATGCTCTTCGTCCTGGTGGGGAAGAACATCGCGGAGAACCCGAAGATCTTCACCGACCTGTTCGTCTACAACTACGACCGGCCCTATCCGCAGGACCTGGTGACGAAGCCCATCGCGTTCTTCACCTCGCGCCCGCTGTGGACGGGGGATTTGGTGACGCTGGTGCTGCTGGCCTTCGGCGTCTACCTGTCCTTCGACGCCTTCTCCGCGAAGGGGCGTGCCCGGACGACGCCGAGCGCGCGCGCCGTGGCGCTGATGCTGCTGTTGGGCGGCGTGGCGACGCTGGGCGCGGTGAGCGCCCAGGCCCAGGTGTCCGCCAAGGCGCTGGTGGGCGTGGCGGTGCTGGTGGTGGCCGGCTACCTGGCGTGGGAGTCCATGCGGCCGGGGGCGGAAGGCCGCGCGGCGCTCCAGACGCTGGCCGGCGTGCTGGCGGTGGTGGGCATCGCGTTCGCGGTGCGGGGCTTCCGTCAGCCGGCGGCGGCGGACTCGCTGCTCAAGGCGCTGTCGGAGCCCGTCAACATCAAGAAGTCGCTGGGCTTCACCTTCGCGGTGGCGGGCGGCATGGCGGTGGTGGCGGCGCTGATGCGGGCGCGGGCGATGCTGTTCGGCACCTTCTGGGTGCTCGCGGCGGGCATGGCCCTCTGGTTCAACTGGAGCCACTGGGTGGACCTGTCCCACCACTGGACGCAGCGTGACCTCTTCTGGCGCTACTACGCGCAGCGTCAGGTGGGCGAGCCCATCGTCGCGTACATGATGAACTGGCGCGGCGAGACGCTCTACTCGCAGAACACGGTGGAGCAGTACCGCGCGTCGGACGCCAACGCGCGCATGCGTGCCCTGGCGCAGCGCCCGGGCCGCGAGTGGGCCCTGGTGGAGCACAACCGGCTCAACCTGCTGCGCACCGCGGTGGGCTCGGACAAGGTCGTGACGCCGGTGGACCGCGACATCAACAACAAGTTCCTCCTGGTGACCATCGATTGAGCGGCATCCACGTCCAGGAGTTGGGCAAGCGCTTCGGAGACCGGGTGGCCGTGGAGGCGCTGTCCTTCCACGTGCGGCCCGGCGAGGTGTTCGGCCTGCTGGGGCCCAACGGCGCGGGGAAGACGACCACGGTGCGCATGCTCACGGGGCTGCTGCAGCCCACCGAGGGCGAGGCCACCGTGTGGGGCCACCGGGTGGACCGCGACGGCGAGCTGCTGCGCAAGGTCGTGGGCCTGCTCACCGAGCAGCCCGGCCTCTACGACAGGCTCACCGCGCGGGAGAACCTGCGCTTCTTCATGAAGCTGCATGAGCTGGATGAAGCCGCGGCCTGGCCTCGGGCCCGCCACTACCTGGAGCGCTTCGGGCTGGGCGGGCGTGAACATGAGCCGGTGGGCGGCTTCTCCAAGGGCATGCGGCAGAAGCTGGCCATCGTCCGGACGCTGGTGCACGACCCGAAGGTCATCTTCCTGGACGAGCCCACCAGCGGCCTGGATCCGGAGTCCGCGCGCACCGTGCGCGACGCCGTGGCGGAGCTGGCGTCGGAGGGGCGCACCATCGTCCTGTGCTCGCACAACCTGGCGGAGGTGGAGCGCCTGTGTGAGCGCGTGGCGGTGGTGAAGCGCCGCCTGCTGGCCATGGGCCCGGTGCGGGAGCTGCGGCACGCGGGGCAGGCGCTGGAGGTGCGCGTGGAGGGGGAGGCGGAGCGCTTTCGCGGCGCGCTGGCCCAGCTGCCCTTCGCGCCCAACGTGCTGGCCGAAGGGCCGAAGCTGCGGGTGATGCTGGCGGACGACGCGCAGGCGCCCGACGTGGTGGCCTGCCTGGTGGGGGCGGGCGCGCGGGTGCACAGCGCGGTGCCCACGCAGCGTCCCCTGGAAGAGGTCTACCTGGAGCTGCTGCGCGAGGGGAGGGGGTAGCCGATGGCGTTCCGTCCGAAGCGGGCCTTGGCGGTGTTCTGGAAGGACTTCCTGGACCTGCGAAAGAACGTGGGCCTGCTGGTGTCCATGATGGTGCTCCCGGCTGTCATGGTGCTGGTGCCCATTGGCGTGGTGTGGACGTACGTGCGCGCGCCGGACCACGCGGACCTGCGCAGCGTGGCGCTCTTCTATGACCCCACGCTGCCGCTGGGGGCCAGCGCCGCGCGCTTCCTCATCGACAAGACGCTCACCGACTGGTTCGGCATGTTCCTGGTGATGCCGGTGTTCGTGCCCATCCTCATCGCGTCGCAGAGCGTGGCAGGGGAGAAGGAGCGGCGCACGCTGGAGCCGCTCCTGGCCTCGCCCGTGACGGCGGCGGAGCTGGTGACGGGCAAGAGCCTGGCGGCGCTGGTGCCGTCCGTGGCGATCACGTGGACGGCCTTCGTCCTGTTCTGCGTGGGCGTGGACATCGTCGCGTGGCCGCTGGTGAAGATGCCGCTGATGCCCAACGCGCTGTGGACCTTCGGCGTGTTCGTCATCGCGCCGCTGTTCGCCTTCTTCGGCAACGGGGTGGCGGTGCTCATCTCCGCCCGGGTGAGCGAGGCGCGCATGGCCCAGCAGCTGTCCGCGCTGGTGGTGCTGCCCCTGGTGGGCATGGTGGGCGGCCAGGTGGCCGGCGTGCTCAAGGCGGGCTTTGGCTACTACCTGCTCCAGGGCGCCGTGGTGCTGGTGCTGGACGCCCTCCTGCTGTGGGCGAGTATCCGCCTGTTGGACCGCGAGCGGTTGGTGAGCCGCTGGGGCTAGCGGACGCCGGCCGCCGCTTTCCAAAGCATCCAGCCTGCCGAGCGGCTAGGCTTTCGCCAGTGAAACTGGCATGTTGCAGGCAGGTACCGGGACGCGAGCGCGCGCGCTTTCGTCCTGGATGCCATGCTCTTAAATGGGGTTGAGGTGGCGGGTGCGGGTTGACCGGCTGCCAATGCGGCCACGGAGGCGCTGACGGCAATGGGTATCTTCGACAGCATCAAGGGTGAGGCGAAGCGCAACTTCATCGCCCGGGCGGATTCAGCGAAGGGCGACATCATCTACAAGTATCCGGAGAACAACGTCCGGATGCTGACCCAGCTCACCGTCGATGCGGACGAGGTCGCCCTCTTCGTGAAGGACGGCAAGGTGGAGGGCAAGCTGGGGCCCGGCCGCCACTCGCTGGACACGAACAACATCCCGTTCCTGTCCCGCCTCATGGAAGGCTTCACGGGCGGCAACCTCTTCATCTCCGAAATCTTCTTCGTCTCCACGCGGGAGTTCGCCGGCGTGAAGTTCGGAGGCCCCATCGGTGACGTGCGCGACCCGGAGACGGGCCTGGGCATCGGCACCATGGTGTACGGCGACTTCTCCATCCGCGTGACGGACCCGGAGCGCCTGGTGGTGGGCCTGGTGGGCATGGGCCGCACCGGCAACGAAGAGCTGCTCGGCTGGTTCAAGAACCAGGTGCTGAAGGTGACGCGCGACCGCATCGCGGAGCTGCTCGTCAAGAAGCGCTGGCCGCTGCTCGACGTGACGAGCGGCGCGTACACCGAGGAGATTGAGACGGAGGTCATCTCCGGGCTCAAGCCCCACGTGGACGGCTACGGCCTCACCGTAGTGCGGATGGGCAACTTCCACGTCTCCATCAAGGAGGAGGACGAGGCGACGCTGAAGAAGCTGGGCAAGGACGTGGCGTACTCGCGTCTGGCCGGTGGCTTCCAGCAGTACGCGCAGGGCCAGGCGATGCTCGGCGCGGCCGAGGGCATGGCCAAGGGCGGGGACGGCGGCGGCGGTGGCGGCGCGGGCAACGCGCTGGGCGGCATGGGCA